>CAJYJW010000032.1 GCA_913775025.1 uncultured Sphingomonas sp. | reverse complement strand
CGATGCGATCGGCGGGGATTATGCGGTGATGGGCACGATCACCGTGGTTTTCGCCATGTCGCTGGGCGCTTTGCTGTTTCTTCCCTCTCGGCGGATGCAGTCATGGTTGCGCGTTACGCTCGCCAAGCATTTCTTCCAGCATCGCTACGATTATCGGACGGAGTGGCTACGCTTCACCAATACGCTTGGCCGCCACGGCGAGGCCGCCGCCCCGCTGGAAATGCGTGCCGTGCAGGCGATCGCGGAGATCACCGAGTCCCCCGGCGGCCTGCTCATGCTGCCGGACGAGGACGGCGGCCTCACGCCCGCCTCGCGCTGGCAATGGGACGCAATCCATCCCCCCGCCCGTACCCGCGGCATGAGGCTGATACGTCAGGCCGAGGACGATGGCCGCATCCTCGCATTCGATGAGCTTCGCGGTCTGCCCGATGGCAAAACAGGCGAGGTGCCTGCCTGGCTGATCGAAACCCCCGACGTCTGGGCGGCGGTGCCCTTGCTGCACGTCGATCGTCTCGTCGGCCTCGTCGTGCTGGCGCGGCCGATACCCGATCGGCAGCTGGACTGGGAGGATTTCGACCTGCTCCGTGTGGCGGGCCGGCAGGTGGCGAGCTATCTCGCCGAAGCGCGATCACAGGAGGCGCTGAGCGATGCGCGACGCTTCGATGAGTTCAATCGCCGCTTCGCCTTCATCATGCATGATATCAAGAATCTCGTCAGCCAGCTGACCCTGCTGACGCGCAATGCGGAACGGCATGCCGACAACCCGGCATTTCGCGCGGACATGATAGAGACGCTGAAGGCGTCCACCGGGCGAATGAACGATCTGCTCGCACGGCTCAGCCAGCGTCACCGCGGCCGGGTAGACGCCCCGCGCCCCTTCGCGCTTCGCCCGTTGCTTGAAACCGTGGCCGCCAGCCGCGGCGGCCGGCGGCGGGTAAGGATCGCTGGGAACGGCGACCTGATGATCCTTGCCGATCCTGTCCGGCTCGAACAGGCTCTCGGCCACATCCTGCAGAATGCGCTCGATTCCAGCCCGCCGGATGAGGCCGTTTCCATCGCGTGTGCGCGAGAGGGCGCGGATGCGGTGATCGAGGTGCTGGATCGCGGCACCGGCATGTCCGGCGACTTCATTCGTACGCGGCTCTTCAAGCCGTTCGTCTCCACCAAGGACGGCGGCTTCGGAATCGGTGCCTATGAGGCGCGTGCGCTGATCGCCGCCATGGGCGGGCGGCTGGAGGTGGATAGTCGCGAGGCGGAAGGCAGCCGCTTCACCATCACCCTGCCGCTGGCGCAGGCGGCCCCCGCCTGCGCCGCGCTGATGGCAGCCGGCTGACGGAACGGGGCACAGGATGAGCGACACGAAACCGAAGCTGTTGATCGTGGAGGATGACGAAGGGCTGCAGCGGCAGCTTCGCTGGGCCTATGAGGAGTATGAGGTTATCGCCGCCACCAATCGGGCGGCGGCGATCGATGCGGTTCGCGCCTTGGAGCCCGCCGTCGTCACCCTCGATCTCGGCCTGCCGCCCGATCCGGATGGGGTAAGCGAGGGATTCGCCGCGCTCGCCGGAATATTGGCGTTGAAGCCCGATACGAAGGTGATCGTCGCCAGCGGCCATGGCGCGCGTGAGAGCGCGCTGCGGGCGATCGCGAACGGCGCCTATGATTTCTATGCGAAGCCGATCGACATCGACGAGCTTGGCCTGATCGTCTCGCGCGCCTTTCGGCTCCATGCTCTCGAAGCCGAGAACCGCCGGCTGCTGGATCAGGGCGGGCGAGACCGGACAGTCCTCGGCGGCATGATCACCGCCGCCCCGGAAATGCTGAAGGTGGCCCGCACGATCGAACGGGTCGCCAATGCCGATGTCTCCGTGATGTTGCTCGGCGCAAGCGGCACCGGCAAGGAGTTGCTGGCGCGCGGCCTGCACGACGTCAGCGAGAGGGCGTCACGCCGCTTCGTGGCGATCAACTGCGCCGCCATCCCCGAGAATCTTCTCGAGGCCGAACTGTTCGGCTATGAGAAAGGGGCCTTCACCGGGGCAATCAAAACGACCGAAGGTCGGATCGAACAGGCGCAGGGCGGCACGCTGTTTCTGGACGAGGTGGGCGATATTCCCCTCTCGCTGCAGGTGAAGCTTCTGCGCTTCCTTCAAGAGCGTGTGATCGTACGGATCGGCGGCCGGCGCCCGATCCCGGTCGACACGCGCATTGTTTGCGCCACCCATCAGGACCTTAATCGCATGATCGCCGAGGGGAGCTTTCGCGAGGATCTATATTATCGCCTCGCCGAGATCGTCGTCCGCATTCCGACGCTGGCCGAGCGGACCGGCGACGCCGCCCTGCTCGCCCGGCACTTTCTCAAGCGGTTCGCCCCCGCGATGAATCCGTTGGTGCAGAATTTCGCGCCCGATGCGCTGGCGGCGATCGATGCATGGGGGTGGCCCGGCAACGTACGGGAGCTGGAAAACCGGATGAAGCGCGCCGTCATAATGGCGGACGACCGCCTGCTGAGGGCAGCCGATCTCGACCTGACGACAGGCGACGCGGAGACCGTTCCGATAAGCCTGAAGGCGGCGCGGGAGGCGACCGACCGTCGCATGTTGCGCTCTGCCCTTTCCCGCACCGACGGCAACATTTCCGGCGCGGCAAGACTGCTTGGCATCAGCCGCCCGACGCTTTACGACCTCCTCCGACAATATGGGATGCAGTAAGACGCTTTCCTGCATGAAGCCTCGTGACGATGCCGTAAACTAGCTCTTTGTTCGCTCCGCGCGGTCGATTAAGGCCGCGTGCGGGACAGCTGCATCTGCCCCTAACTCATTGCGGTTGCGAAGCTTTTTGGAGAGATCGGTCTGATGGACGTCACTGCGTTGCTGATGCGCAAGCTTAACATGCGTCGAGAGCTAAGCAGCGCCGCTTGCGAGGCGCTCGCCGCGACCGCCTCGACGCAATCGGAAGTGGCCGCCGGGAGCATCCTGGTGCGCGACGGCAACGATCCGACGCCCGTCTGCAGCTTACTGATCGAGGGGCTGGCAATACGCTACAAGATCACCAGCGGCGGCAATCGACAGATCGTAGCGGTGGAGACACCCGGTGATTTCCTCGACCTCCAGCATCTCTTTCTGAAGGTGGCCGATCACAGCGTCGAGGCGCTGACGCCGCTGCGTGTCGTGAAGATCGATCGCGCGCATCTGCGAACCCTCGCGCTCGAATATCCGGAGATCGGCGAGGCGCTCTGGACCGAGGCGTTGATCGAGGCCTCCATCATGCGGGAATGGCTTGCCAACGTCGGCCGTCGCGAAGGGCGGATGCGGATCGCCCATCTGCTCTGCGAACTGGCCCGGCGCGAGGAAGCGATAGGCATGGCCCGGCGCGACACGCTCATCCTGCCGCTGACGCAGGAACAGATCGGCGACATCACCGGCCTGACCGCGATCCACGTGAACCGCATGCTCAAGGCTCTGGTGGCCGATGGCCTGATCGAACAGAGCGGGCGGCAGATCCTCATCCGAGATCGCGAAGGTCTGGCGGCGGCGGGTGATTTCAATCCCCGCTATCTTCACCTCGATCAGGTCAGCGCGATCGCGTAAGCTGTGGGGCCGAGCGGGACGGATCAGTCTTACCCATCGCTGCGTGCCTCGTCATCGGGATCGGCCGGGGGACGATACCGGCCGGAATGCGCGCCAAGGCTGATACGCATCCGCGTCAGGATTGAGAGCGAGCGTTGCAGCCGATCCTGTGGCTCCGGCAAGGTCGTCGCGCTTTCAGCCTTGACATCGTAGGCCGCCGCTACCGCGTCCAGCGCTTGGGCCTTGGTCAGCGCACCATTGTCGAGGAGACTATGGATCAGGCTTTCAAGCAACAGAAGCGACGTCTGCGCCTGCGCCCCGACATCCGGCGCCCTGGACGTATCGAACGAGAAATCGTCCGCTGACTTGCCCTGTGTCATTCGAGTGCCTGTCGACTGGATCATCTTGTCGCACATCAACGACTGTTTCTTCGCCAAGAGCCATATTGCGCGATTGCCGAATAAATTCTCCATCGATCACAGCAGCATGCCCGGAACGGCATCACTCGGCGGGCATCAGCTCCATCACGTCCAACGTCGATTCCCAATGCGGATAGGGCAGGACCAAACGCCAGACGCGCGGCCCTATCCGTTCCAGGATGCCAGCCATGTCACGTTCCTCGTCGCGCCCGTAAGTCAGGGGATGACGTTCGTCGCCCAGCGTCATCGCGCCGAGAAAGATCATGCGTCCTTCATCATCTGGAAAAAGGAGGCCTGCCGGTCGTTGCGACCCGCTCAGCTTCGCGAGGCGTAACGACCCACCCTCCCTTGTTATGCGGCACTGGAATGCCGGATAAGCGATGTAGTCGATGCCGCCCGCTCCCTTGGCACCCAGCTTGATGACACGGCAGCGATACGCCCCGGGGGGCGGGCTGGGGCCGGTGAGCGCAGCATCCGGTTGAAGAAGTACGCCTTGCGCTGCCGCGGCGTTTCGATCGGCGGCGGCGGTCAGCTTGGTTAGCGCCTGCGTCCAGGCGGTACGCCAGTTTCTCACCCGGTCACGGTCGGCCGAGGTCGCCACTGTCCGCCAGTCTCTCGGCGTTGCGTCCGCCGCCGCCGGCCGCAGATCTTTTTTGTGGGAGGCGCACGCCGAGGTGGCGGCCATGGCCGCTACCGAAAGCATCAACATCCATCGTCTCATGCGACCCTTCCTTCCGGCGGGTCACGATCCGGGCGACACCCCTGATGCAACAACGCCGGAAACGCTCAGGCGGTCCAGCCCCCGTCCATCGACAGGTTGGCGCCGGTCACGGAGGCGGCCGCATCTCCGCAGAGCCACAAGGCGAGGCCCGCCACCTGCTCGGCGGTGACGAATGCCTTGGTCGGCTGACCGGCGAGCAGCACGTCGTTGATCACCTGCTCGCGCGTCATCCCGCGCGCTTTCATCGTGTCGGGGATCTGCTTTTCGACGAGCGGCGTCCAGACATAGCCCGGGCTGATGCAATTCGCGGTGATGCCGAAGGTCGCGGTCTCCAGCGCGACCGTCTTGGTCAGGCCGGCGATGCCGTGCTTGGCGGCGACATAGGCGGATTTGAACGGCGACGCGGTGAGCGAATGCGCCGAGGCGGTATTGATGATCCGCCCCCACTTGCGTGCCTTCATTCCCGGCACCGCCGCGCGGATGGCATGAAAGGCGGCGGACAGGTTGATTGCGATGATCTGATCCCATTTCTCGGGCGGAAAATCCTCGATCGGCGAGACATGCTGGACGCCGGCGTTGCTGATAAGGATGTCCGGCCCGCCCAGGCGATCCTCGCAGTCCCTCACCATCGCGGCGATCTCGTCCGGCCTGGACATATCGGCGGGGGAATAGGCCGCCTGAGCGCCGCTGGCCTCCGCCAGCGCCTTGCGCTCCGCCTCGATCGCATCCGCGTCGCCAAAACCGTTGATCATGATGGCGGCTCCTTCCGCCGCCAGCGCCTTGGCGTAGGCGAGGCCGATGCCCGAGGTTGAGCCGGTGATGAGCGCTGTCTTACCTTTGAGGAACATGGTCTACTCCGGTCTGGCGAGGTCGAAGGCGGCGGTCTTGCCGTCGAGAATGTTGCGGGCGAGGAGGTTGGAACGATCGATCGTCTCGGCGACCGCCGCCTGCCCCGCCGCCCAATGCTCGGCCATGGTGCGGGCGGAAAACTCATAGTCCCGCGCCCCGCCCTCCCACGCGTTGGCGCGATAGACGAGTTGGACGAGGCTGACGTTATGCTCACGCGATGCCTCGGCCAGCAGGGAGACCTGAGGGTCATCCCGAAGGCCGGGCGGCAGCTTGTCGAGTAACAGGCGGATCGCCTCCCGCTCCTGCCGCAGCCGCAACAATTGATCGGACACCTGCCGCGTGCGGCTGGAAAACTGGATTTCCTTCGCGCGCGCCAGCACATCCATCATCGTGCGCGGCAACGCGTTGGCGGCGGCGAACAGATCGACTTGGAACACCAGCAGATCGCACGGCTGGCGATCGAGCACATGGACGAGGGGCGTATTGGAGACGAGGCCGCCATCCCACCAAAGCTTGCCGTCGATCTCCACCGGCGGCAGGCCGGGCGGCAAGGCGCCGGATGCCATGATGTGGCGGGCATCCAGTCGCTCGTTCCGGCTGTCGAAATAGTGAAAGTTACCGCTTTCCAGTTCGACCGCGCCGACCGACAGCCGCACCGGCCCGTCGTTCAGCAGATCCCAGTCGATCAGGCTGTCCAGCGTCGAGACGAGCGGCGTGTTGTCATAGAAGCTGAGCGCGGCGGGCGTACCCGCCGTCGCCAGCATCGGCGGCAGAATCCGGGGGGTGAAGAAGCCGGGCACCCCCGCCGCCGCGACCCATCCGGCCGACCACAAGTGCATCGCCTCGCGCATCTGGTCGCCCAGCCATAGCGGCACGTTGGGCAGCCCGCCCGAAACCTTGTCCCAGAAGGCGCGCAGCCGCTCGACCCGGCGGCCGGGTGGGTTTCCGGCGATGATCGCCGCGTTGACCGCCCCGATCGAGATGCCGGCCACCCAGTCTATCTCGATCGCCGCGGCGGCCAGCGCTTCGTACACACCGGCCTGATAGGCCCCCAAAGCGCCCCCGCCCTGCAACACCAACGCCACCTGATCGGGCAGCGGCAGTGGTGGCGGGGCGCTCGTTTCAGGCATCGGCATTGATGTGCCGGTTATGGTGGCGGGCTTCAACTCCCCCTCAGGCTCCGCTGCGCGGCGCCATGGGCGCCGATGCGGACCAAGCCGCGATCGGCGCCGCCTGCTCAGCCCGCAGGCGGGCGCGATAGCGAATGCCGGTCACCGCCTCGGTCGCGGTCTGGCGGGAGCCGGCGGCGAGCTTAGCGGCGGCATAGGCCTCCACCCGATCCGCCACCGCCGGATCGCCCGACGCGGCGGCGAGGCGCGCGATATAGCGCGGGCGCGAGCTTGCCTCGACCAGATCATTGATCGCATCCATCCGCGCCGTCGCGAAATCGAATGCCAGCGCGGGATGCTCGATCGAGACGCCGGAGATCATCTGCGCGCGATCGGGGGTGGTCGGCTCATCCGTCATGGCGAGGTCGAGCGCGCGACGCGCCAGCGCCGGATCCGCCGGAGAGGCCAGCGCCGCGTACAGATCCCGCTGGGCGAGCGGATTACGCTCGGTCCGGGCAAGCGAATGGAGCTGGTCCCAGTCCGCCGGCGTGGCGTTATAGGCATAGGCGTTCAGCACCGCGCCGCGCGTGGCGGCGGGCAGCGCGTCCAGGCCGCCGGTGACGGCCTTGCGCGACGCCGTGACCACCGGCGCATAGCCGAAGCGGCCAAGCACGGCGATCAACACCTCACGCAACTGGCTTGCGGCGGGCGTGTCGCCGGCGCGCGGCATGAAACCGACGCGCTCGAACTGCGGGGCGAGTACGGCGGCGGCCCGGCGGCGGAACGCGGCCCGCCCCGGATCGCCGGCGAGCGTGCGATCGATGCCGGCAAGCTGCACCGCCGCCATGTTCCACACCAGCGGATCGGCCCCGGCCGGCAGGCGATCGATCAAGCCCAGAAAGCGGTCGAGCGGCGCATAGCCGCCGTTGGCCAGCGCCAGCGTGTCGCCCATGAAGCCGACCTGATCGGTCAGGACCAGCCCCGCGAAGCCGTTGCGCAGCGCATCGAAATGCGTCTGTGTCGGCAGGAAGCGATAATAGCCCTGCATCCCCGGATTGACGACCGCGAGGCCGCAGCCGGCGAGCGTCATCGGACGGGCGGCGGGGCCGGTCACATCCAGCTTGGCCAGCGCATTATCCCCCTTCACCCGCACCGGCACGATCCACTTGCGCGGCGCCTTGGAAGCGGGATCGAGACCGAAGCGATCCTGCGCCACCGTCAGCCGCGTGGTGCCTGCCCGGCAAGCCGGATCGCCGCCCCGGATCAGCGGCACGCCGCCTTGCAGGGTGAAACTGTCGGCAAACGGTTTGACCGGGCGGCCCGAGGTAGCGGACAGCTCGGTCCACAACTGGTCGGTCTGCGTGTTGCCATATTTGTATTTCGCCATGTAGCGGCGCACGCCATCGCGGAACGCATCGGGGCCGAGCGCCGCCTCGATCATGCCGATCACCGCCTGCCCCTTGGCATATGTGATCGCATCGAACGCCTGGGAAATCTGCTCGACCGTATCGATCTTCTGCACGATCGCATGCGTGCTGACGCGGGCGTCCGCCGCCATCGCCCGCTCCCGCTCAAACGCGACATCCTGCGCGGCCTTGTTCCAGCTAGGGTTCAGATCGTGGCTGGCCTTGCCTTCCATCCAGCTGGCGAAGCCTTCGTTCAGCCACAGGTCGTCCCACCAGCCCATCGTGACGAGATCGCCGAACCACTGATGCGCCATCTCATGCGCGACGACGGTGAAGATGCGCTGGCGATCATTCTCGGACGACAGCTTGGGATCGAGGAGCAAGACGCGATCGAAGTAAAGGATCGCCCCCCAATTTTCCATTGCGGAGAAGAATTGACTGCTGCCGGGCGCCGCGATCATATCCATCTTGGGCAGGGGATAGGGCGTGCCGAAATAATCGTTATAATAAGCAAGCAGCCGGCCCGCGCTCTCCAGCGCGTAATCGCCCTGATCGATCGCGCCCTTGCGGGTGATGATGCCGATCTCGGTATTGCCGAACGTTTTGGCCTTGCGTTCGATATCGCCCAGCCCGAGAAACAGGAGGTAGCTGGACATCTTTGGCGTTGTCGCGAAGGTGACGAGCGTCTTGCCCCCTGGCCCCTTTCTGCGCCCCTCCACCGGCATATTCGAGAAGGCGGTCTGCCCGTCCGGCGCGGCGGCGGTCAGGCGGAAGGTCGCCTTGCGCGCGGGCTCGTCCCACATCGGGGCGAAGCGGCGGCCGTCCGCCGCCTCGAACTGGGTCACGAGCATGCGCTCATCTCCGCCCTTGGCATTCTTGTAATCCACCGCGAACAGCCCGGCGGCGGACCGGTTGATCGTGCCAGACCAAGCGATCGACAGCTTGTGGGTGCCGGGCGTCACAGGGGCGGCGAAAGTCAGCGTCATCGTCTGCCGTGCGTTGTCGAGCGAGACGGTGGGCATGACGCCGCCGTCCAGCCGCACCGCGCCGATCTTCAGATCTGCGGCGTTCAGCGTGATCGTGCGGGTGGGGGCCGCGACCGCGATCGTTACGACTTCGCTGCCGGTGAAGGTCAGCGCCTTCGCATCGGGATCGACCGTGATGTCGTAGTTGATCGGCGTCACGCCATCGGGCAGCCGGCCGGGGGCGGCGCCCGGAGCGGCGCCACCGAGAGCGAGGAGGAGCGGTGCAGCAAGAATGGCGGAACGGCGCATCAGGAACCTCTAGGTAACTTTATACCACCGGCTTAAGCGGCGCCCGCGCGCCCTGCAAGGCGCGGTTGCCCTCGCGCGATGGTCAGCGCATGGTCCGACGCGGTTCAGCGTTTCTAGGGGATCATGCATGCGGCTCGACGACGAGCAGGAAAGCACCAACTTCGAGGTGCAGGGCCGTGGCGGCGGGGGCATGGGCGGCGGCTTTCCGCTGGGCCTATTGCTCGGCAACGGCAAGCTTGGCTGCGGGATACTGGCGATCATCGTGATCGGTGCGCTGGTGCTGGGGATCAACCCGCTCAGCCTGCTGGGCGGCGGCGGCGTGCCGATGCAGCAGAGTAGCCCTGTCTCGACCGATCCTTCGCAACTGACGGACGTGCAGCGCTTCTCTCTGAAGGTGCTGGGGTCGACCGAACGGCGGTGGACCGATCTCTTCGCCAGGCAGGGCAAGCAATATACGCCGGCCGTGTTGAGCTTCTACAGCAGCACGGGCCGTTCGGGCTGCGGTGTCGCGCAGTCCGCAATGGGGCCTTTCTATTGCCCGTCGGATAGCAAGATCTACCTCGATACCGATTTCTTCAACGAACTGCGCCAGAAGTTCGGCGCGCCCGGAGACTTCGCGCAGGCCTATGTGATCGCGCATGAAGTCGGGCATCACGTCCAGAACCTCACCGGCACGGCGGATCGCGTCCGCCGGGCGCAGGCCAACGCCAGCCAGGCGGAGGGCAATGCGCTGCAGGTAATGATGGAGCTACAAGCGGACTGCTATGCCGGCGTGTGGGCGAAGAACGACGTCAACCTGCTCGAACCGGGTGACGCCGAGGAGGGGCTGCGCGCGGCGCAGGCGATTGGTGACGATACGTTGCAGGAGGCGGCCGGCCAGCGCCCCGTGCCGGAAAGCTTCACCCACGGCACGTCCGCGCAGCGGCAGCAATGGCTGAGGCGCGGTCTCGAAACCGGCGATCCCGCCCAGTGCGATACGTTCGCCGGATCGGGCATCTGACGACACGAAAAGAGGGAGCCTCGCAAGCGAGGCTCCCTCTCATGAAGCTACGCGAGGCTCCCTCTCATGAAGCTACGGCAGTCTTAGTAGGTGCCGGAAAAGCTCCGATTGAGCCCCTGAGTGGCCGTCGTGCTGTTGCCGCCGATCGCACTGTTGCGATCTTCGTCCTTCCAAGCCTTTTGGGCCTCGGCGGCGGTACGGTCGATCTCGACCTTTTCGCCGACCTTCGAGATCCAGCTGGACGGGATCGAGTGGTGATGGCCACCGGCATTCTCGTCCGTCTTGGTGAGCAGAATGCGGTCGCCACGTACGTGATCGACCTTGCCCACGTGCTGACCGTCCGACCCGACGACCTCCTGATGCTCCTTTACCTGCTGGAGCGAGTCACGCTGCCCCTGGCGGCGGTTGCGCCATCCGGAGAACTCGTTGTCGAACTTCGCCTGATGCTCACGACGGTAATCGTCATAGTCGCGATCGATCGCCTCGATCTGGCGGTCGCGCCACGAGCGATAGCTGGGATCATGCCCGCGATCATCGTCGCGATTGTCGCGATCCCGCGCGCTCCAGCCGTAGCCGGCGGACGGCAGGCCAAGGCCCATTCCGGCATCGGCACCGGACGAATAGGCTATCGAACGGCCGGACGTTTCGCGTGCGTAGCTTGCGGAATCCCGATCGTAGTCGCGCCCCGAGAAACGTTCGTCGTAACGGCGGCGGCGCTCGGCCTCCTCATCGCCGAACCACGACCGAACCTCGTCGCTGGCGCGATCGAAAAAGCCGCGCTCTTCGTAATCATAGCCCTGTGGCGCACGGCCGTAATCGGCCCGCTCGTCACCACGTCCGGCGCGGCCGTAATCGCGCGCACCGTAACGGTCGTTCTCGCCACGGGCGCGATACGCCTCGCCACCACCGTAGCCGCGATCGCGGTTGTAGCTCAGATCCTCACCCCGGCCATAGCCGCGCTCGCGATCGCGACCGGGCCCCTGGGGGCGGTAGCCATAGCTCTGGTCACGACCATAACGGCGGTCGTCACGATCATATGCCATATGATCCTCCTGCTTCCTGCTGGCGAAACCACGTCTTCTCAGGCTGGATGCCACTGCGCGGCCTCGGCGAATAAAATGTCGACCGGGAATATCGTTCCGATGCCTGGCCGCCCGCGCGACGAACGGCCCGTCGCAGTTGCTGGGACGTCAAAATCAGCCGTCATGGAAATAGGGCGTTGCATACCGCCCGGGGGGCGGCTAGAGGGAGCGCCCGGCGAGCGGGGCTGTAGCTCAGATGGGAGAGCGCTGCAATCGCACTGCAGAGGTCAGGGGTTCGATTCCCCTCAGCTCCACCACCGCCGCCGGCCATCCTCTATTCGCTTATTTGACGCCCTCGCGACGTGCACCCGTCAGCATCTTCGCGGCGATCGAACGGACCGCCTCGTCATCCTTGCTTCCATCGGTCGCCGGGTCGCCAAGATGGTCGAGACTGCCCTCAATAAAGTCGAGCAGGCCCGGATGCTTCGCCTCGACATATTCGATCAGCTTGAACAGTACATGCTCGACGGCGATCTCGCGCTGGCGAGTGTTTACGGCATTGGCGTCGCTCATGGTCGTCTCCGGTTGATTGCCCCGGTCGAACGCACGACGCGGTCAATGGTCGCGGTCAGGCATGGCGGCGCTGGTTGAGTACCTCATAGGCCATCACGGCCATCGCCACCGCCGCGTTCAGACTGTCGGCGCGGCCGAGCATCGGCATCTTCACCAGCAGGTCGCATTCCGCCGCATAGGCCGGCGGCAAGCCCTGCGCCTCGTTGCCGACGAGCAGAAAGGTCGGAGCGGCATAGCGCGGCCCCTGATAATCATGATCGGTGTCGAGGCTCATCCCGACAAGCTGCCCCGGCCCGCTCCGCAACCATGCGATAAAATCAGGCCAGGCGGCGGTCGCGATCGTCTGGGTGAACAGCGCCCCCATCGAGGCGCGCACCGCCTCGACGGAAAAGGGATCGACACACTCGTCGATCAGGATCAGCCCGCCGGCGCCAACCGCGTCGCCCGTCCGCAATATGGTGCCCAGATTACCGGGATCGCGCAGCGACTGCGCCACCAGCCAAATCGGCGCGGACGCGCGATCCAGCGCCGCCAGCGGAAGCGCGAATTCGGCATAGACGCCCAGCACCGTTTGCGGATTGTCCTTGCCGGACAGCTTGTGAAGAATGTCGCGGGTAGTTTCGACTGCTTCGCCCCCTCGCCCCTCCACCGCCGCCACCAATCGCCGCACCAGGGGGTGGGCGGCGGACTCGGCGGCGAAGAAGATCGTCTCGGGGATGCGGCCGGCGTCCATCGCCTCGGTCAGGATTCGTAGCCCCTCCGCGAGGAATCGCTTCTGCTCGCGCCGATGCCGCTTCTCGCGCAGCAGCCGCACGCTCTTGACGAGCGGATTGGAGAAAGCGGTGATCTGACGCGGCATGACGGGTAGGCCGGCGGGATCACTCCTCGCCGAACTTGGCCTCGACCAGCTCGACCAGCGCCACGACCGCGCGCTCGGCATCCGCGCCCTTGGCGGAAATGCGGATGCTGTCCCCCATGGCGGCCCCCAGCATCATCAGCCCCATGATCGAGGTGCCGGCGACGCGCGATCCGTCCTTCTCAACCTCGATATCCGCCGCCTGCCCGCTGGCGAGGGTGACGAACTTCGCACTGGCCCGCGCGTGCAGGCCGCGCCGGTTGGTGATCTGGACCATCCGTTCGATATCGCTCATGCCGCCGCCTCGCCCAGAACCTCGGATGCAACCGATATATATTTCCGCCCGGCCTCTCGCGCGGCCGCCACCGCCGCCTTCACGTTCATCATCTTCCTCGCCCCCTCCAAGCGAATAAGCATCGGCAGGTTGATCCCCGCGATCACCTCGACGCGGCCCGGCTCCATCAGGGAGATGGCGAGGTTGGAAGGCGTGCCGCCGAACAGGTCGGTCAGCACGATAACGCCCGATCCGTCCTCGACCGCCGCGACCGCGCGCGCGATATCGGCGCGGCGCACCTCCATGTCATCCTCCGGCCCGATGCAGATCGGCTCGATCGCCGCCTGCGGCCCGACCACATGCTCCATCGCGACGACGAACTCCGCCGCCAGCCGACCATGCGTCACCAGCACCAAACCGATCATCTATACATCCGAATCTGTTCCGGCCCCCAGCCCACGCCGCGCGCCCCGTGATGAATCGGGGCCAGCCGGCATGTCGCGATGTACTACGGTGGGCGAAAATCCCGCGTCGCGCAACCGGGTGGCCAAACGCTCCGCCACGTGAACGGAGCGATGACGCCCGCCGGTGCAGCCGATCGCGACCGTGACGTAGGACTTTCCCTCCCCGGCGTAGCGCGGGAGCAACAGCAGCATCAGCCCCTCGATCCGCTCCATCGCCTCGGCATAGGCCGGATCGGCCGCGACATAGGCGCTGACATCGGCATCCAGCCCGGTCAGCGGGCGCAAGGCGGGGTCCCAGTGGGGGTTGCGCAGAAATCGCATGTCGAACAGCAGATCCGTCTCGCGCGGCACTCCGCGCGCGAAGCCGAACGACATGACGGTCAACGTCGGCGCCGCATCCGTCGCCATGCCGAAACGCCGCCGTATTTCCTGCTGGAGGGCATTGGTCGTCGTGGTGGTGGTATCGATGATGTGATCGGCGGCGCGCCGCACCGGCTCCAGCAAGGCGCGCTCCTGCGCGATGCCATCGGCGACCGGGCGATCCAGCGCCAGCGGGTGACGCCGCCGGGTCTCGGAGAAACGCCGCGACAGTTCCATTCCGGCACAGTCGAGCAGCAAGATTTCCACCGCGCGCTGGCCCTCATCGCGCAGCCGAGCCGCGCGGTGCAGCAACGCCCAAGCGTCGAACCCGCGCGTACGCGCATCGATGCCGACCGCGAGCGGGCGGTCCCCGTCGTCATCGGTCGGCGGCACCGCCAGCAAGCGATCGATCAACGGCAGCGGCAGATTGTCGACCACCTCCCAGCCGAGATCCTCCAGCGTATGCAGCGCGGTGGACTTGCCCGCGCCCGACAGGCCGGTGACGAACAGGATGCGCGGAGCCGTCCGCCCGCTCATGCGACGCCCCCCAGATCCAGCGCCCGCTCCAGCTTGATCGGCGCGGACGCCTCGAACGGAGCCAGGGCCACGCGCGGCAGCGCCACGCCCGCGAGCGTCACGGCGTCCGGTTCGGGCATGCGCTCCGGCGGAACGTCGAGGACGGCGACCAGCGAGACCTCCGCTTCGGCTTTATGCGGCAGGGTTACGATGCCGAGGCCACGTATCTCGATCCGGCCGGCGATCCGTGCCGGGGGCATTGCGAGCAGACGCCCATCGAAGGCGCGCAGATCGGTATAATCGTCGGCCACCAGCATCGCGCCCCGATCGATCAGGCGCAGCGCCAGATCCGACTTGCCGCTGCCCGACCGGCCGGTCAGCAGCACGGCGCGCCACGCCCCTGCCCGGCGGAAGGCCACCGTCGTCGCATGGATCATGATGCTGCTCATCGCTCCGGCGCGACCGGCAGGCGAACGAGGAAGCGCGCGCCGGAGCAATCGTCGTCGCGATCCTCCACGTCGATCGTGCCGTTATGCGCCTCCACGATCGCCTTTGCGATGGCCAGCCCCAGGCCGCTGTGGCGGCCGAAGGCCTCCCCCTCCGGACGAATGCTGTGGAAACGGTTGAAGATCGCCTCGCGCGCCGGCGGGGGAACGCCCGGCCCCTCATCGTCCACCCGCACCAATATACGATCGCCGTCGCGCGTGGCGGCGATCTGGACGAGGCCGCCCGGCGGCGAGAAGGATATGGCGTTATCGATCAGGTTGGCGACCACCCGCGTCAGCCGCGATCCGTCGCCCAGCACCACCGCCGTGCCCGCATGGGGCCGGGCGAAGGCGAGGCGGACGCCATGGTTCTCCCCCCGCGCCTCCCGCTCCGCCACCAGCCCCTCGATCATCGGGCCGAGATCGACCGTCTCGAAACGCGCGCGCGAAAGCTGGGCGTCCAGCCGCGAGGCATCGGCGATATCGGTGATGAGGCGGTCGAGCCGGCGTACGTCGTCGCGGATCACCTCCAGCAACTGCTCACGCAAGCCATCGTCCGAAATGCGCCCCATGCTTTCCACGGCCGAGCGGAGGGAGGCGAGCGGATTCTTCAGCTCGTGCGTCACATCGGCGGCGAATGCCTCGGTGGCATCGATCCTCTGGCGCAGCGCCATGCTCATGTCTGAAAGCGCGCGCGCCAGCAGGCCGATCTCGTCCCGCCGGCTGGGCAGGCGCGGCACCGTCACCTCGCGCGCACGGCCCAACCGCACGCGATGCGCGGCGCGCGCCAGCCGGCGAAGCGGTCGCACGATCGTACGCGCGAGAAACAGGGACAGCAGGATCGAGGCGGCCACCACCATCGCCAGCACGATACCCAGCCGCAGCCGTTCGGCGCGCACGACGCGCACGATGTCGCGGGCATTGTCCGTCGCCAGCATCACCGCGCCCGGCATCCCCGGCATCGGCGTCGCGACGGAGATGAACGGCGTACGCTCCGGCGCGCGGCGCAACTCGCTGACGGTGCGGCCTTGGGCGCGGGCGAGGAGAGCCTCCGGCCACGCCGAGAGCCGGTCCAGCGCGGGTTCATTGAACGTCGCCGGCCGGTCCGCATCGACCACCGTATCGATCACCCGATCGAGAAAGCGCGCCGCGCGGCGCTGAAACGGCTCCTGCGATGGATCGCGCAATTCGTAGGTCGGTGCGGAGATCGACCAACTGTCGACGGGCGGCGCCTCGGCGCGCGTGTACAGGCGGAATCTGGTGTGGGTGAGGTTGCCCAACTGTGCGAGAAGGGGCAGGCGCTCCTCGGGGTCGGCAGACGCGGTGGCCTGCGCCACCAGCCGCGTCTCGATCACCGCCTGCTCCAGCCGCCGATCGATTATCTGCGTGCGGTAGCTGTCCAGATAGAAGAAACCGCCCGCCAGCATCGCCAACGCGAAGATGTTGACCGCGAGGATACGGGTGGTGAGGGACCAGCGGCCCGACCAGGCGAGCGCCAGATCACGCTCCTCAAAGGTGCGGGGCATTGCCCTGCCCGCTCACGTCGCATCCTCGGAGAAACGATAGCCGACGCCGTACAACGTCTCGATCGCCTTGAAGCCATCATCCACGCTGCGAAACTTGCGTCGTAACCGTTTGATATGGCTGTCGATCGTGCGGTCATCGACATAGACGTCGTCCTGATAGGCGGCATCCATCAGCTGATCGCGCGATTTCACGAAGCCGGGGCGCTGCGCCAGCGCGTCGAGGATCAGGAATTCGGTGACGGTCAGCGTCACATCCTGCCCGTTCCACTCCACCCGGTGGCGGGCGGGATCCAGCTTCAGCCGGCCGCGTACCACCGGATCGGCGGCGGGGGTGGACGTTTCCTCCCCCACCGGCACGGCGCGCGCCTCGGCGCGGCGCAGGATCGCGCGGATGCGGGCGATCAGCAGGCGCTGGCTGAACGGCTTGGTGATATAGTCGTCCGCCCCCATGGCGAGGCCTAGCGCCTCGTCCAGCTCATCATCCTTGGAGGTGAGAAAGATCGCCGGCAGAACGCTTCGTTCGCGCAGGCGGCGAAGCAGCTCCATCCCGTCCATGCGGGGCATCTTGATGTCCAGCACCGCCAGATCGGGCGGATTGTCGGTCAGCGCCTTCAACGCCGCCTCGCTGTCCGAATAGACGCGCACGACGAAGCCTTCCGATTGCAGCGCGATCGAGACGGAGGTCAGGATGTTGCGGTCGTCGTCGACCAGCGCGATGGACGCGGTCATGCGGTCGCTCGGAGTCCCTCGAAAAAGCAGCCCCGCCTAGCGCAACCGCACCGCCCCGGCAACATGTCAACCGGCGGGATCGGGCGCGCGTTTCTGAAGGCTCGCGAGAGCCGCGAGGCTGATTACCCCCGCCACGCCCAGATATACGCCGACCAGCGGCAGGCCGCCCCGATCGGCCAGCGCCTGCGATACGATAGGGGCCAGCGCGCCGCCGATGATGCCGCCGAGGTTGAACGCCATCGATGCGCCCGTGTAGCGCACGTGCGCCGGAAACAGCCCCGGCAGCCACGCGCCGAGCGGGCCATAGACGAACCCCATCACCAGCAATGCGACGCTTAGAAAGGCGAAGATCGCGACCGGCGATCCGCCCCCCAGCAGCGGCGCGAGCAGGAAGCCGGACAGAATCGTGCCGATGCACCCCGCCATCAGCACGCCGCGCGGGTTCGTCCGGTCGGCCAGCCAGCCCGCCGCGACGATGCCGGCGGCCATGAACAGGATCGCGCCGAGTTGCAGCCCGAGGAACGTCTCGCGCGGGATCGCGAGCGTGGTGGTGCCATATCCCAGCGCGAAGGCCGTCGCGATATAGAAGATGGCGAAGCAGGCGACGACGGCGAAGGTCCCGGCGATCGCCTCACGCAGATGATGGCGCAACACCTCGGCCAGCGGCACCTTCGGCGGCGGCGCTTCGGCCAATGCTGCGGCAAAGACCGGTGTCTCCGTCAGCTTCAGGCGCACCCACAGGCCGACGCCGACGAGCAGCGCGCTGGCGAGGAACGGCAACCGCCAGCCCCAGTCGCGGAACTGCTCCGGCGTCAGCCTCACGCCGAGGATCAGGAACAGGCCGTTCGCCGCGATGAAACCGACCGGCGCCCCCAATTGCGGCACCATGCCGAAGCGCGCCCGCCATCCCGGCGGCGCGTTTTCCACCGCAAGCAGCGCCGCCCCACCCCACTCTCCGCCGAGGCCGAAACCCTGGCCGAACCGCAACAGGCAGAGGAGCAGCGGCGCCCACCAGCCGAGCTGCCCGTAGGTTGGCAGGAAGGCGATCGCCGTGGTGCAGCCGCCCATCGTGAGCAGCGAAGCGACCAGTGTGGACTTGCGCCCGACCCGATCGCCAAAATGGCCGAACACGCTCGCCCCCAGAGGGCGGGCGAGGAAGGCGAGGCCGAAGCTGGCGTAGGCAGCGAGCAATTGCGCCGATGGCGAAGACGCCGGAAAGAACAACGGCCCGAACACCAGCGAAGCGGCAGTCGCATAGATATAGAAATCGTAGAACTCGACCGCCGTGCCGACGAGGCTCGCGCCCAATATCCGCCGGGTGGATGCCCCGCCCGCCCGTGCCGCCCCCATCAGTCGCGCGCTATCCGAAACGGGCCGGCGCCCTGCACGCCGGGCATCATCTCCAGCCGGTTGATGTTGAGGTTGGCGGGCAGGCCGACGACCCAGGACACCGCCTCCGCCACATCATCGGCAGAGAGGGGCGTGGTGCCGGCATAGACCGCCGCCGCCTTCGCGGCATCGCCACCCATCCTTACCTGTGAGAATTCGGTGCCGCCGCACAGGCCGGGCTGGATGTCCGTCACCCGCACGCCTGTACCGACCAGATCGGATTTCAGCCCCAGCGCGAACTGCTGCACGAACGCCTTGGTGCCCCCGTACACATTGCCACCGGGGTACGGATAGTTCGCCGCGACCGACCCCAGCATCACGACATGCCCCGCCCCCCGCGCGACCATGCCGGGCAGCAACGCGTGCGTCATCCGGGTAAGGCCGGTGACGTTGGTGGCGATCATCCGCTCCCACTCGTCCAGCCGTGCCTCCTGCGCGGGCGCGGTGCCGAGCGCGAGCCCGGCATTGTTGACGAGGATCGCGACATCGCGCCAGCCATCGGGCAGCGCTCCCGGCAGAGCGGCCACCGCCTCCGCGTCCGTCACGTCCAGCGGCAGCGGCAAAAGCGCATCGCCAAGCTCGGCCGCCAGCGCGTCAAGCCGCTCCACCCGGCGGGCGGCGGCGATCACGCGCCGCCCCTCGCCCACAAAGCGCCGGGCGATCGCCGCGCCGAAGCCGGAGCTGGCACCAGTCACCAGCGCGATATCAGTCATTTCCTGTCCTCGAAAGGGTGCGGTCAGCGCTTCGGATGGGCGGCGGCCCACGCCTTCACCGCCTCCATCGTGCCGGAGACATGGCCTGCCGGCCCGAGTGCCGAATAAGCGTAGATGATCTTGCCGTCGGGCGCGATCACGAAGGAGGTACGGTTCGACTTTGCGATCACCGGCAGCTTCACGTCATACGCCTTGATGACGGCCGGGCTGGCGGAGGCGACCGCGAACTTGTTGCGGCATTCGCTGACCGAGAATTTGTTGAGCGTGGCGATATCGTCCGCCGAGATACCGATCACGGTCGCCCCCAGCTTGTTGAACGCATCGGTCGCCTCGGCGAACTCATGCGCCTCCACCGTGCAGCCGGATGTGAAGGCGGCCGGGAAGAAATAGAGCACCACCGGCCCTTTGCGCAGCGCCTGCGACAGGCGGAAGGCGAACGGCTTGCCCGCAAGCGACGCCTGCGTGGCGAAATCGGGCGCGTTCGCCCCCACCGGCAGCGCGGCGAGCACGGGCGTGGCGAGGCCAAGGGCGGCGACGGCGGCGAGCAGGGTTTTCATGACGGCACTCCCGATAGGCTATTCCGCTCCTCGTAGCGGCATATTCTTCATGGCGAAACGAGGGAATGCCGAGCGATTTGGCGACGTTCCCGAATTGCAACGTAGGAAACCGCCGATCAGGGTAGCGAACCGGGCGACGCGGGGGGCGGCATGACGGACAAGACGACGGCGACCGGCGTACGCTTCCGCGCCGAGCCCGCGATCGACGACACGGCGTTGGCCGGACGGCTGGACGCCCTGCGGCAGGCGGATGCCGTGGCAGAAGGGTGGAGCGGCACCGGCCATGCCGGCATAGCCCTGTCCGGCGGGGGCATCCGCAGCGCCACGCTTTCGCTCGGGCTGGTGCAGGCGCTCGTCGCGCACGACCTTTTCATGCGCTTCGATTATATGTCTACCGTATCGGGCGGCGGCTATACGGGCGGCTTTCTCCGCGGCCTATTCCTGCCCCCCGCGCAGCGTGGCCCGAGCTGGCAGGATCCCGAAGGCAAGCTTCCGCCCGGCATCGCCGCGCAACATGCATTTGCCATGGCCGCCCTTGAAAGCGAACCGGCGGATGCGACGATCGCAGGACCGGGCGGGCGGTGCCGCAATCCCATCGGGTGGCTGCGCGAGCACAGCCGCTATCTCGCCCCGAACGGACCGAGCGACTACGCCACCGCCGCCGCCTATCTGGTCCGCAACTGGCTTTCGATGCTCTATGTGTTCGCGATCGGCGTGGCGGGGGTGTTCGCGGGCGTGACCCTGTTACTGCACGGCCTCTCGCGTGGGCTGGGCCTGAGCAACGCGTTGGCGTGGGCGACGATGCTGACCTGGCCGCCAGCGCATGGTGCGAGCGCGCCTGGCATGGTGCGACAGATATACCTCAGCCCCTGGCTGTTGCTGGCCGCCAGCGCCGCGATCTTCGCGGCCGGCTATGGCCTCGCCTATTGGATGACCGAGAATATGCGGAGCAACCCGCAGCCGCTGGGCGCCGCGCTGGTGGATGATCGCCTCGACTCCCGTCGGCGATTGCTATGGGTGGCGCTGCCCACCGCTGTCGTCGCGCTGCTGGCGGGTACGGGTCTTGCTTTGTGGGATCTTTCGGACTGGGCGCCGAGCCATGGCCTGCCGCTTCCCATTCGTCGCACTGCCGGCATCCCCGCATGGCCGATCCTTGCGGCAGGGGCGCTTTATATCGCCGGCTCGGCCGCGATCGCCTTGCTGGCCTATACGCGTGCGCGACGCCGCTTTCCCAACCCCACCGCGGAGATACGCCGGCTGCTGACGGCCCGGCTCACGACCGCCGGGATAGCGACGTTACTGCTCGCCGCGGCCGGGCTCTGCGACGGGTTGGCGCTCGCCGTCCGCGATCATGTCACCGGCGGGAACGCCGAGGGGGTCTTGGGGATCGCCCCGGTGGCGGGGCTCCCCCTCGCGGCACTCGCCGTCAATCGCCTTTATACGCTGATCGGCGGGCGTGCCGGCGGCAGGGTGTTGGCCATCATCCGGCGTCACGCCCGCCTCGCGATGTTTTTCGCGGGCGTGATGCTATATGGCGGCATCGCGGTGCTGGTGGATGCCGCGGTGCAGGCCGTTCTCTGGGTCGGACCGGCCTGGGGTGCGCCGGGGCTGGACCCAAGGCCAACCGTGGCGCTGGTCGTCGTCCTCGCGATCCTCATCGCGATGACGGGACGGGCGCGGGGCTTTATCAACCTATCCTCGCTGCATCAGCTCTACGCCGCGCGGCTGACGCGGGCCTATCTTGGCGCGTCCAACCTCGCCCGCCTAGCGCCCGGCACCGGCGCGAGCCATCGCGTGACGGAAAGCGACGCCTGCGACCATATCGAACCGCGTGCTTTCTACGCCATACCCACCACCGCCCCCATCCCGCTCACCCTCGTCACCCTGAACGAGACGATCGCGCCCGCATCGCGCATTGCCGAACGAGACCGCAAGGGCGTGCCCCTGCTGCTCGGCCCACATGGGATCAGCGTCGATCGCGAGCCGCCGATCGGATGGCGGGCGCTGCGGGCGGCGCAGGCGGAAGCGCTTTCGATCGGGCAGTGGATCGCGATATCGGGCGCGGCGGCCTCGTCCGGCATGGGCCGGCTCACGTCGCTTGGCGGCGCGTTGACGCTCACCTTCGCCAACCTCCGGCTTGGCTATTGGTGGGATCATGGCGGCCGCATCGCCAGCGTAGACAAGGCGACTGTTTCGCGCTGGATCGGACGGCGGCTCGACACCTTCGTCTTCCTATTCGAGGAGATGACGGCGCGATATTCCCGCACGTGGCGTCGGGTCTATCTGTCAGATGGCGGGCATTTCGAGAACAGCGGCGCCTATGCCTTGCTGCACCGGCGTATCGGCGTCATCCTGGTAAGCGACGGCGGGGCCGATCCCGACGACCGCTTCGAGGATCTCGAGCAGCTTGTCCGCAAGACCCGGCTCGATCTGCGTGGCGAGATCGAGCCGCTGCCCGAGGCAGAGATGCGCGAGATCGCGGGCGATGCCGCCCGCTACTTCCTCAACGCAGCCCCCGACGCGGACTGGCATGACCGGCTGGCGGATCCCGGCCGCTTCGCCCTGCTGCTTCGCGCGCATTTTCCCGGAGAGCAAGAGGATTGCATCATCCTGTGGCTGAAGCCGCGCCCGATCCCGGCCTTGAGCCTCGATGTAGCCGCCTACGCCCGTGCGAACCCCTCCTTTCCCCAGCAAGCGACCAGCGATCAGTTCTTCGATGAGGCGCAGTGGGAAAGCTATCGCAAGCTCGGCCATGACATGGTCGATCGTCTGCTACGGGCGGCAGGCCCCGCCTTTCTCGGAAAGATGCGCATCGCCAGCGGACGCGATAAACCCGTTGCGCGATCCGAAACCCTCCGCTAGTGACCGCCACCGTGGGCGTGTAGCTCAGTGGTAGAGCACTGTGTTGACATCGCAGGGGTCGCAAGTTCAATCCTTGCCACGCCCACCATTTTCGGCCGTCACTGGGTTCGAAATTCTCGGCTTCCCGAACCGCAATACGTGCTGGCGTTTTTGTCGACTTCCCTCACGTCTAACGTAACGGCATATCGCGTTCGCAAGCGTCGAGAAGCAATGTAAGCCGCTTGACGAACGGCCTCACCCACGTCAAAGAGCCCGCTCCGCCGACGGCCCCTTCGTCTAGCGGTCTAGGACGTCGCCCTCTCACGGCGAAAACACGGGTTCGAGTCCCGTAGGGGTCACCAAGGATTATCAAGCACTTAGCAGCAGAAATCCGCCGTTGCCCACGCTACATGGGTAACGGATGGGGAATAAGCATGCTGAACCAGCCGGGAACAGACTGAGCCATTCATTAGAACGTGGGCGTTCCCCCGGGGGGCTCCGACGGCTGCGTAGCGCGCG
This sequence comes from uncultured Sphingomonas sp., assembly GCA_913775025.1. Taxonomy (GTDB): domain Bacteria; phylum Pseudomonadota; class Alphaproteobacteria; order Sphingomonadales; family Sphingomonadaceae; genus Alterirhizorhabdus. The sequence continues at coordinate 16,681 of CAJYJW010000032.1, read as the reverse complement.
TCCATCTGCTCTCATCGATGACCCATGCACCTTTAGCGGCGAAGCGCTTCTTGGACCCTACCGTCTGGACGGCGTGCGCCCTATGGATAGGCGATGTGACCGAGGCCGAGAAGTTGGCGGCGGAACAGGGGGTTATGGTGGCGAGACAACCGCGGGAGCAGTCGGCGATCACCGAGGACATGAAGGCCGCGGCCGAGGCTCAGATTGTCGAACAGTCGCGGCACATCGACTTCTATCTTACCGAGTATTCCGTCGAGCTGCTTGCCTCCAAGATGCACGCTGGCGAGTTCGAGGTGCCCGGCTACCAGCGCGAGTTCACCTAAGAGGGCAAGCGCAAATCTCGCTTCATCGAATCGATCGTCATGGGCCTGCCGATCCCCTCCTCTTCTTCTGGGAGAAACCGGAGAGCGGGAAGCTGGAGATGGTCGACGGCTCTCAGCGGCTGCGCACGATCGAGCAGTTCGTCCTCGGCGGCTTCAGGCTCGGGGAACTCGACGGGTTGCCGCTCCTGTCCGGCTTCACGTTCGAAGACTTGCCGGAATCCCGGCAGCGGCATCCCTTCGTCGCCAAGGCGTTCGCCGACAGCGCCTACAATGCCGCACGGGTCAGCGATGCCACCTCGATCGATATGAAGATCGTGCGCAAGATCGCTGGGCAGATCGGGTTCACCGTCCACCCGCGGCGTTGGGTCGTCGAACGGACCTTCGCCTAGCTCGGTCGAAACCGGCGGATGGCCGAGGGCTTCGAAGCTACGATAGGCTCCGCCACTGCCTTCCTCTACGCTGCCGCGGCGATGGCGCTCGTCAGGCGCATCGCTCGCTCAGCGTAAGTTTTGAAACAAACTCTTAGCCTAGTCGTGCCTCACCCCGGCCGTATCGCGAGCACGGTAAGGCTGCGGCTGGCGAAGCGCCAGCGTCCGTCGCGCTTTACCCACTCGTCGTCATAGCGGTTCAGCCAGCGTTCCCAGTTGCCTGCCGCGTCGAGATTGAGCTCATCGGTGTAGGTATGGCCGTGCGCACGGTCGCCCTCGACCATGATCGCGCCGCAGCGCTGAAAATTGATCTGGGTCGGCCAACCCGGCATTGCCGCGAGCCATGCGGCGAGGATCGCCTCGCGGCCTTCCACCCGCTCCATACCGGGGATGGCGGGCAGTTTCCACACCGCGCCCTCCTCGGCCCAATTGTCGATCCATGCATCGCCGTCGCGGCCGGTGACGGCATCGCCGTAGCTCGCGACGAGTTCGTGGATCGCAACGCGATCCTCCAGCGGCCCGGTGAACGCCATCAGCGCCGCCCCTCCAGATAATCGTTCAACACCTCGTGGAAGAAACGCACGCGGGTCTCCTGCGCGGCCAGATAGCTGTCACGATAGCCGCGCGAGTGCATGCCGCGCTGCTGGTTCTCGGCCAGCATCATGTCCTGATAAACGATCTGCCCGTCGATCTCGGGCACGCCGGCTCCACCGTCGAAGTCGCGCACCTCGATCTCCGCCTCCCGCAGCGGGCGTGGGCCGGCCATGATCGATTCCACCTCGTCCATGCCCTCGACCGGATAGGCCATCAGCCACAAATCGAACGTGCACTTGTTCGGGTCGTCCGGATGCGGCTCGGTACGGAAGAAGATCAAATTATCCGGAAGGTAGGACAAGGTCACGTTGGGGAAGATGACGGTGTGCGGACTGTCGGTCAGCTCCTCATCGTTCATGCGCTCGTAGTGAACAAAACCGCGCTCTCGCCACAGCCGCTTCTTCGCGGCCTTGAGATCGAGCCAGCCCTGCATCGCCTTGGTTTCGAAATCCGAATAGCTCTCCGGATCGATGTTCCACTGACGCAGAATATAGTCGAACGGGTGCGGCTCGCCGTCCGGCAGGCGATCGGTAAGCGAGGGGCGCATCGGCTGCACCGTTCGGCCATGCCCCTGCGGGTACATTTCGTGTCGCGCGCTATCGACGTCCTGATCGATCCACGGGGGCACCTGCGGATGTGCGGTCCGGGTGTGATAGCTTTCGGAGAAGTTGTCTGTCGCGAACTTCCAATTGGTGTTGAGCCTGATTTTGAGCCCAAAGACGAGGACCGCCGTATCCATCGGGTAGTTGGAATAGAGATCGGGCAGCGGGGCGAGATACTCACGCAGCGGCTGGGGCTTTTCAGCCAGCGAGTACCAGACAAAGCCGCCCCAGGTATCGCACGTCAGCTCGGCCAAGCTAAGCTTGCCGCAAGGATTTCCCTGTGGAAAGTCCTCCGGGTCCTGAAGATCCTTCAGGATGCCGTCGATGCCCCATAGCCAGCCATGATACGGGCAGCGGAAGCCGTCGGGCGCGAAGGCGCTGTTCGCTGCAAGCCGCTGGCCGCGATGCCCACAGACATTATAGAAGGCACGGATCGAGCCATCGTCTTGCCGCACGCAGATCACGCTCTCATGCATGAAATCGTGGACAAGATAGTCGCCGCTCTCGGGAATGTCGGCGAGCCGTCCGGCGACGTGCCAGATCTTGGTCCACATGTGATCCCATTCCGCTTTCGCGAATGCAGGCGAGGTATAGCGATCGCCCGTGATCGGATCGCCGCGCAACTGGGTAGCGTCACGCCCGTCGAGCGTCAGCGGATGGCGGAGGATGTTGGTCACGAACGCTCTCCTGACTATGCTGCTCCGCCCGGATGCCGCGCCGGATCGTATGGAGATTTGTCTTGAATATGCACTCAAACAGGACGATCGTCCTACTAGCACTATGGCGAGGCCGCGGGTGGCGTGTTCGGACGATGCGTGGGTCCGCCGAATGGACATCGTGAGCGACGCCGAAAAAATTCCGGTGCAGCCACCCGCCCCGTCGCGCCGCCGTGGGGCGAAGGGCGAGGCACGGCGCGAGGCGATCATGGATGCGGCTGAGGCGGTCTTTTCAGAACGTGGCTATTATGGCGCGTCGATGCGCGAGATCTCAGCTCGTGGAGGTGCGGCGCTGGGCCTCATCAACCATTATTTTCCTTCGAAGGAGGCGCTGGTGCAAGCGGTCGTCGATCGCCGCCTCCCGGTACTGCGCGATGCCGTAGCCGAAGGACTGGCCGAGGCGGGGGACGATCCGCGCGAGATCGTCAAGGCGTTCCTGACGCCCTTCTTGCGCGCCTGCGTCGATGATTATCGCGGCCTGCGCAGCTATATCCGAATGACATCGATGTTCATGAGCCATTATCGCGTGCCGGAAGTAACGCCCGCGCTCGCAAGCCTGAAGGCGGTGTCCGACCTTTTCGCCGACCGCCTGCGTATTGGCCTTCCCGGGCTGAACCAGCAGCAGTTCGAGATCGGCCTCTACCTAACCGAATCTGCGCTCGTTTTCATCGTGCAGGACGCTGGCTTCCTCGACTCGATATCGGCCGGACATTTCGACGCCGACCGCATCGACCAACTGCTTGATCCGGCCGCCACCTTCTTCACGGCGGGCAATCTGGCGCTGGCCGACCCCACCTAGCCGTTAGTTCAGTAGGACGATCGTCCGATCTATTTCAGACGGGCCTTGCTGCGGCCACTAGCCCGTGGCGCGCGGCATTCCGGTGGTGGAACCGCGCGGGATAGCGGGGGCAATGCGGCAAGGATCGCAGCCAAACCGCGCAGGGGGAGGTTGTTCGATGGACCGTGTGGGCCTTTTTCGTTCGTCGGTCGCTGTCGCCGCACTACTGACGGCCGGAACAGTCGCGGCGCAGCCAGCTGTCGCGACACCGCAGCCCGCGCCGCCTGTCGCGCCCGAGGTGGGTCGGGCGGCAGGCACCCCGGTCACCGAGTTGCGTGCGGTTGGTAGCCCTGCGGCGATCAGCGATACGAGCGCTGGAACCACCGGCCTTCAGGACATCGTCGTCACCGCGCAGAAGCGGGCCGAGAATCTCCAGAACGTACCGATTTCTGTTACTGCGGTGAGTGGCGCCGCAGTGGCCAACCTCCACGCGGTGACGATCCAAGGGCTGCAAGGCACGACGCCTAACGTCCAGATCAACAATTTTTCGAACACGCCGAACTCGGCGGTGTTCACGATCCGCGGTATCGGCGTGATCGAACCTGATCCCTACGCTGGCAACACCGTGTCGATCGTCGTCGACGGCGTGCCGCAATTCTTTTCGACCGGCGCGCTTGTCGATCTGCTCGACATCGATCGCATCGAGACGCTGCGCGGACCGCAGGGCACGCTCTTTGGAGCGAACACGACCGGAGGCGTCATCAACGTTGTCAATGCTCTGCCGACCGATCGCTTCGGCGCAAAGGGCGAGGCGACGCTCAGCAATTATGGCGGCTTCAACGTCAATGGCGTTGTCAATACGCCGCTGAGCGACACCCTTTCGGCGCGCATCGCCGCCTCGCACGACGAATATAATGGCTGGGTCACGAACGTCGTGGACGGCAGCAAGATGGGGAAGCGTAACGTACAGGTCGTGCGCGGCACATTGAAGTGGAGCCCGTCGTCAACCTTCGATGCGATCGCCAGCGGCGAATATGATCGCGGTCGCAACGGCGCGCCGATCGTGGTCAACGGCGCCTACCCGGGCGAGATCACCTACGTGCCCCCCGGCGTACAGAACATGTATCAATCACCCTGCCAGCCCGGCCAGCGCTGCGACGCGCCGGACAAGTATTTCTCGGCCAACAATTCGGTACCGGACGTATCCAACCTGAACACCTATAAGGGCACGCTGACGCTCAACCTGCGCGACACCGCGATCGGCGACATCACGTCGATTACGGGATATAAGAAGGTCAACGTCTTCGAATACACCGATCAGGACGGCACGCCCCTTTCGCTCGCCGACACGCGCCGCCGCACCCGCGCCTGGCAATTCTCGCAGGAGTTGCGGACCAGTGCTCGAATAACGGACTGGTGGAACGCCATTGCCGGTGCGTTCTACATCAAGGATCACTATTTCCTGCAGCAGGATTTCCGCCTGACCTTCGCCAATCCCGGATTGATGCAGGTAAACCGGCAGGACCAGGAAAATTATTCTGTTTCAGGTTTTCTGCAGAACTATTTCGACATTACCGATACGCTCCGCGCCCAGGCCGGTATCCGTTATACGTATGAACGGACAAGGATGGACGCGTCGCTGGACAATCTGTTGAACCCCGCGGGCCTGATCGATTTCGAGGGCACCAACGCGTTACAACTCAGCCGGATCAATCCTGTCGACTCCAAGTCCTGGAACAACGTCGGGTGGAAACTGGGGCTCGACTGGAAGATCACGGATCGCATCCTTGCCTACGGCAACTGGGCACGCGGGTTCAAATCGGGCGGGTTCGTCGGCCGGATCGGTTTGCCGAGCGACATCGGCCCTTATAATCCGGAGAAGGTCGACACCATCGAGGTGGGTGTCAAAGCCGATCTGCTCGACCGCCGGCTGCGCGTGAACCTGGCGGGTTTTCACACCAACTATCGCGATCTGCAGGTCGCCCAAATCTACTTCGTCAACACGCCGACCGGTCCGGTACAGGGCAATACGATCCAGAATGCCGGCAAGGCGATCATCAAGGGCTTCGAGCTTGAGGCGACAGCAGCGCCGGTAAACGGCCTGACGGTGACCGGCTCGCTCGCTTATCTTGACGCGAAGTACAAAGACTTCCCGTATCTCAATCCGCTAACGTTGCAGACCGTCAACCTCAAGGGCGCGCGTTTGCAGAACTCGCCCGAGTGGTCGGCAAATGCCGGCGCGACCTACACGATCGAGCTTGGCGAAAATAAAGTGACCGCCAATGCCCTCTACAGCTACACCGCATCCAAATTCTTCACCAACGTGCTGAACACCCCGCGGTCGCTGATCCAGCCTACGCACATCGTCGACGCCAATCTCGACTGGACGCTGCCGGGCAACCGGCTGACGGTTAGCGTTTGGGTGAAGAACGCGCTCGACAACCGCTATCTTGCCAGCGTCTATGACTCGCCCGGCTTCGCCGGGTTCGCCAACTATCAGCCGCCGCGGCGCTTCGGCATCACGCTGCGCGCCAACTATATGTAGAGAAGGCAAGATGGCGGATGGGCGCGTCGCGGGGAAGGTGGCGCTGGTGACGGGCGTGGCGTCGGGATACGGGCTCGCAGACGCCGCGTTGCTGGCGGCAGAAGGCGCAAGGGTGATCCTCGCTGACATCGACGGCGCGGCGGTCCATGCGGCGGCGGCACGCCTGCCGGATGCATCGGCGATTCAATCCGATGTGCGATCGGACACGGCGCGGGGTCTGGCGATGACTGAGGTGGAACGCCGTTTCGAGCGGCTGGACATTCTCGTCAACAATGCCGGCCTCGTCCGCTTCGGTTCCATCGTCGATTGTGCCCTTGAAGACTGGCAATTGCAGATTGACGTCAGGACGATCGGCACCTTCCTTGGCTGTCGCCACGGCATACCACTGATGGCCCGAACAGATGGTGGGTCGATCATCGATGTTTCATCGGTGGCGGCAACGAAAGGGGTCGGCTTAATCCCGGGATATTCCGCGGCGAAGGGCGCGATCATCGCGCTCACCCGATCGACCGCGATGTTCTGCCAGGAACAGGGTAGCCGCATTCGCGTGAACGCGATCATCCCTGGCGCCCATGACACGCCGATGACCCGTGCGGCACTGGCGCAATTGCCGGAAAGCGAGTCGGGGCCGGATCAGATCGCTAACCACGGGCAAGGCAGCCCGCGCGACGTGACCAACCTTGTCCTCTTCCTCGGTTTTGATGAATCGCGGCAGATCACCGGGACGGCGATCACGATCGACAACGGAGAGACGATGCGATGAGCGTGACCCTGTCGTCGAGGAAGCATGCCTTTCGTCCTGCTTGCGCGAGCGGCGGGAACGGCGCGGAGATCGTTGGCCGCAATGACAGAACCGGCCCGGTGGGCCGCCATCACTGTCGCGACGGCTTCCAAAAGTCTTGGCGCGCAAAATCCCTTTCAGGTGATGCACATCGCGCCCATCCGCCATATTCGCACACGCATTGCACCGGCAACGACATATGACGGTCGTCGAGCCTGCGCAGCGCCGCGATAAGGCGATTGCCGCCCTCGTGGCGACCAGCGAGATACGCACCAATCTTGCCCGGCACAGCCGCGGGGTGGACCGCAACGACCGCGCGCTTCTAGCGTCGGCCTACGCGCCCGGCGCCACGGTCGCTTACGGTTTGTTCGACGGCCCTGCGGCTGATTTCGCCACGATCCTCGCCGATGCCATGGCGAACGGTGACGTTACGTTCCACCGCATCTCGAACATGCTGGTGAGCATCGACGGAGATGAGGCGCGTTCGGAAAGCTACGTCATAGCCTATATGCGTACGCCCGAACCGGCCGGACCGGATCGCCAGCGCTGGATTGGTGGCCGTTATCTCGACCGGCACGTCCGTTGCACGGCAGGCTGGCGCATAGCGCATCGCACTTACGTTCTGGACTGGAATATCAATCGTGATGACGCTGAGATAACGCTTCTTGGCATGCTCCGTGGCGCGCATCGCGATCACGATCCCTCGCATGACTTTATCTCCGGTTCCGCCTTCAGTGATAGCAAGGGAGACGTGATCATGCGTGCGCTCGATGACGCTTTAGCCAAGCAGGCCCTTCACGATCTCGTTGCCACATATGCGCGCGGTGTCGATCGTGGTGACGCAGCTTTACTGGCCTCCGTGTTCCATGAGGACGCGGACGTCGTTACCGGCGTGATCGACGGCAAGGCGCCGGATTTCTCGCAGCGCATCGTCGCCGCAGTGCGCGCGAATTTCCGCTCCTGTTTTCACAGCCTGGCCAATGAATATTTCGAGATCCGAGGCGATGAAGCGGTCGGCGAAACCTACGTTATCGCTTATAGTGCCACGCTTGGCGATGATCCGCAGGAGACGATCACCGGCGGGCGCTATCTGGACCGCTTCGTCAAGCGCGACGGCGAATGGAAGATCGCGCACCGGCGCTTCGTCTTCGACTGGGCTAGCTCCCACAATCTTTCGAGCGAAGTTGGGGGGGCTTACGAAGGCCTGAACAACAATGGCAGTTGGGCTCCGTTGGATCTCTCGAGCACTTTCTTCGACAACTCTTCGCGCTGATCTGCGATGAATTTACTGCCGCCATCTGGAGGCGTTGGGTGAGCGAATCCGGATGTCGGATGCCAGGTGGGAGATTGTCGATGCGCTTTTGCGAGCACGACACCAGCGCCGACATGACCGGCAGCAGGATTAGGAGTAAACGAAGGTGGCCGATCGGACGCCACTTAATCCGCCGATACCGCGCGGCATATCACTGGCATCACAACCACCATCGGCAAGATGGGCTGAGTCACAGTTCCGCCAAGACCTAAAGCCGCTTGTTCTTCGCCTTGAGAGCGGGGTTGAGGGGCGCAGGCATGTAGAGGGCTTTGGGGGGCATCGCCGTCTCCACTGAAGCTCTTGTCCATCCGATGGCCGATTTGCCGCCCAGCTAACGGCGCGAAGCAGAGCCGATGCCGGCCTGCATGACAACCTCTTCGATGTTTCTCGCGATCCTCGGTATCCAACCCCAATGCATCGCTCGTGATGCGCGCGACCCGCCCCTCAAGCCAGCTCTTCGATCGCCCCCTGCCCATCATGCGAAGGCATAGGCAGAACATCCCATTCAAGCGTGAGACGGGCGATTTGTGGAACAATGCCGGCCAGATTGCGCAGGTCGGCGTCCGCGCCGACATGGAAGCGCGGTATCGCGGCGAACCAGCGTTCCAGCATGATCGCCACCTCGGCGCGTGCGAGTTCCTGCCCCGGGCACATGTGCGGCCCGCTGCCGAAGGCGGAATGACGCGCGCCGCGTCGATCGAGGTCGATCGAGAGCGGGCAGGCATTGATCCGCTCGTCGAGCCCGTGGACCTGCGTCGGCACGCAGACGAGGTCGCCGGCCTTCAAGTGGACGCCGTGAAACTCCATGTCCTCGCGTACGGTTCGCGCGATCGTCACGAAGCCGAAGCGCCGGAACAGCTCGTTCGTCGCGGCAAGCAACCCGCTGCGGGTGAGGCCGGCGAGCCGTTCCTGCAACGCCGGATCGCGCGCGAGTTCGAGCATGATGAATGCGAGCACGTTCACCACCGTATCTACGCCGGCGATCAGCAACTGCGTGCACAGCGACAGCGCCTCCTCATCACTCAATTTGCGGCCGTTGATATCCGCATTCACGATCGCGCTGATGATGTCCTCGCCGGAGCCGCCCCGCCTTTCGGCGACGACGGGCGCAAGGAACGCGTAGAAAGCTTGCTTGGCGTCCTCGAACGGCAGTGGCGGGTTCGGTCTGGTCATGCATTCGGCGAGGAAACACAGGCGATCCGCGTCAGCCATCGGCAGTGCGACCAGCGACATGAAGATGCGGATCGGAAAAAGGCGTGCGAACTCGGCGGTGAAATCGCATCGACCGAACCCGACGAACCCGCCGATAAGCTCATCTGCGACAGAGGCGATCGCCGTGTGTAAATGTCGGATCTTTGAAAGCGAGAGACCATCGTTAAGCAATCTACGGTACGGGCGGTGCTCGGGTGGATCGATTGTCGTCGGGATCAGCGCATGCTTTTCGCCGACCGAGCGCGGTATGACGATGATCCGGTTCGAAAAACGCTCTGGATCGCCTTGCACCGCTGCGAGCACCTCGCCCGAAAGCGCGATCCAGTGACCCTCGTTACGAGACGTCCAAACGATCGGGGGGGAATTATCCTGCAACGTCTTCCACGCGGCGTAGAAGTCCTTCTCGCGTCCGGGCGGCGAATAGATGTCTATATCGACGATCCGGTCGGCGGAGAGACCGGGCGGCACGGCAACGTCGTCCTTGAACGTGGTGGACATCTCTTTCCCCTCCTGCGCGGGCAATCGCGAGCATGCCCGGTCCGTTTTCCAGACAGCTACAGTCCGGTCTCCACGTCTCGGAAGCTGTGACATAAGGTAGGTCGATCGAAGCCGCGTACTCTTGTCAGTCCGGCCTCCCTGACCTGCAATCTTGAGGAGATAAGGGAGATTTAGCGGCAGATGTGGCAGGATATCAGTCCACCAAGCGGCTCGCCGATACTGGTATCGCGCCGTCGGTTGGCCGTGTCGGTGGCCGATTCCACAACGCTTTGGCCGAGACGGTCAACGGCCTCTACAAGGTGGAGATAATCTACCGGCACGCACCTTGGCACAGCCTCACCCAGCGCCCACGCCCGGCATCGCGATAATAGCCGATGTGAGCGCCCTCGCTGATTGTTCGCCACTTGGGCTCGGATCGACGGGCGAGGCGCTCCCGAGCCGCACGCGTCTGCAGCTTCGCTTCCGCCGCTACCCTGATCATGTATTCCACCCCGCCCAAACTTCGGGAGCGCTTGGACGATAAGCACGGGCGAACGCCGGCGAACCAGCAAGTTCGAAAACGACGGAAATACAAGAATATCCTGGTTCGCTGGGGTCCGCGACAACCCACTCTACTGTCCTCTCGCAGCGAAAACACGGGTTCGAGTCCCGTAGGGGTCACCAACTAAGCTTTCTCATGCATTGCGCATCGGGTCCGGCACGTCGTGCCGCGTCTGCTGATGGCCATCGGTTCAAAACCAGGTGCGCAGTCCCATGACGAAGCGGGTATCGGCGCGATCTTCCCCGCCGGCTTGCGCATAGCGCGCGGTGCGGCCGAGCCGGCGTTCATGGCTGATCCCCACGTAGGGCGCAAACTCGCGGCGGATTTCGTAGCGCAGCCGCAGGTCGAGCGAGGCCTTGCTCAATCCACGTCCCGTCCGCGTCTCCGCCACGTCCTGCGCCGAGACGTCGATCTCCGTGCGCGGCTGCACGATCAGCCGCTGGGTGATCCGCTGATCGTAATAGGCCTCGATCCGCCCGGACACGTCGCCCTTGTTCGACAGGAAAAGCGCGCCTTCCACCTCGAACCAATAGGGCGCCAGCCCCTCCGCACCGATTACCGCATAAGTGCGTTTCGGACCCGGCCCGAGATCCTGCCGGACGCCGGCCTGGAGGTTCCAATAGGCGTCGAGCGCGCGGCTATAAAGCGCCTGCGCCTCGGCCTCCTCCACGCCGCCGCCGAACACGCCCTCGCCTTCGGTCTTCACGGTCAGGCGATTGACGTCGCCGCCGAACCACCCCTCGCCGTCCCAGCGGAAGCGATCCTTGCCGCGGGCAGGCTGCCACTCGGCGATGTTTATCATCACCATGCCGACGTTCATCCCGCCATGCTCGCGTCGCACCTTGTCACGCGCGGCCGCCATGGCGTCCGCCGGCCAGTAGCGGTCGCCGTAGCGATCGGTCGGCGGGGTGGGCGCGGGGGCGGAACCGGGCTGCTGATCGGTACCGACCGGATCGACGGCGGACGTATCCGGCGCGGTGGCGGGCGCGGACATCGCGTGGCCGGCATGCGGATCGGCCGAAACAGTGGGCGCGGCGGGCGGCATCGCATGGCCGGCGTGCGGATCGGTGGGCATCGCGTGGCCGGCGTGGCCCTGCGCCATAACGGGGGCCGCCACGGCGGAGAGCGCGAGGGAAAGAAGCGCGCGGATCATGCCGCCGCCCCCGCGTCCGCCGGCCGCACCGATACGACGCGCATCATCCCGGCATGCATATGGTAGAGCATATGGCAGTGGAACGCCCAGTCGCCCAAGGCATCCGCGGTCAGATCGAACGTGGCGATGCCGCCCGGTTGCACCAGTACGGTATGCTTGCGCGGGGCATGATCGCCCTTGCCCGTCGCCAGTTCGAAGAAATGGCCGTGCAGGTGGATCGGGTGGCCCATCATCGTATCGTTGATGAGGTTCACGCGCACCCGCTCCCCTTGCGTGAAGGCGATGGGCTCGCGCGCGTCGCTCATCTTCACGCCATCGAACGACCACATGTAGCGTTCCATGTTGCCGGTCAGGTGAATGTCTATCGAGCGTTCGGGCGCGCGCGTGTCCGGATTCTTCTCAAGCGCGACGAGGTCGTGATAGGTGAGCACGCGGTGGCCGGCGTTCGCCAGGCCCTGCCCCGGATCCGCCATGCGATCGATCGGCATCGGCGCGATCGTCTGTACGCCGGGATCGCGCTTCACCTGCAGGGCGTTGTCGAAATTGCGCATCGACATGTCCATGCCGGCCATGTCGCCGCCGTGCTTCATGTCGCCCATGCCCATATCCTTCATGTCGGCGAGCGGGCGCGAGCGGAGCGGCGGCGTGGCCGCCACCATGCCAATGCGCGGCGCCAGTGTGGCGCGGGCCATGCCGGATCGATCGATCGCCTCGCCCACGATGGCGTAGGCGCGATCCTCCCGCGGTGTCACCACCACGTCGTACGTCTCGGCCGGGCCGAACTGAAACTCGTCCACCTCCACCGGCCGCACGTTCAGCCCATCCGCCTGCACCACCGACAGCGGCAGGCCGGGAATGCGCACATCGAACGTCGTCATGGCGGATGCGTTGACGAAGCGCAGCCGCACCCGCTCGCCGGGCGTGAACAGGGCGGTCCAGTCGTCACGCGGGCCATGGCCGTTGGCGAGGTAGGTGTAGGTCGATCCGGTCACGTCGGACACGTCCGCCGGGTCCATCCGCATCTTGCCCCATTCCGCCCGCTCAGCCGTCGACTGGTCACGGCCCGCGATCTGTCCGGCGAGCGTCTGTCGTTGATAGTTGAAATAGCCCGGCTGCTTCTTCAGCTTGGCGAAGATCGCGTGACCGTGAAGGTCGCTGTGGTCGGACAGCACGACCACATGCTCGCGATCGAAGGCGACCGGGTCCGCGCCCGCCGGGTCGATCACGATGGGGCCGTACAGGCCCATCTGCTCCTGCAAACCGGAATGGCTGTGATACCAGTATGTGCCCGCCTGCCGCACAGGAAAGCGATATTCGAAGGTCGATCGCGCCGGAATGCCGGGGAAGGAGATGCCGGGCACGCCGTCATATTGCATCGGCACCAGCAGGCCATGCCAATGGAGCGAGGTTTCCTCGTCCAGTTCGTTGACGACGCGAAGCACGACGTCCTGCCCCTCGCGCAGGCGGATCAGTGGCGCCGGCACGCCGCCGTTGATGCCGATGCCGTGGCTCGGCTTCCCGTCGATCATGAGCATCAGATGGTGGATGCGCAGTTCGATCTCCGGCCCGGACACGGTTTGGAGATCGCGCGGCAGGCCCTGGCTTGCGGAGCGCGCCCAGCCGGGAAACGCCCCGGCCAGCGCGACACCACCACCCGTGAGCGTCGCGCCGCGCAGAAAACCGCGCCGGGAAACCAAATCCATCACCCTATATACCCTCAGTGCCGTATGCCCTGACCCTAGTACGCGGCCCGGGTCATTCCCCCTCGTGCAGCAGCGCCTGCAACCGCGCCCGCGCGCGATACAGTCGCGTCTCCACCGCCTTCGGGCTGATGCCCAGCAGCGACGCCACCTCCGCCTGCGGCAACCCGTCGATGGTGCGCAGCGTCAGGACCTCGCGCAGGCCGGCCGGCATTTCGGCGATCGCGCGCGCCACGCGATCCATCCGCCGTCGCGCATCGGCCGCCACGTCCTGCCCCGGCACATCCCCCGCGACCTCGCCCGCCTCGTCCAGCGGGCGAGCGAGGCGGAAAAGCCGCCGCACGGACCGCCTGCGTGCCCAGTCGCGACACTTATTGAGTGCGATCGCCGCCAGCCAGCCGCCCATGGGCCGCGCCGGATCATAGCGGGCGAGCGCGCGGTGGGCCGAGAGAAACGTCTCCTGCACCAGGTCCAGGGCCTCGTCCGCATCGTTAACGTTCGCCAGGATCAGGCGGTAGAGACGCTGGCGATGGCGGCGCACCAGTTCGGCGAACGCGGCGTCGCGTCCGCTGACAGCCTCCGCCGCGAGCGCCGCGTCGTCGAGCGCGCCATGCGGCGTCACCGACCGTCGTCGATCAGTGCCTTGGCCACGGCGCTGTCGAAACGACGTACCTGGTCGGGATGCAGCAGCCGGCGCATCGCGAAGACATGCGCCACCGTCTCCTTCTGCAGGCTGCCCATCTTGTGATGGGACGCCTCGATCGCAGCATTCACGCGCGGGCCGATGCCATGTTCCGCCTCGATCGCGGCGGCCAGCCGGGCATTGTCGGCCCGCATCCCGGCCTCAAGCACGCGGCGACGGGCGGCATAGCGTTGTTCCAGCCCCTCCAGCGCGGCGGCCTGCCCTCGGTCCAGGTCTAGGCCATCGTGCAGCAGGCGGTGCAGCGCCGCGCCGCCGCCCGGATCCGGCCGCGCGATCCGCTGCCCCAACATTCCGCCCGCCAGCCCGGCTGTGAGCGCCGCCACCATCAGCAATCCCACCCGCGCCCGCTTCACGGAAGCGCCGCCAATCGCGTCGATGGCGCGAGCGCGATCCCCGCGTCGAGCGTGATCGCCGCCGCAGGCGATGGTCCGGCGACCGCCTGCCCGCTCATCAGCCCGATCCCCAGCGCCGCCGTCACCGTCGCCAGCGCAGCACCCAGCGGCAGATCAGCGCGATCGCGCCGACTGCCGGCGATCTGTGCGATCAGCCGCGTCTCCATCCCGCTAAGCCGGGGATGATCGATACGGCGGGCCATCGCGCCCAGCAACTCGTCAAGATCGTCCACGCCTGTCTCCTCGCATCGCCTTACGCATGTCATGCGCGCAGCCCTCGCGAAACCCTGCCCGACGATGCGATACGTACCCGGCCGGCGGGGCGACCGGTGTCTCGTCATTGGTATCACCATTATTCGCAGCTTCACGGCCTATCATCTCGCGCGGCGCGGCGTGAAGGTCGCATGCTTTCGCTGGCAATCAAGCCGACCTTTTCTGCCCCGCATACCGCCGGCATCTCGATGACGCGGCGCGCCGATGCCGGCTATGCGCTGTCGATCAGCGGATACGACCGGATCGATCCGGTGCCGCTATTCCGTGATTTTTTTGCCCAGTTCCTCCCGATGTCGCTCTGTCGCCGGCGCAAGCTCGCGCCGGGCGGGCTTGAGGGCATCCGCCGCGGGCACGAAACGCTGGCGGGCTGGCGGCTGGACCGGCCGCTCCTGATGGAGCAGATGCGTATCCTCGCCCCCCCCCGCCCGACAAGCGATCCGCGCGAACGGACGCATGATTGTGCGGTGGCCTTGATCCAAGAATTCACCACGCGCGCCGTCACGCACAATAGGCCGGCTCTGTCGAAAGCTCGCCCGACGGAGTACCTGGCATCGGCGCCATCGAGAGCCTGCCCGGGGCGGGGCTGGCGTGCGGTTTCCAGCGGGAATTGTTTCGACATCTTACAGGCGGGGCGGCCTCAAACCGGTCAGCTTAGTGGCTTAGATCCTCCGACAAAAAGAGGGCGATCGGCGCGCGCCGATCGCCCAGGGGGAGCCTTTCAATTGGTGCGGCTGCCGAGCTTGAGGCCAAGCTCCAGCCCATAATAGCGCGGCGGGCCGTATTGCGCGTCGTCCCATAGGCCTGCCACGACTTGCTGGGCGGTGCGATAGCGCCTGTCCGTCAGGTTCTGTCCGATGACACGGACATAATAAGCGCCGTCAACCTGGGCGAGCGTGATGGAGGCGTTCACCAATGTGCGCGCATTCAGATAAGTGTTATCCGCGATATTGTCGATCGACTGGGTGAACAGGTTGCGCGCGACGTAATTGACGTTGCCGTTGAATGCGATCTTGTAGTTGCCGATCGGCACCTCATAGGTCGCATCCGCCGTCCATTGCCATTTAGGCGTGCGATCGAGCGGGGCATCCGCCAGATTATAGCCCGCCGGGATCGGCGTGACATAATTCTTATACTTGCCATCAAGGTAGCCGAGCACGCCGCGCAGCGTCAGCCCCTCGGTAGGCAGCGCGGTCAGTTCCGCCTCGATCCCCTGCACGCGCGCCTTGGCCGCATTGAAGAAGGTCGTCACCTGGAATGGCTGGCCGTTGACGACGAGCGGCACGACGATCTGCTTCTGTAGATCGCTATAGGTGACGTGAAAGCCCGTGAGGTTGAAGCGGAGCCGGCGATCGAACAGCTGGGTCTTGATACCGACCTCGAAACTGTCGGCTTTCTCAGGTTTGGTCGCGGCGGCGGCGGCGGCGAACAGCGCGTCGTTCTGGCTGCCGTCGGCGTTGGTGAAGGGGGCGAACGTGCCGACCTGATCGTTGAAGCCGCCGCCCTTGAAACCGCGCGAGTAGGTTCCGTACAAAAAGATCTCCGGCGTCGCCTGCCAGCTCAGGCTACCGCGATAGGTCGGTTCGTTGGCGCGGGCGCGCACCTGGATCACATTCGCCGGATAATCGAAGACGTTGGCGTCCAGAGCCTCGCCGAACGGGATCGTCGGATCGAAGCCGCCCCGCAGCTGCGCCGGGAACACCTGCTGCCGGCCGAACCAGCGCTTGCGCTCCCACGTATAGCGCGCGCCGCCCGTCAGGCTGATCGTATCGCTGAGCTTGAGCGTGCCTTCGGCGAACGCCGCGGTCGATTTCGCCCGCTGCGCGTTGCAAAGCACATAGGGCTGATCGTTCCAGTTACCGAACGGCAGCGGACCGCTCACCAGATCGAGGAAGCCGAGCAGCTCCGTCACGCAATAGCTCGTCCGGTCGCGCTGGTAGAAGCCGCCGGCGACGAGCTGGAACGGGCCGGGCAGCGATGTGGCGAAGCGCACCTCTTGCTGATAGGTCTTGCGGTCGTCATCGCGGCTGGCGTCGAACAGCGACAGGACCGTGCCGTCCGGTGCGACCGGCGCCACGCCGGGATAGGTGTTCGGCAGCCGCGAGGTCTGCTTGCGATAACCCGAAACCGACG
>CAJYJW010000031.1 GCA_913775025.1 uncultured Sphingomonas sp. | reverse complement strand
CCGCCCGCGTGATCCCCTATCGCGGTTCATGGCTCGATTTCGAGTTCGACGCCAAGGATATCGTCAACGTCCGTATCGACCGCAAGCGCAAGCTGCCCGTCACGACCCTGCTCTATGCGCTGGGTCGTGACGGGCAGCTTGCGCTTGCGGTCGATACGGACGTTGACGATATCCTTGGCGTCGAACTCGAAATCGAGCCATGAACCGCGATAGGGGATCACGCGGGCGGCGAACAGATACTTGCCCGACGCATGCGTCTTGCCGCGATCATGATCGAACAGCACGCCCGGCGAGCGGTGCATCTGGCTGACGATCACACGCTCGGTGCCGTTGACGATGAACGTACCGTTCGACGTCATCAGCGGCATGTCGCCCATGTAGACGTCCTGCTCCTTGATATCGAGCACGGAGCGGGTTTCGGTATCGGCGTCGACCTCGAAAACGATCAGGCGCAGCGTCACGCGCATCGGGGCGGCATAAGTGATGCCCCGCTGGCGGCACTCGTCGATGTCGTACTTCGGGGGCTCAAGCTCGTAATTCACGAAGTCCAGCTCGGCGGTGCCGGCGAAATCGCGGATCGGGAAGACCGAGCGCAGCGTCTTCTCTAGCCCGGAGACATAGGCATCCTCGGGGCGCGAGCGGAGGAACTGCTCATAGCTGTCGCGCTGCACCTCGATCAGGTTCGGCATCTGCACGACTTCGTGGATGTTGCCGAAAACCTTGCGGATGCGCTTCTTCGCGGTGCCGACCAAAGCCTGGGCCTGCGGCGGAACGGGCTGGGATGCCATGAATTATACCTCGCGCTCGTCAAATACCGTGCCGCCTTCCAGCGGCTCGCGACCATGCCGCGGGATCGCTCCCACGAAAAAAAGTGCGGGTCCGGGCCATCGGATCCGCACTGCCTGCGCTGGGGTTGACCCGCCGTCGCCCTCCAATGCGTCCCGGTCCGTTCGCAACACGGCCGTGTCCCGGAAGGCGGGACGGGCGGCTGCCGGGCCGTGAGGCATCGCAACAGCCGTCGTTCGTGAGTAGGATATAGGCTTGCGGTTGGAAAAAGGAAAGGGCGCTTCGGAACCGGCCGTGTGGAAGCGGGTTTCGCGCCGTCTGCCCAGGGCGGCTGGGTCCTGCCGAGCCGCGAGAGAGGTGAGCCGGGCAAGTTGGGCGCGCCGGGGAGGGCCCTCCGCCAATCATTGCCAGAATAGAAATGGGGCGGCCCGTCGCCGGACCGCCCCATCCTCTTGCCTTGCGGCGTCGGGCTTACTTCAGCTCGACGGTCGCGCCGGCGGCTTCCAGCTGCGCCTTCAGCTTGCCGGCCTCTTCCTTGTTCACGCCTTCCTTGACGGCCTTCGGAGCGGACTCCACCAGCGTCTTGGCTTCGGTCAGGCCGAGGCCGGTGATGGCGCGGACTTCCTTGATGACGTTGATCTTCTTGCCGCCGTCGCCGGTCAGGATCACGTCGAACTCGGTCTGCTCTTCGGCGGCGGGGGCGGCGGCGCCGCCACCGGCGGCCGGGGCCGCGACCGCAGCGGCGGCGGAAACGCCCCACTTCTCTTCGAGCAACTTGGAAAGATCGGCCGCTTCGAGAACAGTCAGGGCCGAAAGGTCGTCAACGAGCTTCTGCAGGTCTGCCATGGGTAATCTCCGTGTCGGGCCAGCGGCCCATTGTCAGTTGGTATATTCGGTATCGAACAATCAGGCCGCGTCGGCTTGCGCCGAAGCACCGTCCTTTTCCGCATAAGCGGCCAGAACGCGGGCGATATTGCCACCCGGCGTCTGGATGACCCGCGCGATCTTGGTCGCCGGCGCCTGAACGAGGCCGATGATCTTCGCACGCAGTTCATCAAGCGATGGCAGCTGCGCCAGCGCCTTCACGCCCTCGACGTCGAGGACCGTATCGCCCATCATGCCGCCGACGATTTCCAACTTGTCGTTGGTCTTCGCGAAATCCACGATCACCTTCGCAGGCGCCACGGGATCGGCGGAGGTGCTGAGCGCGGTCGGGCCGACGAGCAGGTCGCTGAGACCGCTGTATGTCGTCCCTTCGGCGGCGATGCGGGCAAGCTTGTTCTTCGATACTCGATAGCTGGCGCCGGCTTCGCGCATCTTGCCCCGAAGCACAGTGGACTGTGCGACCGTGAGCCCGAGATTGCGCGTGACGATCACGACGCTGGTCTCGGAAAAGGTGCTCTTCAGCGTGGCGACCAGATCGGTCTTCTGAACTCGATCCATGCCTCACTCCTTACATGCCACGGCGGAACATCCACCGTGGGCGTTGAGCCGATGAGCTGATACGCCGCCCACCAGCCCGCCCGAGGGGTAAGGTCGCCCGGCAACGGAGAGATCCGCTGGCAGACCCGGCAGCCTGAAGAGGCGAACCGGAAAAACGCTTCCCCGTCATATGCGGGAGATTAAGGGCTACAGCCCACCCGCAGTCTCGGACGGCAACATGCCGGGCGAAGCGAACTTCGCCCGGCAATCTCTTGAAATCAGACGATCGCCAGCTCGGCGACGTCCACCCTCACGCCCGGCCCCATGGTGGAGCTCACGGCGATCTTGCGGACATACTTGCCCTTGGCGCCCGACGGCTTGGCCTTGGTCAGCGCATCGAGCAGCGCATCGAAGTTCGCGCGCAGATCTTCCGCCGGGAACGACGCCTTGCCGATGCCCGAATGGATGATGCCCGCCTTCTCGACGCGATATTCAACCTGACCGCCCTTGGCGGCCTCGACGGCGGCGGCGACGTTCATCGTAACCGTGCCGAGCTTCGGGTTCGGCATCAGGCCCTTGGGGCCGAGCACCTTGCCGAGGCGGCCGACCAGACCCATCATGTCCGGCGTCGCGATGCAGCGATCGAAATCGATGTTGCCGTTCTGCACCTGCTCCAGCAGATCCTCGGCACCCACCACCTCGGCGCCGGCCGCGCGGGCCTCGTCCGCCTTGGCGCCGCGTGCGAACACGCCGACGCGCACGTCCTTGCCGGTGCCCTTGGGCAGCGTCACGACGCCACGCACCATCTGGTCTGCGTGGCGCGGATCGACACCGAGATTGACGGCGACCTCGATCGTCTCGTCGAACTTGGCGGTCGCGTTGCTCTTAGCGAGCGCGATCGCCTCATCGACGCCGTGCAGCTTCTCGGGGTTGATCGCGGCGGCGAACGCCTTGGCCTTCTTGCTCTGCTTGGCCATGATCAGCCCTCCACCACTTCGAGGCCCATCGCGCGGGCCGAACCTTCGATGATGCGGGTCGCCGCGTCGATATCGTTCGCGTTCAGATCCTTCATCTTCGCGGTCGCGATCTCCGACAGCGCCGAACGCTTGATCTGCCCCGCCGACACCTTGCCCGGCTCCTTCGAGCCCGACTTCAGGTTCGCCGCCTTCTTGATGAGGTAGGTGGCCGGCGGCGTCTTCGTCTCGAACGAGAAGCTGCGGTCGGCATAGACGGTGATCACGGTCGGCAGCGGCGTGCCGACTTCTTGGCCGCCGGTCTGGGCGTTGAACGCCTTGCAGAATTCCATGATGTTCACGCCGCGCTGACCCAGCGCCGGGCCGATCGGCGGCGACGGGTTGGCCTTGCCGGCCGGCACCTGCAACTTGATGTAACCGGTAATCTTCTTCGCCATGTTTTGCTCCTATGGCTTAGCGGTGCATGCGGCGGGCCTTGGCCTGCCTCCCGCGGATCATCCCGCTTGGTCAGCGGAAACCTTATTTGGCGCGTTCGACCTGTTCGAACTCCAGCTCCACCGGGGTGGCGCGGCCGAAGATCGACACGGCGACCTTCACGCGGCTGCGATCGAAATCCAGCTCCTCGACGAGACCGTTGAAGCTGGCGAACGGGCCGTCCAGCACCTTGACCGAATCGCCGATTTCGAAATCGACCTTGATCTTCGTCTTGGGCGCGGCGGTGGCGGCCTCCTCCTTGGTGGAAAGGATGCGCGCGGCTTCCGACTCGCTGATCGCCTGCGGCTTGCCGGAAGAGCCGAGGAAGCCCGTCACCTTCGGCGTATTCTTGACGAGGTGATACACGTCGTCGTTCATCGAAAGCTTGGCGAGCACGTAGCCGGGAAAGAACTTCTTGTCGGAGGTGATCTTCTTGCCGCGGCGGACCTCGGTCACCTTCTCGGTCGGCACCTCGACCGCCTCGACCAGCTGTTCCAGCCCGAGACGCGTGGCGTCGGCGAGGATCGCCTCCTTCACCTTGTTCTCGAAGCCCGAATAGGCGTGGATGATGTACCAGCGCGACATGCGATAATCCCGTTCTTCAGGCGACGAGGGAGAGAAGCGCGGCCACGATCTGCTTGAAGACCGTATCCACGCCGAAGAAGAACACGCCCAGCAGCACCGTCATGATGACCACCATGATCGCTGTCGTCACCGTTTCGCGGCGCGTGGGCCAAGCGATCTTCTTTCGCTCGGCCTGCACCTGCTTGATGAACTCGCTGGGAGACGTTTTCGCCACTCTCGCCCTTCCAAACCGCAACAACAAAGAGGCCGTCGGCGGCCCGTCAAGGCTGCCCCGACCTCCTGTTTTCCCCGTTTATCGGCCTGTCTCGCTAGAGACTGGCAGGAGTGGAGGGACTCGAACCCACGGCCCTCGGTTTTGGAGACCGATGCTCTACCAACTGAGCTACACTCCTCCGGTATCCGGGGAGCGGCGCACATAACCGGAGGCGGCGGGGAGCGCAAGGGCATCCCGCACGCCCGCCTGCTCACGCCGCAATGTCGTACGGCTGGATCTCTCCGGAAAGATATAATGTGCGCGCCTTTGCCCGGCTCAGCTTGCCGGAGGAAGTGCGTGGCAATGTGCGCGGCGGCACCAGTTCGATCACGCAGTTCATGCCGGTGATCGATCGCACCTTCTCGCGAATCTCATCCCGCAGGCGCGATCGCTCGGCCATGTCAGACGTGCGGCACTGCACGAGCACCGCGGGGGTCTCCTCGCCGCCCGGCGTAGTGATCGCGAAGGCGGCGATATCGCCCGCCTTGAAGCCCGGCAGCTGTTCCACCGCCCATTCGATGTCCTGCGGCCAGTGATTCTTGCCGTTGACGATGATCATGTCCTTGGCGCGGCCAACGATATAGATGTAGCCGTCCGACATGTAGCCCATGTCGCCGGTGTCCAGCCAGCCGTCCGCCATGCAGGCCTCGGTCGCTTCCCGGTCGTTGAAGTAGCCGTGCATGATCGACGGGCCGGCGCACCAGACCTTGCCGATCGCCCGTTCCGGCAGGATCGTGCCATCCTCCTCCCGGATCTCCACGCGCATGTCGCGCACCGGCTTGCCGCAGTTGACGATCGCGCGATAGCGCTGCGGCCGCCCCGCCGCGCCCGAACCGCCTGAAAGCTGCGTCTCCTCGACGAGTTCGACGATGATGCCTTCGCCCGGCGGCATGATCGACACCGCAAGCGTCGCCTCGGCGAGACCGTAGCTCGGCAGAAAGGCGCTCGCCTGGAACCCGGCCTCGGCGAACGCATCGACGAAGGACTGCATCACGTCCGGCCGGATCATGTCCGCGCCGTTGCCCGCGATCCGCCAGCGGGACAGGTCAAAGCGGGCGGATGCCTTCGTCTGGCTCGACATGCGACGCGCGCAGATGTCGTAGCCGAAGGTCGGCGAATAGCTCAGCGTCGTACCCGTATTGCGGCTGATGAGATCGAGCCAGGCGAGCGGGCGGCGGGCGAAATCCTCGGTCTTGAGGTAGTCGGTCGAAACCTGATTGGCGACGGGGGAGAGGAAGCAACCCACCAGCCCCATGTCATGATACCAGGGGAGCCACGATATGCAGCGATCGGTTTCGCAAAGTGCCATGCCGTGCGAATGGGCGGCAAGGTTGTTCAGCAAGGCGTGATGCGTGACCGCCACGCCATGCGGAAAGCGCGTCGATCCGCTCGAATATTGCAGATAGGCGATGTCCTGCGGGTCCGCCGGCGGGAACGTCGTCTCGATCACCGGCTCCCGCGTCAGATCTTCCCACGCGACCCCGATGACGCCGCAGGCCTCCGCCGCCGCCCCGGCCATGGTGGTCAGCTCGGCGGGGTAGAGCAACAGCCTGGGGTCGGCGCTGCGCAACTGGACCGAAAGTTGGTCGATATAGGCGTCCCGCCCGCCGAAACTGGTGGGCAACGGCAGCGGCACCGGCCAAAGCCCGGCGTAGATCGCCCCGAAGAACAGCGCGGCGAAATCCGCGCCCGTCTCCGCCACCAGCGCTACCCGGTCGCCCGCGCGCAACCCGCGCGCGACAAGGCGGCAGGCGTTGTCGCGCGCGTCACGGCGCAACTGGGCATAGGGATAAGCGCGGATGAGCGTACCGCGCGCGTCGTGGAAATTCAGTCCGCGTTGCCCCTGCGCGGCATAGTCCAGGGCCTCGCCAAGCGTGGCGAAATCGGAGTAACGGCGCGCAAGGCGATCGGCCGTCGGCGTGGGGAGCGGCACTGTCGCATCCGCATCGCCGCGCGTCGGCGTGCCAGAAACCTCTTCGAGCAACGTCGGCCAACTCCTCTAACCGTCATACCGCATGCCGCATCCGCCCATGGATAGCCCGGCGCGCGATATCGAAGCGGACGGGCCGCCTCAACCAGATCGCCGTTCCAACGGTCAATCCGCTTCCTCAATCCGGCCTGACTGTGGCACAAACATGACGAATGAGCCGCCGCCGCGATCCGAACGATGACAGGCCGATCCCCCCGCTGGATGCGGCGGGGCTCGAGCGGCTCGCGCTTGCCTATGTCGGGCGCTATGCGACGACCCAGGCGAAGCTTGCCGCCTACCTGCGCCGCAAGCTTG
>CAJYJW010000030.1 GCA_913775025.1 uncultured Sphingomonas sp. | reverse complement strand
CCAATAGGTTTCGCGCACGCTTTCATCGGCGGCCGCGGGAAGCATCATCGGGTGGGCCGGTGCGGGCATCGCCGTGTCTCCCATCACGCGCGTAGCGCCGCGAATACGCGATCCAGAAAGCTTCGCCGCGCGGCTTTCGCAGCGGCCGATTGCTCCGGCGTCAGCCGGTAGGCGTCGATATCGCCGGGTGCGAACAGTCCCCGCTCGATCGCCAGCCGTTCGATGATGTCGAGCCGCTGGCGTAGTACGATCACCTCCGCCGAAAGCGCCGTCGCTATGCCGAGGCTGCGATCGGCCACAGTTGTGCCCACCGCCGCGATGCTGTCCGTTCCATCCGTCACGACCTGTCCGATCCTTTGCCGACAGACGCATCTTTGCATCACTCGCGACCCACCGGCATTGCCAATATGGTATTTATCTATAACAATTGGCTATGGACCTGACGCGCCTTGATCCGGTGAAGCTGCGCCATCTCGTCGCCATCGTCGATGCCGGGTCGTTCGCCGGTGCGGCGGAAGGGCTCGGCATCAGCCAGCCCGCGATCAGCAAGAGCGTGCGTGCGCTGGAGGAGGTGGTGGAAACCCAGCTTTTCGAGCGCGGCCGGGCGGGTGCGCGGCCGACGCGCTATGCCGATCTGCTTGCCGGTCACGCCCGCGTTATCCTCGCCGAATATCGGCTGGCGGGGGCGGAATTGCAGTCGCTCCGCCAAGCAAACGCACAGCAGATCGCGATCGGCGCGAGCCTCAGCCTCACGCAAACCCTGCTGCCCGCCGGCATCGCCGCCTTCCGTCGCCGCTGGCCGGATGTGGCGATCACCGTCGATGTCGGCTTTTCCGAACAATTGCTGGCGGACCTATCGGATGGGCGGCTCGATCTCGTGCTCAGCGCGCCGGAGGGGACCACCGAGATCGGAGATCGCCTTGGCCGCACCTTCCTGCTGGAGGAGCGTGATGCGCTGATCGTGGGGGCGACGCATCCGCTTTTATCCATGGACAGGGCAGGGCTGTCCGACCTCCTCGCCTATCCTTGGATCGTTCCGCGCCGGTCCGGCCGGCTGGATCGCATCCATGCGATATTCGCGAAGCACGGTTTGCCGCCGCCGGCAAATATTCTGCGGGCCGAATCTGGCGATCTCGCGCGCGGCCTGCTTCGGCAAGGTTCGTTTATCTGCCTCATGGGGGAAGGCGTGTTGCGGGCGGATATAGTTGCCGGTCAAGTGGCCGTTCTCCCGGACGCGGAGTTCGCCGCGACCCGCGCCGCCTTTCTGTTTACCCGCACCAGCACGCGCAGCCGTCCACCCTTGCGGAATCTTGCCACGGTGCTGCTGGACATGGCGAGGGGCCAAGCTGCCCCGATCATCGCAAAGGAGCAGGTCGATGTCTGATATGGCGTACCGTTTCCCCGTTTTGGCGCGCGGATGCGGCCGCTGGCAGGGCACCTATACCCACCTCGATCCGGCCGGCGCGGTGATCGATACGCATGATGTGGAGACCTGTTCGGACTTTCCCGACGACGGCACGGCGGATTTCCGGCTCCGCATCCACAACCGCTGGCCGGATGGACGCGAAAGCCGGATCGAACTGCTGGCGGACCGTCGCGACGATCGCCTGATATGGCGCGACCGGCTTGTCGGCTGGATGGGGGAGGTGGACGCGCAGACCGTCTATTTGAACTTCACCTACCGCGACGATCCGGCGGTGCGAGTATGCGAGATGATTCAGATCAGCTCCGATGGCCAGAGCCGCGCCCGCACCTGGCATTGGTTCCGCGACGACCGGCTGTTCAAGATCACCCTCGCCCGCGAGATGCGCACGGAGGGCTGATGCCGGCTGTTCCCTATCACTGTTGGATCGTTGAACGATGACTGGATTAGCTAGAGACGACGCTACCTACGCCGCCGACGACCGGCGAACGCCTGAAACGCTGTCGATCCACGGGCCGATCGTCTCGTCCGGCGATCTCGATGCGCATATCGCCCTTTTCTCCGCTTTCGGCCTCGTCGAGGTCGGACGGTGCGAGCGCTCGACTTCGGAAACGAAAGCGATCTGGGGCATCGACGGGCAGGGATCGGCCGAGGTGACGCTGCGGACCCCGGATACCGATTTCGGCGTCAGGCTTGTCCATTTTGACTCCAGCGGTGCGGAGCAGATCCGCGATCCCGCCCGGGGCTCCGACGGCGACGCGCTGAAGGTGATCGATTTCTACGCGCCGGACCTGCCCGCCGCGATACGGGCGATCGAGGCGAAAGGCTTCGCATTCAAGCCCGAGACGGCCGACTATGAGACACCCGAAGGCCGTTATCAGGAGGCCCATCTGTGGGGGCCGGACGGGGTCGTCTGCGCGCTCATCTCGGGCGATCCGCACTTGTTCGGCGATCTTGCGACGATACGGGATCGCCTCGTCAGCGAACCGCAGAGCATTTCGAGCCCGGTGCGGGATGCGGGTGGAACGCTGGACTTTCTCGAGCGGGTTTTGGGCCTGCGCGTGATTCATCGCTACGGTCTTGAGGATGCGAGTTTCGACGCGATGGTCGGCGCGACGGATACGCTACGCCTGCGCGCCTGGAACGTCGGCGTGCGCAAGTGCGAGCCCTATTTCGGCATCATCGATTATGGGCTGCCGCCGGGCGTGCAGGCATCACTGCACGAAATGTCCCGCCCGCCGCATCGCGGACTGCTCGGTGCGACCATCCTCGTTCAGGACGTGGCAGCGGTCGCCCGGGCGGCGGGTACCGGAATCGTTCGTGCCGTGGTGCCCGGCCTCGGCCTGTGCGCGCTCACGACGGTGTGGGGGCCGAACGGCGCATGGTATCAGGCGGTGACGCGGGCCGCGGGGTGATCGGCGCACGATGCGGCTCCGCACGCCGCCCGGCGGTTCAGCCTTTGGCGGCGATCATCGCGGCCCCGCCCAGCATCACCACGAGGCCGCCGGCCTTCATCCATGTGACGGGTGATCGCTCCAGCCCGAGCACCCCGAAATGATCGAGCGCCATGCCGAGCGCCGTCTGCGCGATCAGCGCCGCGATCAGCGCCGGCCCCGCCCCCAATTTCGGCGTGGCCCAGGCCGCCAGTGTGATGGTGGCGAGCGCGTAGACGCCGCCGACCCAGGCGTACCAGGGCAATGCCCGCACCTCCGCCATGTTCGGGCGAAATGGCAGGAATGGCGCCGCCGCCAACAGCAGCAGGGCGCTCGCGGCGAAGGTGACGATCATGGCGAAATACAGGCTGCCGGCGCTCTTGGTCATCCAGCCATTGGTTGCGCCTTCGAGCGCGGTCAGCAGGCCTGCGAGCAGGATGCCGGCGAAGGGAAGGATCATTCTAGCATCCTGGAAGGAGCGTCGCAGGTCTGACGCCCACTGCCCGAACGCGCCGCCATCGCCTAGGTCATTGCTTTGACTGAAAATAATTGGTGAAGTTGATCTGTCATATCTCGATCAGATCCGGGAAGCCGCGGGCGGAAGGTTCATCCTCGGCCGTACCCCGCGCGAAGACGGCGACGTCGTCGTCCATGATCTCAAGCCTCGCCCAACGGTCCCAGCCAAGATGAACGAAATCGGGAGGCCCGAATATGCGCACCGCGCGGAGAGA
>CAJYJW010000029.1 GCA_913775025.1 uncultured Sphingomonas sp. | reverse complement strand
CCCTCCGGCACCAGCTTCATCTGATCCTTGATGTCCTGCTGGAAATAGCGATCGGCGGAACCCCGCGCCATGGCCCCTACCGAGCCCATGCCGCGATAGCTTTTGTAGGTGCGCCCCTGGTACAGGAACGTCTCGCCCGGCGCCTCCGCCGTGCCCGCCAGCAGCGATCCGACCATCACGCTGGAAGCCCCCGCCGCCAGCGCCTTCGCCAGATCGCCCGATGTGCGCAGCCCCCCGTCCGCAATCACCGGGATGCCGGATTTCGCCGCCTCGCCCGCCGCATCCATGATCGCGGTTAGCTGCGGCACGCCAACGCCGGCCACCACGCGGGTGGTGCAGATCGAGCCCGGCCCGATGCCCACTTTTACGCCGTCCGCCCCGGCGTCGATCAGCGCGCGCGTCGCCTCGGCGGTGGCGACGTTGCCGGCGATCACCTGCACGGAATTGCTCAGCTTCTTCACGCGTTCCACGGCGCGCGCCACGTCGCGGTTGTGGCCATGCGCGGTATCGATCACGATCAGGTCGCACTCGGCATCGACCAGCGCCTCGGTGCGGGCGTAGCCGGTGTCACCCACCGTCGTGGCGGCGGCGACGCGGAGCCGCCCGGTGCCGTCCTTGGTGGCGTTGGGATAGGTGACCGCTTTCTCGATGTCCTTGACGGTGATCAGGCCGATGCAGCGATAGGCATCGTCCACCACCAGCAACTTCTCGATCCGGCGTTGGTGCAGCAGCCGCCGCGCCTCCTCGGTCGAGACGCCGGGCCGGACGGTGACGAGGTTCTGGTGCGTCATCAATTCCGCCACCGGCTGGCCCGGCTGCTCGGCGAAGCGCGTGTCGCGGTTGGTGAGGATGCCGACGAGACGGCCGTCGTCCTCAACGACCGGAATGCCGCTGATGCGGTGCCGCGCCATCAGGGCCTGCGCGTCGGCCAACGTCTGGCGTGGGCCGATCGTGATGGGGTTCACCACCATGCCGCTCTCGAACCGCTTGACCGCGCGCACGGCATCCGCCTGCTCCTCGACGGTCAGGTTGCGATGGAGCACGCCGAGCCCGCCCATCTGCGCCATCACGATCGCCATGTCGGCCTCGGTCACCGTATCCATGGCGGACGACAGGATCGGGATGTTGAGCGCGATCGCCTTCGTCACCTGGGTGGCGGT
This sequence comes from uncultured Sphingomonas sp., assembly GCA_913775025.1. Classification (GTDB taxonomy): domain Bacteria; phylum Pseudomonadota; class Alphaproteobacteria; order Sphingomonadales; family Sphingomonadaceae; genus Alterirhizorhabdus. The sequence continues at coordinate 2,226 of CAJYJW010000029.1, read as the reverse complement.
GTCGGCCATGCTCGGCAACACAGCGGATTCGGCGGGTCGCAGCAGAACGTCGTCGAAGGTGAGGCCGAGGCTGATTTCCATGACGCTGACGTGACCCTCAAGATACGGAGTCGTGCTCCTATAGAAGCGGGTGGCGGCGATTGGTAGCCCGCAGCGCGCGCATGCCGTCAGCGGTCGGCGCGCGCGATCAGCCGCTTCGCCGCATCGACATGCATCGTTTCGATCATGCGATCGCGGAAACGCTCGGCCCCGCCGGTCGCGGCGGCCACCAACGCGCGGGCATCCTCAAGCTCGGCGTCGGTCGGGCCGAAAGCGGCATTGGCGGGGGCGATCTGATTGGGGTGAATAAGCGTTTTGCCGTCAAAGCCATCGCGCCGCCCGGCCGCCGCATCCGCGATCAACCCGGCTTCGTCCGTCAGGGCGTTCCACACCCCGTCCAGCGCCACGATCCCCGCCGCGCGCGCCGCCAGCACGATGGTCTGGAACGATAGCGCAAGGGGGCCGCGGCCAGCATCCGGCGGCAGACGCAGGGTCGCCGCCAGATCGTTGGTCCCGGCGATCAGACCCGCCACCCCCGCCGCGCGCGCGATCTCGACCGCCGTCAGTACGCCCGCCGGCGTCTCGATCATGGCGAGCAGTGGCTTGCCGGATGCGTCCGCGATTTGCATCGCCTCTACGGCGCTTTCGACCTTGGGGCACACCACCGCGCCCGCGCGCGATCCCATCACGGCCGTCACATCGTCGGCATGCCACGGGCTGCCCGTTCCATTGATGCGGATGGCGAGCAGGCGATCGCCGAACCCGTCCGCCGCCGCCACCGCCGCATCGCGCGCGGCCTGCTTCGCCTCGGGCTTAACCGAGTCTTCAAGATCGAGGATCACCATGTCGCAGGGGAGGCCCCGCGCCTTCTCGATCGCGCGGGCGTTCGAAGCCGGCAGATACAAAGCGGATCGGATGTTGGCAAAACGGGGGTTCATCGGGTGTCTCCTGTCCCATCCCCGATAGGGTGGACTGGCCGCGTCGCAAAGGGCAAGGTTCGCGCCGGTACGGGAGACGACGACATGGGCACGTTCGCGGTCATATTGGCGATCCTGGCTGTCGCCTTCGTGGTGGCTGGCGTCACGGTGGTGCGGCAGGGCTATCGCTACACCATCGAATATTTCGGCAAGTTCGTCGCCACCGCGCAGCCCGGCTTCAATTTCTACATGCCGTTCTTCTACCGCGTCGGTAAGAAGATCAACATGATGGAACAGGTGCTAGATATTCCGGGGCAGGAGATCATCACCAAGGATAATGCGATGGTCTCGGTGGACGGCGTCGTCTTCTTCCAAGTCCTCGATGCCGCTAAGGCCGCCTATGAGGTATCTGATCTCTACCAAGCGATTCTCGCGCTGATGACGACGAACCTGCGCACCGTGATGGGCTCGATGGACCTGGACGAGACGCTTTCGAAACGGGACGAGATCAACGCCCGCCTGCTCAACGTCGTGGATCATGCGACCGCCGCCTGGGGCGTCAAGATCACCCGCGTGGAGGTGAAGGACATCAAGCCGCCGCAGGATATCGTCAACTCCATGGGTCGGCAGATGAAGGCGGAGCGCGAAAAGCGCGCCTCCATCCTTGAGGCGGAGGGCATGCGCGCCTCCGAGATCCTGCGCGCCGAGGGCGAGAAGCAGGGGCAGATCCTGCAGGCCGAGGGCCGCCGTGAGGCCGCCTTCCGCGATGCCGAGGCGCGCGAACGTGCCGCCGAGGCAGAGGCCAAGGCGACGCAGATGGTGTCCGACGCGATCGCCGGCGGCAACACCCAGGCGATCAACTATTTCGTCGCGCAGAAATATGTCGATGCGGTCGCCAAGTTCGCCACCTCGCCCAACAGCAAGACGATCCTGTTTCCCGTGGAGGCGACGCAACTGATCGGCACCCTCGGCGGGATCGGCGCGCTCGCCAAGGATGCGCTGGGCGGTGGAGACAAGCCCACGCCTCCCCCCGCCCCACGCCGCCCCGGCCCGTTCGAGCAAGCATGATCGTGCAGGCGCTGCTTGATCTGAACGCGGGAATAGCTTGGCTGATCGCGGCGCTGCTGCTAGCCATCGCGGAGATCGTGGCGCCCGGCGTGTTCCTGATCTGGCTGGGCGCGGCGGCGGCCGTCGCAGGAATGCTCACGCTTGCGTTCGGCCTGCCGCTGGTCGCGCAGATGCTTGTGTTCGCCGTGGCGGCGGTGGTGGC
>CAJYJW010000028.1 GCA_913775025.1 uncultured Sphingomonas sp. | reverse complement strand
CAAGGACTGGCGGACCGACAAGTTCCTTCGCAACCTTGAAGCGATGATGATCGTCGCGGATGCCCGTGTAACGTTGATCCTGACCGGCAACGGCGACGTGCTGGAGCCGGAGGCCGGCATCGCGGCGATCGGATCGGGCGGCAACTATGCGCTCGCCGCCGCCCGCGCGCTGGTGGACTATGAGCAGGACGCCGAGACGATCTGCCGCAAGGCGATGGGGATCGCGGCCGACGTATGTGTCTTCACCAACGGCAATCTCACGATCGAAGCGCTCGACGCTGCCGCCTGATCTTACGAAAGACCCGATATGAACGATGCACTCACGCCCAAGGCGATCGTCGCCGCGCTGGACGCGCATATCATCGGCCAGACCGAGGCAAAACGCGCCGTCGCCGTGGCACTGCGCAACCGCTGGCGCCGCCAGCATCTGCCGGAGGGCTTGCGCGCGGAGGTGACGCCCAAGAACATCCTGATGATCGGGCCGACCGGCTGCGGCAAGACCGAGATCAGCCGCTGCCTCGCGAAATTGGCCGACGCACCTTTCGTGAAGGTGGAGGCGACCAAGTTCACCGAGGTCGGCTATGTCGGCCGCGACGTCGAGCAGATTGCCCGCGATCTGGTGGAGGAGGCGGTCCGCCTCGAAAAGGAACGCCGCCGCGCCGCCGTGCGCGACAAGGCCGAGGAGGCGGCGATGGCCCGCCTGCTCGATGCGCTGACCGGCAAGGATGCGAGCGAGGCGACCCGTACCGCCTTCCGCCAGCGCTTCGCCGATGGCCATCTCACCACCGCGGAGATCGAAATCGAGGTGGAGGACAGCGGCGGCATGCCGATGGAGATCCCCGGCATGGGCGGCCAGATGGGGATGATCAACCTTGGCGATATGATGGGCAAGCTTACCGGCGGCCGCACCAAACGCCGCAAGCTGCCGGTGCCCGCCGCCTGGGCGAAGCTCGTCGAGGAGGAATCGGACAAGCGACTGGATCAGGACGATGTTGCCCGCGTGGCCCTGGCGGATGCCGAGGAGAACGGGATCGTCTTCCTCGATGAGATCGACAAGATCGCGGTTTCCGACGTGCGCGGGGGCTCGGTGAGCCGCGAGGGCGTACAGCGCGATCTGCTGCCGCTGATCGAGGGCACGACCGTCGCCACCAAATATGGCCCGATGAAGACGGATCACATCCTGTTCATCGCCTCGGGCGCGTTCCACGTCGCCAAACCGTCCGATCTTCTGCCCGAACTGCAGGGCCGCCTCCCTATCCGGGTGGAACTGAAGGCGCTGACCGAGGCGGATTTCGTCCGCATCCTTTCCGCCACGCGCGCCAGCCTGACCGAGCAGTATCGCGCGCTGATCGGCACCGAGGGCGTCGATGTGACCTTTACCGAGGACGGCATCGCGACGGTTGCGCGGATCGCGGCCGAGGTAAACGGCCAGGTCGAGAACATCGGCGCGCGCCGCCTGTCGACCGTGATGGAAAAGCTATTGGAAGAGGTGAGCTTCAACGCCGAGGATCGTGGCGGCGAGGCGCTGACCGTCGATGCGGCCTATGTGGAGTCCCAACTGCAGGCGATCGCGCGGAACACCGATCTCAGCAAATATGTCCTTTAAGTCTGGCCGGGTGGGCGGCGGCGGATCATCGGAGAGCGCATCCCGCCGCACCGCCTGAGCGGACCAAGGTAGAGGCATTGGCGGTGCCTGTCGTCTCGACTACCTCAGCGCTCTCACGAAGCCTGATCAGGCCTGAACGGCGTGATGCGCGCGAAACAGACGACCACGCTCCGTCCATAGCACCATACCGAATGCGGCAAGGCCGAGCAGGAAGAAGCCCGATGCCACGGGCACCGTGGTGCCATCGAAACGCTGCCCGACGACGAGGCCGATCGCGGCGCCGCCTACGCTGCTGATCGTGCCCTGTACGGAGGCGGCGGTTCCCGCGATATGCCCCACCGGCTCCATCGCCATCGCGCCGAAATTGGATGTCGACAGGGCGAAGCATCCCATCGTCAGCGCCTGCAGAACGATGAAGCTCATCAGCGTCTCATGACCGCTGACCGCGATCAGCGTGTGTATGCCGGAAATCGTGATGAGCGTCAGCAATGCCGTCTGCGATACGCGCCGCGTGCCGATCCGCTCGACGATCCGGGAGTTGAGCAGCGATCCCACCGCCATCGTACCGGCACATCCGGCGAAGGCGATCGTAAAGATGTCGGCGGCGTGAAAAGCATCGCCGAAAATCTGCTGCGAGGAGTTGATGAACCCCATCAGCGCGCCGAACAGCAGTGTCATCGCCAGCGTATTGCCCAGCGACGTGCGATTGCCCAGGGTCAGGCGGATACCCTCCACGATCTTGGCTAGCGAGATCGGCCGCCTGTTCTCGGGCCGCAGCGTTTCCGGTAGCCGTAGCCCGATCCACAGGATCACGATCAACGCGAATGCCGCCAGCGCGTAGAAGATGCCATGCCACGGCAGCACCAGCATGATCGCCTGCCCGATGCTGGGGGCGAGGATCGGTACCGCAAGAAAGACGATGAAGGCGATCGATGTCACCCGCGCCATCGTTCGGCCCGAAAATCTGTCTCGAACGATGGATACGGCCAAAACGCGGGAGGCGGCCGCGCCCATGCCTTGCAGCAGGCGGGCGATCACGATCGTCTCGAAATTGGTCGCGAAGGTGCAGGCCAGCGATGCGAGGACGAAGAAGCTGAGGCTGCCGAACAGGATGGGTTTGCGGCCATATCGATCGATCATCGGGCCGTAGACCAGCTGGAACGAGCCGAAGCCGAGCACGTAGGCCGCGATGATCCACTGCCGCTGGTTTTCCTCCGCGATGCCCAGCGCCGCGCCCATGGCCGGCAACGCCGGGAGCATGGAGTCGATGCCCAGCGCGTTGATCGCCATCAGAGAGGCGACCATCCCGACGAATTCGCGAAAGCCGGGGGTGGCCTGCGCCTCGATCGGGCGGCCAATAGGAGCGTGCATCATCTGGCCTCGGCGCAATCGGACGTGTGTTGATGCGTCGCAACATGGGGCGGCCAGCGACAAAAAACCATAGCGCCATAACAAAACGGGCGCCGGAGGGATCCCCCGGCGCCCGCGTGAGGCCGATATGGGTCGGCTCAGCCCGAATAATACATGTCGAATTCGACCGGGCTGGGCGTCATCTCCCAACGGGCCACATCGGCATATTTCAATTCGATATAGGAATCGATCTGGTCGTCGGTGAACACGCCGCCCTTGGTGAGGAAGGCGCGGTTCTTGTTCAGCTCTTCAAGCGCCTCGCGCAGCGACGCGCAGACGGTTGGCACCTGGCTCAGTTCCTCCGGCGGGAGGTCATACAGGTTCTTGTCCATCGCCTCGCCCGGATGGATGCGGTTCTCGATCCCGTCGAGGCCCGCCATCAGCAGCGCGGCATAGCAGAGGTAGGGGTTCGCCATCGCATCCGGGAAGCGCACTTCGACGCGCTTGGCCTTCGCTCCCGCGCCATAGGGGATGCGGCACGAAGCCGAGCGGTTGCGCGCCGAATAAGCGAGCAGCACCGGCGCCTCATACCCCGGGACCAGCCGCTTGTAGCTGTTGGTCGACGGATTGGTGAAGGCGTTGCACGCCTTGGCGTGCTTGATGATGCCGCCGATGAAGAACAGCGCCTGTTCGGAAAGGCCCGCATAGCCGTTGCCGGCGAACAGCGGCTTGCCGCCCTCCCAGATGGAAAGGTGGGTGTGCATGCCCGAGCCGTTATCTTCCTTGATCGGCTTCGGCATGAAGGTCGCCGACTTGCCATAGGCCTGCGCGACCTGGCGGACGACATACTTGTAGATCTGCATGCGATCCGCGGTCTGCGTCAGCGTGCCGTAGGTGAGGCCCAGCTCATGCTGGGCGGCCGCCACCTCATGGTGGTGCTTGTCCATCGGCAGGCCCATCTCGAGCATGGTCGTCACCATCTCGCCGCGGATGTCGACGCAGGCGTCGACCGGCGCGACCGGGAAATAGCCGCCCTTGGCGCGCGGGCGATGGCCGAGGTTGCCGCCCTCATATTTCGTGCCGGTGTTGGTCGGCAGCTCGATATCGTCGAGCTTATAATAGCTGGACGAGTAGGTGCTGTCGAAACGCACGTCGTCGAACATGAAGAACTCGGCCTCGGGGCCGACGTACACCGTATCGCCGACGCCCAGGCTCTTCACGTAGCTTTCGGCGCGCTTGGCGCAGGAGCGCGGGTCGCGCGCATAGAGTTCGCCCGACACCGGATCGACGATGTCGCAGAACAGGAGCAGCATCGGCGTCGCCGAGAAGGGATCGACGTAGACTGCATCCAGATCCGGCTTCAGGATCATGTCGCTCTCGTTGATCGCCTTCCAGCCCTCGATCGAGGAGCCGTCGAACATGAAGCCGTCCGACAGCTCGTCCTCGCCCACGACGTTCTGGCACATCGTCAGGTGCTGCCAGATACCCTTGGGATCGGTGAAGCGGAGATCGACCCACTCGATCTCCTTTTCCTTGATCATCTTGAGAACGTCGGACGCCTTATTGGCCATGTTTGAGCCTTCCCCGTGAAAAATTGCATGTCTCGCCCGATGGCCCGCCGCCACCGGTCCGTCTATTCCCGCGCGATCAGATCGCGTCCGATCCCCGCTCGCCGGTGCGGATGCGGAGCGCCGTCTCGACCGGGATCACAAAGATCTTGCCGTCGCCTATGCGTCCGGTCTGTGCGGCGGTCTGGATCGCCTCCACCACGCGATCGGCCAGCGCATCGTCCACCACCACCTCAAGCTTAACCTTGGGGAGGAAATCCACGACATATTCCGCGCCGCGATACAGCTCGGTGTGGCCTTTCTGGCGGCCGAAGCCCTTCGCCTCAGTGACCGTGATGCCGGATGCGCCGACGTCGTGCAGCGCCTCCTTCACCTCGTCGAGCTTGAACGGTTTGATGATCGCTTCGATTTTCTTCATGTCCGCGCTCCCTCCGGACGAGCGCACCTCGCGCCGCGTTCAATAAGCGTGCCAGTCCTGCTTGCGCAAGCATCGGCGGATTTCTCAAACTCAAGCGCACGCGGTGCTGAAGAAATTAGCAAGGCGTGAACATATGCCCGTAAAATGGGCACTGACCTGCCGCCTTATAGGGCGAACCGCGACTCGAAGCGGATCAGGCGTACGGCGGCTGATGAAGCCCGGCCGGGCTCGTCGTGAAGATCTCGCAGCCATCGTCGGTGATGCCGATCGAATGCTCGAACTGCGCGGACAGCGAGCGGTCCCGCGTCACCGCCGTCCAGCCGTCGTCGAGCATCTTCACGTCAGGCCGGCCGATGTTGATCATCGGCTCGATCGTCATGAACATGCCGGGGCGCAACTCCGGCCCCGTGCCGGGGCGGCCGACATGGACGACCTCCGGCGCATCGTGGAACACGCGGCCGAGGCCATGGCCGCAGAAATCACGCACCACGCCGTAGCGGTGCTTCTCGGCGAAGGTCTGAATCGCATGGGCGACATCGCCTAGCCGATTTCCGGGTTTCGCCTGCGCGATGCCCAGCATCATCGCCTCATAGGTCACCTCGACCAGCCGCCGGGCCTTGATCGGTACGTCGCCGACCAGGAACATGCGGCTGGTGTCGCCATGCCAGCCATCGAGGATGACGGTGACGTCGATGTTGACGATATCGCCCGACTTCAACGTCTTGGCGCCAGGTATGCCGTGGCAGACGACATGGTTGATCGAGATGCAGCAGCTATGCGTGAAGCCTCGATAGTTAAGCGTCGCGGGGATGCCGCCGCCGCGCAGCATGCACTCGCGCGCGATGCGATCCAGCTCCTGCGTCTCGACGCCGGGGACCACGTGGGGCACGATTTCGTCCAGCGCTTCCGCCGCCAGCCGGCCGGCGCGGCGCATGCCCTCGAACCCGTCGGGGCCATAGAGCTTGATCGCGCCCGTGCGCGTTACGATGTCGCCCGCGGCGACGGAGACATAGCTATCCATGGCTTTCGATATAGCACGGCATCCCCGCTTTGCGAGCGGCGCGATGATGCTCTATGCGCGAAGGCCATGACATCAGACCGCATCTGGACCGCAGCCCTCCTCGTGATCGGGGATGAAATCCTGTCCGGTCGCACGCAGGACAAGAATATCGCGCAGGTGGCGCAATGGCTGAACGGGGAGGGGATCCGCCTCGGCGAGGTCCGCGTCGTCGCGGATCGCGAGGAAGCGATCGTCGAGGCGGTGAACACGCTGCGGGCCCGCAACGACTATCTGTTTACCACCGGCGGCATCGGCCCGACGCACGACGATATCACCGTCGATGCGATCGCGGCGGCGCACGGCGTTTCGGTCGTAGTGCATCCGGCGGCGCGGGCCGTCCTCGAAAAGCATTATGAGACGCGCGGCGGGCTGACCGATGCGCGCCTGCGCATGGCGCGGGTACCGGATGGCGCAACCCTGATCGAGAACGCCATGTCGGGCGCGCCGGGCATTCGGCTGGGGAACGTTTTCATCCTGGCGGGGGTGCCGCACATTGCCGCGCTGATGCTGCAAGGGCTGACCGGCAAGCTGGAGGGTGGCCACCCGATGTTGTCCCGCACGCTCGGCTGCTGGGTGCCCGAAAGCGAGATCGCCGATATGCTGGGCGCGACCGAGCGCGCGCATGCCGGCTGCCAGATCGGCAGCTACCCCTTCTTCCGCGAAGGGCGGGTGGGCGCGAACTTCGTCGTCCGCTCCACCGATGCGGCGGGGCTCGATGCCTGCGTCGAGGATCTGGCCGGGCGTCTGGCGGCGCTCGGGCATACGGCGGTCGCCGACGGCATCTAAGAGCGGCCCGCCATGGCGCGCGTGCTGATCGGCTGGGAGCTGGGCGCCAACACCGGCCATATCGTCAAGCTCGCCGGCATCGCGGACGAACTGGCCGCGCGGGGGCACGAGACGATATTCGCCGTGCAGCAGATCGGCACCGCCCCGGCCGGCGCGCCCGTCTGGCAGGCGCCGCTCTGGCCGACGCAACTGGCCACGCTTTCCCGCCGCGCCCAAGCAACCCCCGCGACGATGGGCGATATTCTCGCGATCCTCGGGCTCGACGACGGCGAGGCGATGCGCGGGCTGATCGCGGGATGGGATAACATCCTCGCCGCGACGCGGCCCGATGCGGTCGCGGCGGAATTCGCGCCGGGGCTGATGATGGCGGCACGCGGGCGGGTGCCGGTGCTGGCGCTGGGCAGCGGTTTTTCGCTGCCGCCGCCCGATCTGCCGATCTTCGCAAGCCTCACCGGGCAACCCGCGATTTACTCCGAGGCACGCCTGCTGAACGGGCTGAACGCCGCGCTGATGGCGAACGGACGTGCGCCGCTCGATCGGCTGACCGCCATCTTCGCCGCCGATCATGAACTGGTCGCCGCCTTTCGCGAGACCGATCCCTATCGGCGGTGGCGTCGGTCGACGCATGGCGCGCCATCCGTCATGCCCGCGCCCGCAACGTCGGATGGAAAGGGCGGCGAGCTGTTCGTCTACATGAACGGGCTGACGAAATGGTCGAACGCCTTCTGGCAAGGGCTCGCTGACTCAGGTCTGTCCATCCGTGTCCACGATCCCCGGCTCGGCGATGCGGATGCGCGCGTGCTTGAGGGGGCGGGCTTGATCGTGGAGCGGCGGCCGGTGCCGTTCGATCTGATCGTCCGGCGGTCGCGGCTCGTGCTGTCGCATGGCGGGCTCGGCCTCGCCTCTTCCTGCCTCCTGGCGGGGGTGCCGACGATGTACGTGCCGTTCGACATCGAGAAGAGGATGGTCGCTGCGTCCGTGGCCGATCTCGGGCTCGGCGTACGGCTGGACTATGAGATGGTGCAGGCGGCGCGCCTCGCGGCGTTGCTGCGCGAGACGTTCGCCGATGCAGCGATCGGCGAACGCGCGCGGGCGGCGGCCCCAGGCTTTCGCGCGCGCATGACGCGAACATGCGAGCAGCAGACCGCCGATGCGATCGAGGCGATGTTGGCCTGATCGCGCCGGGTCAGTCCCGCCCCAGCATCCGGTCCACCAGATTGCCGAGGGTCGCATAGCCCTGCACGGTCACGTCCGCCGCCTCCGCCTTGCGGATCGCGCTCGGCACGATGGCGCGGGTGAAGCCCAGCTTCGCTGCTTCCTTCAGCCGCAACCCCGCATGGGCGACCGTCCGCAGCTCGCCTGACAGGGCGACCTCGCCGAACGCCACCGTTTCGGGCGGCACGGGGCGTTCGGACAAAGCGGAGACGAGTGCTGCCGCCACCGCCATGTCCGCCGCCGGATCGGCGATGCGATAGCCGCCCGCGACGTTCAGATACACCTCGGCGGTGGAGAAGCTGAGCCCGCACCGCGCCTCCAGCACGGCGAGGATCATCGCCAGTCGCCCGGAATCCCAGCCGACCACGGCGCGGCGCGGCGTCGCTCCGCTGGCCAGTCGCACCACGAGCGCCTGTATCTCCACCAGCACCGGGCGCGTGCCCTCCATCGCGGGAAACACGGTCGCGCCGGCGATGCCCTCGCCCCGATCGGTGAGGAACAGGGCGCTCGGGTTGGCCACTTCCGCCAGTCCCGCCTCCGCCATGGCGAACACGCCGATCTCGTCGGTGCCGCCGAAGCGATTCTTGATCGCGCGCAGGATACGATACTGGTGGCTGCGCTCCCCTTCGAACCCCAGCACCGTATCGACCATATGCTCGAGCACGCGCGGCCCGGCGATCGACCCGTCCTTGGTGACGTGACCGACCAGCACCAGCGCGGTGCCCCGCTCCTTGGCGAAACGGATCAGCTCCTGCGCGGAGGCGCGAACCTGGCTGACGGTGCCGGGCGCGCCCTCGATCAGGTCGCTGTGCATCGTCTGGATCGAGTCGATGATGAGGAGGGCAGGGGGCGTGCCCTTTTCCAGCGTCGTCAGGATGTCGCGGACGGAGGTGGCCGAGGCGAGTTGAACCGGCGCATGGCCAAGCCCAAGGCGACGGGCTCGCAGCCGCACCTGATCGGTCGCCTCCTCGCCGGAGATATAGGCGACGGGCAAGCCGGCCAGCGCCATCCGCGCCGCCGCCTGGAGCAGCAGGGTCGATTTGCCGATGCCCGGATCGCCGCCGATCAGCGTGGCGGACCCCGTGACGAGCCCACCGCCGAGCGCGCGATCGAATTCGGCGATGCCGGTCGCCATACGCGGCGGCAACGTCACCTCCGCATCGAGCCCGACCAGCGATAGCGCCCGCCCGCCGCCACGCAGATCGTGCTTGGCTGAGAAGGCGGTGACGTTCGAGACCTCCTCCACGATCGTGCTCCATTCGAGGCAGTCGGCGCACTGTCCCGACCATTTGGAGCTGGCGCTGCCGCAGGCCTGGCAGACATATCGTTTCTGGGGTTTCGCCATGCCGATCCTCACTTGAACGAAACGGGAACTTAATGCCGTCTCGCCCGGTCCTCAACCCGTCATGGGATTAAGCCAGCTATTCACCTGAGAAGAAAAGCGATGGTGACATGCATTCTCTACTGAAGTAGTGGTATTTGTAGTGATGGAGCAGCGCCATGACGCAGGACAGACCCGGCCACGATCAATTCGATGATGTTTTGGCCAGTGAGCGGGAGAAAGTCGCTGCGGAAACCCGATCGGCTTCGCCGCCGGGCATCCCGCTCGATGCCTTTTGGTCGCTGGTCGATCCGGAAGGGGTGGTAAGCGGCATCTAGGAGCTTCGGCCGGCAGACTCCCCGTGGCCGGCCGTTTACGCGGGGTGCGATCGTCCCTCTCCCGATCGCATCCGATCATTGCCCGGTCGCCGATGGCGGCCGGGCTTTTTTCCCATCGGGTCCGGGTGGTTCAATCAGCGGCGTTTCTGCTTTAACGGCGGCATATGGCGCTGACGACTCTCGATATCCTCGTGCTGCTGCTGATCGGCGGCGGCGCGCTGCTGGGCGGCCTGCGGGGGTTCGTGACGGAAACCCTGTCCCTATTCGCATGGATCGCGGCGATCCTGGCGGTGAAGATGCTGCACGCGCCGATCACCCGGGTGCTGACGGATCATGTCGCCACGCAGACGGCGGCGTCGGTGGCGGCGTTCGTGCTCGTTTTCGGCATCACCTTTCTCGCCGGCAAGATGATCGCCAATGCCCTTGGCCGGCGGACGCGCCAATCCGTGCTGGGGCCGCTCGACCGGCTACTCGGCTTCGGTTTCGGCGCGTTGAAGGGATTGCTGGGGGCGACCCTGCTGTTTCTCCTCGCCAATCTGGGAACGGATACGCTTTACGGGGGCGGCTCCGCCCGGCCCGAGTGGATGGCGTCGTCGCGCACCTTCCCGCTGCTCAACGCCAGCAGCCGGGCGATCGTGGATTTCGTCGCGATGCGCCGCGCCGCCGGCCGGCACGAGAAGCGGGCGTAGCAAGGCGGCGCGCTTGGCCCTACATGGGGGCATGTCCGCTGCACTCTACAACCAGACCATCCTCCGCCTCGCGACCGAGATACCGCATCACGCACGCCTCGCCGATCCCGCCGCTACCGTCGAGCGCCGCTCGCCGGTCTGTGGCAGCCGCGTGACGGTGGATGTGCGAACCGACGAACAGGGGCGCGTGACGGCGCTGGGGCAGGAGGTGCGGGCCTGCGCGCTCGGGCAGGCAGCCGCCGCGCTGATGGGTGCCCATGCGCTGGGGCGCGACGCGGCCGAACTCGCCGAGGCGCGCGATGCCCTCACCGGCTTCCTTGATGGTACGCGGGACGATCCGGGCGCATGGCCGGGGCTGGAGATCTTCGCCCCCGCCCGGCCACACAAGGCGCGCCACGCCTCGATCCGGCTGGCGTTCGAGGCGGTGGCGGAGGCCGCGCGCGCGGCGGCCTCCGCGCCATCCCCGGCGGAGTAGGCCTGCGATGAACGACGGGCATACCGCCTCGCTGCTGCGTGACGGCGTGCTGCTGCTGGGCGCGGCACTGGTGTTCGTGCTGCTGTTCCGCCGGCTGGGGTTGGGTGCCGTGCTGGGCTATCTCGTGGCGGGCGCGCTGCTGGGGCCGCAGGGCTTCGGGCTGATCGGTGACGCGGAGAGCAAGCTCGGTATCGCCGAACTCGGCATCGTGCTGCTGCTGGTCCTCGTCGGGCTGGAGCTGAACCCCGCGCGCCTGTGGCGGCTGAAGCGCGACATCTTCGGTTTCGGCCTGGCGCAGGTGATGCTGTGCGGCGCAGGGCTGACGCTGGCGATCCTGCTCGGCACCGGCTTTTCGGCCGCGGCGGCGCTGGCACTCGGCCTGCCGCTGGCGCTGTCCTCCACCGCGCAGGTGCTGCCGATGCTGCAATCGGCCGGGCGCATGAACACGCCGCTGGGGGAGCGCGCCTTCTCCATCCTGCTGTTTCAGGATCTGTCGATCGTGCCGCTGATCACGATCATCGCCGCTCTGTCACGCGCGCCGGCCGATCCGTCCGCGCCGCCCGGCTGGGTGCTGGCGCTCTACACGGTCGGCGCGATCATCGGGCTGGTGGCGGCGGGCCGCTATATCATGAACCCGCTGTTCCGCCTGATCGGCAACCTGGGCGAGCGCGAGCTGTTCGTCGCCGCAGGCCTGTTCGCGGTCGTCGCCTCGGCAGCGGTAATGGAATGGCTGCACCTTTCCACCGCACTTGGCGCGTTCATCGCCGGCATGATGCTGGCCGATTCGCCCTACCGGCACGAGCTGGAGGCGGATGTGGAGCCGTTCCGCACCATATTGCTCGGCCTGTTCTTCATCGCGGTCGGCATGATGCTGGATCTGCATGTCGTGGCGGCGAGGCCGGTTTTCGTGGTCGGCATGGCGCTGGCGGTCGTGGTGGTGAAGGCGGCGCTGATCTTCGGCATCGCGCGTCTCTTCCGCATCGGCGGTCGGCAGGCGCTCGCGCTCGGCCTTTTGCTCAGCCAGGGGGGCGAGTTCGGCTTCGTGCTGTTCGCGCAGGCGGAAAAGGCACGCCTGATCGCGCCGGAGGCGGCCAGCCTGTTCGGCGCGATCGTCACATTGTCGATGGCGACGACGCCGTTCCTGATGAAGCTTGCACGGCCCTATTACGCGGCGCCCCCGGCGGATGACGCGCGGGACGACCTGGAGCGGCCGGAAGGTGCCACGGCCCCGGCGATCGTCGTCGGCTACGGCCGGTTCGGGCAAACGGTGGCGCAGATGCTTATGGCCAAGGCCGTGCCCGTCACCCTGATCGATCGCAATCCGGCGCAGATCGATCGCAGCGAGGCGCACGGCTTCAAGGTTTATTTCGGCGATGGCCTGCGGCTGGACCTGCTGCGGCAGGCAGGCGCAGGCGAGGCGCGGGCGATCCTGTTCTGCACCGATGGCGATACGCTGACGCCTGAGGTGCTGGAGCCGATCCTGCATGCCTTCCCGGACGCCGAGATCCTGGTGCGCGTCTACGACCGGCGATCGCTGATGCGGCTGGATGGACTGGCCTTGGCGGGCAGCACGCGGGAAGTCTTCGAATCGGCGGTATGCATGGGTCGTCAGGCGCTTGGCGTGATGGGCTATGACGAGGACGAGATCGCCGAGGTAGAGGCCGAATATCGCGATCGCGACAGCCGCCGCCTGACGCTGCAAAGCGCCACCGGCGACACCCGTACCGCGATCGAGATGATGTTCACCCCGGATCGCCCGCTTGGCGACGGGACGGCAGGCGAAAGGCGGGGACAATGAAGCGGGGCGGGTTGCTGCTGACGCTGGCGGCGTTGTCGGGCGCATGCGCCGTCGCCGCCGGCGCCTTCGGGGCGCATGGCGCGAGCGGCAAGGCGGCGGAATGGCTGCGGACCGGGGCGATGTACCAGATGGTGCATGCGGTGGCGGCGGTGGCCGCGCTGGGCGCGACGCGCAGCCGGCTGGCGGCGTGGCTGTTCGTGCTGGGCGGCACCGTATTCGCGGGCTCGCTCTATGCGATGGCGCTGGGCGGGCCGAGGATCTTGGGCGCGATCACGCCGATCGGTGGTGCGGGCCTGATCCTCGGCTGGCTGGTGTTGGCGCTGCGCCGCTAGGCGGCGGCCAGCTCCATATCGAGGAACGCCGCCACGTCGCCCAATGCGACATCCTTGGCCAGATAGGTTTCACCGATACCACGCGCGAGCAGGAAGGGCAGGCGGCCGCCCTCCATCTTCTTGTCATGCGCCATGTGCGCGACCAGCGTTTCGCCGGATGCGACGACGCCCGCCGCCGCCAGCGTCGTCGGCAAACCGGCGGCGGCGAGGTGCGTGCCTACCCTGGCCGCATCGGTGGCGGGACAAAGCCCCTGCGCAGCCGAGAATCGGAACGCCAGCGCCATGCCTGCCGCCACCGCCTCGCCATGCAGCAGCCTGTCGGAAAAGCCGGTCTCCGCCTCCAGCGCATGACCGAACGTATGGCCGAGATTGAGCAGCGCGCGCCGCCCCGTCGTCTCGCGCTCGTCGTCCGCGACGATCGCCGCCTTGGCCGATACGCTGCGCGCGATCGCATGGGCGCGGGCGGCGGGCTCGCCCGCCAACAGCGCCGCGCCTTCCGTCTCGCACCAGGCGAAGAAGGCGGGGTCGTCGATCAGGCCGTATTTCACCACCTCGGCATAGCCGGCGCGCACCTCGCGCGGGGGCAAGGTGTCGAGCGTGGTGGGGTCGATCAGCACGAAGCTCGGCTGATGAAACGCACCGACGAGATTCTTGCCCGCCGGGCTGTTGATCGCCGTCTTGCCGCCGACCGAGGAATCGACCTGCGCCAGCAGGCTCGTCGGCACCTGTACGAAGCCGCAACCGCGTTTCATGATCGCGGCCGCGAAGCCGACGAGATCGCCGATCACCCCGCCGCCGAGCGCGACCACATTGTCGCTGCGCTCGATCCCGCGTGCCAGCATCGCATCGGTAAGGGCGGCGAGTTGCGTCCAGCTCTTGGTCGCCTCACCGGGCGGCAGAACGATCGCATCCACCGCCAGCCCGGCCGCCTCAAGCGATCCCTCCAGCCGGGGCAGCTGCGCGCCGGCGACAGTCTCGTCCGTCACGATCAGGAAGCGGCCGCGCCTTGCGAAACAGGCGAGATGCGATCCGGCATCGTCAAGCGCGCCGTCCTCGATCAGAATGTCATAGGCACGATCGCCCAGGGCCACGGGAACGATGGTCATGCGGAAAGCGCCTTCAGGATCGCCTCCACCGTCGCCTCATGCGGCAGCGGCTCGCTGCGAACGTGGACGGGGGCGAGGGCATAGAATGGATTGCGGACGGCGGCGAGTTCGGCCAGCACCTCGCGCG
>CAJYJW010000027.1 GCA_913775025.1 uncultured Sphingomonas sp. | reverse complement strand
GTCGAGATGACCGCGCCCGTCTCCGGCGTGGTGGTCGAGATCGCAGGTGCCGTCGGTGACATGCTGGCGATCGGCGCGGTGCTTGCCGTGTTCGAGACGGACGAGGCGGACAGCGGCGAGGCCCCTTCGATCGAGAGCACCGCCGGCAGCGCTGGCCTGCCGGACGAGCCGCGCCCGGCGCCGGAACCGAATGCGCAGCCCGCGCCTTTATCCCCCCTGGTCGCCGTGCCGGCCTCGCCCGCCGCGCCATCGGCCCGTGTCCTCGCGTCCCCTGCGGTGCGGGCGCGCGCGAAAGATCTGGGTGTCGATCTGGCGACCGTGAAGCCCGCGCAGGGTGATCGCGTGCGGCATAGCGATCTGGACGCCTATTTGCGCTATGCAGGTCATTCTACCGCATCCTCCGCCGTCGCCGCGCCGCCCGCAGCCGCGTCAAGACCCGCCTCCCATGACAGCGACGATGTGGAGGAAATCCGGGTTTCGGGCCTGCGCCGCCGCATCGCGGAGAATATGGAGGAGGCCAAGCGCCGCATCCCGCATTTCGCCTATGTCGAGGAGACCGACGTCACCCAGCTTGAGGCGTTGCGTCAGGCGATGAACGCTACGCGTGGCGAGCGGCCGAAGCTCACATTGCTACCATTCCTGATCACCGCCCTCACGCGCGCGTTGCCGGCCTTCCCGATGATCAACGCCCGCTATGACGACGAGGCGAACATCGTCTCGCGCCATCGCGCCGTCCATCTCGGCTTCGCGACCCAGACCGACGCGGGCTTGACCGTGCCCGTCATCCGGGACGCGCACGCGCGCGACATATGGGGCCTCGCCGCTGAGATCGCGCGGTTGGCGGATGCAGCCCGGCGCGGCAAGGCGGCGCGCGAGGAACTGTCCGGCTCCACCATCACGCTGACCTCGCTGGGGCTGATCGGCGGGATCGTCTCGACGCCCGTCATCAACCGCCCCGAGGTCGCGATCGTCGGCGTCAACCGTATCGTCGAGCGGCCGGCAGTGGTGGACGGGCGGATCGAGGTCCGCAAGCTGATGAACCTGTCGTCCAGTTTTGATCATCGCGTGGTGGACGGGTGGGATGCGGCCAGCTTCATCCAGGCGGTGAAGCGTTTGATCGAGACGCCGGCGCTGCTGTTCGTCGATTGATATCTCGTCACGGTGGTGGCGAACCTGTGCTGGTTTGACGGCATTCCCCAAGGTTCCCCGTTTGGGCATCGGGCAGCCCCCCGGAACCTACCGGGGTCGACAGGCGATCTCCGTTCCGAAGGGATCAGACGGATGGATGAACCGGTCGACGAGACGGGGATGCTGATGCGGGTGGGCGGCGGGTTCGCGTTGCGCTGCGATGGCGGCAGGCTGTTGCGCCTGGAACTGTACCGCACGCCGGTGGATCTCGTCGGCAAGCGGGTGCGCGTGATCGGCCGATCAGGCGAGGGCGAGACGGTGGCGGTCGAAGGCGTGCAGCCGGGCTGAGACCTACCCGCCGTCCATGACTCGCGCCACCGCGACGAAGGCCTCGACAGGCAGCGTCTCGGCCCGCCGCGCGGGGTCGATGCCGACCGCAGCCAGCGCGTCGAGCGCGCCGGGCAGCCCCTTCAGGCTCTGCCGCAGCATCTTCCGACGTTGCCCGAAGGCCGCCGCGGTCAATGCCTCGATCGTGCGTACGGTAACCCCCGGCGGCTGCGCGGCTGGCACCAGATGCACCACCGCCGACGTCACCTTGGGCGGCGGCACGAAGGCGGAGCGGTGGACGGTGAAGGCGAGGCGTGCCTGCGCGCGCCATTGGGCGAGGATGGCGAGGCGGCCATAGGCATCGCTGCCGGGGACGGCGACGATCCGTTCGGCCACCTCCTTCTGGAACATGAGCGTGAGCGACGCCCAAAAGGGCGGCCATTCCGGCGCGGTCAGCCAGCGGACCAGCAGCGCGGTGCCGACATTGTAAGGCAGGTTGGCGACGATGTGCGCACCGGCGCCGGCTTGCCGCGCCTCGTCGATCTTCAGCGCATCATCGGCGATCACGCGCAGGCGGCCGGGATAGGCATCGCCCAGTTCGGCCAGCGCGGGCAGGCAACGATCGTCCCGCTCCACCGCCACCACGCGCGCGCCTGCGCCCAACAACGCGCGCGTCAGCCCGCCGGGGCCGGGGCCGACCTCATAGACGGTGCGATCGTCGAGCGGGCCGGGCACGCGCGCGATGCGATCGAGCAATTGGCCATCCAGAAGAAAATTCTGCCCCAGCGCCTTGCTGGCGGACAGGCCATGCCGCGCGATCACCTCGCGCAGCGGGGGGAGCGGGGGGCGGGCGGCCCCGTCGCCTGTCGTCACGCGTGGTTCGCGCGGCAGTCGGCGGCGCGACGCGCGAGCTGGATCGCGGCGATGGTCGCGCCCGGGTCGGCCCGATCCTGCCCTGCGATATCGAAGGCGGTGCCATGATCGGGCGCGGTGCGGACGATCGGCAGGCCCAGCGTCATGTTGACGCCCTCATCGAAATGTAGCGTTTTCAAAGGGATCAGTGCCTGATCGTGGTAGAGGCACATCGCCACGTCATAGCCGGCGCGAGCCCGCCCGTGGAACATCGTGTCCGCGGCGAGCGGTCCGATCGCATCGATCCCGTCGGCGCGCAATATCTCGATCGCGGGCATCAGGAACTCGATCTCCTCCTGCCCGATCGCGCCATTCTCGCCCGCGTGCGGGTTGAAGCCAGCAAAGGCCAGGCGCGGTCGGGTGATGCCGAAGTTGCGCGTCAGCCCCCGCTCGGTCGCGCGCGACTTGGCGACGATGAGATCGACACTGAGCAGATCGGGCACCTGGCGGAGCGGGACGTGCGTGGTGATCGGTACCGTCCGCAGGCTAGGCCCCGCCAGCATCATCACCGCATTGTCAGGGGAGACGCCGCACCGCTCCGCGACGAACTCGGTCTGCCCGGCATGGTCGAAGCCGATCGCATAGAGCTGCGCCTTGGAGACCGGTCCGGTAACGAGCGCGGCGGCCGCGCCGGACCGCGCGAGGCCGGCCGCGATTTCGAGCGAGTCGAGCGAACAGCGCGCGCCGGGCAGATTCGGCTGACCGGGGGTGATCTCGCCCGCGTCCTCCACCTGGATCAGCGGCAGCGCATGGGGAAAGATGCCGGCGGCATCCTCGGGCGAGGAGATACGCGCGACCGGACCGGGCCATACCGCCGCGATGGCGCGAATATCGCCGACGGCGAGGAACGGCGGCAGTCCATGCGTATCGCGCGCCGCCCAGGCTTTCGCCACGACCTCCGGCCCGATGCCGGCGGGGTCGCCAAGCGATACGGCGAGGGGCCGCACCGTCACGCGCCGGGCCTCACGCGGCTCATCGATAATCGACCACCGCGTCGCGCCGCAGGTCGCGCAGGTAGCGGCGGGCTCGGCGGTTCACGCGCTCCTCCTCCATCTGCGAATAGATGGCATCGTAGGATGGCGTGCCGGCCGACTTCGGATCGTCACGCCCGCATAGCACCAGCGCACGCACACCGTCCGCCAGCGATCCGAAGGGTGGGGTCGCCTGGCCGATCTGGAGGTTCACCATCACCTCCTGCAACTGCGACGGCAGATCGCGGATGCGGACCTGATCGTTGTCCACCACGTCGCCACCGACCTGCTTGGCGACCGCGTCCGCCTGCCCGCAGCCGGGGTTCGCCTTCAGCGCGGCGGCCAGCGCCTCGACCTTCGGCGCGGCCTGCGCTTGCGTGGTGCCGCTGGGGAAGGCGACGGAAATCTGCTTCAGCGCCAGCACTGCGTCGCGTGGATCGGCCGTCAGCACCTGCCGCTTGTCAATCAGCGCGACGATCGAATAGCCGCCCGGAACCGCGATCGGCTCGCTGATCTGGCCATTGCCCAGCGTTTGCGCGGCCTGTGCGATCGGATCGGGCAACTGTTCGGCCCGCACCCAGCCAAGATCGCCGCCGACCGCCGCCGTGGAGGCTTCGGAGAATTGCCGCGCGTAGGCGACGAACGACGCGCCCTGCCGTACCTGTGCTACGATACGCTCGGCATTGGCGCGGGTGGCGTCGCGGGTTTCGGGCGTGGTGGAAAGAAAAATCTCGCCGATGCGATATTCTTGCTGACCCTTGGAGGCGTTGAGCCGCGCCATCACCGCGTTCACCTCCTCCTCGCCGACGTTCACGAACGGCTCGACCTTGCGGCCGAGCAGCCGCCGCCACGAAAGCTCGCCTTCTATCTGGCGCTTGATCGAGCGTTCCGACGAACCTTCCTGCGCCAGATACTGGCCGAAGGCGGTGGGGCTGCGCTTGAAGTTGCCGGCGACGCGATTGTAGGTCTGATCAATCTCGGCCTTGCTGATCTCGATCTTGTTGGCCGCCGCCTCCTGAATCTGCAGGGTTTCGTCGATCAGGTTGCGCAGCACCTGCAGCTTCAGCCGCTGGCGCTCCTCACCCTCCACCTTGCCGCCGTTGGCCGCTATCACCAGCGCCAGCCGCTGATCGACATCGGTATCGGTGATGATCGTGCCGTTCACGATCGCCGTCGCCTTGTGGATGTTCGGATCGCTTTTGCCGAAGATCGTCACATCGGCCGGCAGGTTAAGGCCGGTGGAGGGCCCGTCCGGCATTTCCACCTGCTGCGCCAGCGCGGTGGTGGCGAGCCACGCGCCGCCCGTGGCCGCGAGGATCGCGATCCCGGCCCGGGCGTAGCGGGAGCCGGCGGCAGTCTTGCGTATCAGCGTCACTCTCGCCCCATATCTCTCAGCCGGCGCCAGCGCCGACATGCACGCGAACTATCGCATATCGGCTGAATGCACGCTTAGCGGCCAAGGTTCTTCAACGCCACCCGCAACAGGAAGGTGTTGCCCTGCCGTGCATCGCCGATCCGCTGGTAATCCCGTCGCCAGGTGACGCCCAGTTCGAGACACTCGTTCGAATAAAGCACGCCAAGCCTGTGCCGCACCGGCTCGAAACCGTCGGCGAGGGTCGTCGGGTCTTCCTGCGGGCCGGTGAGGTCGATCGTGGTGGAGCCGTAGATCGACCAGTTGCGGCCGAACTGTACCCGCCCGCCCAGCCGAATCTCCTCGCGATCGCGCAGATCCTCGATCGCCAGATCGACGTTGCGGTTGAGACGGAGATAGGAGGCGGTGACGTAGGTGCGCGTGCTGCCGATCGTCACGTCGGCCTCGTTGCGGCGGACCTTGAAGCTGTCCTTGTCCAGCCGATAGCGGTGGATGACCTGAAGGAACCGGCCGTACCGCAGGGTGGTGCGGCCGACGATGTCGGAATAGTGATCGGACAGGCCGGTCCCTGTCGGAAAGATGCTCGGCTTGTCGCTGAAGCGATAGCTTTGCCCCACGATCGTGCGCAGCGAGAAGCGTGGCCGGTCGAACGCCCATTCCACGCCATAGGTCACGCGGGTGCCGTCCTCCCAGCGATCGTAGCCGGGGAAGCGGTTGAGCGCGAAGAGGTTGCTGTCCTCCAGATCCACCGCGCGCGCGTCCTCGTTTGGAATGCGCAGGTTCGCGGTGGGGGGCGAGGCGACGAGCTGCACGCGCGGCGTGAGTGTCTGGTCGCCGCCGAACAGCGCGCCCGCGAAAGGCCAGCGCACGTCGACCGCGCCCGCCACGATGCCGCGCCCGCTCCACCCGTCCGCCCCGCGATAAATGGCGGTGGCGGTGCGCTCGGTCTGCGCGGTGTGATACACGTCGGCGCGGCCGTAAGCGGTAAACGTCACCTCCTGGCCAAGCGTCGTCAGGCGGCGAAGATCCCACCGGGCGCCCGCGAAGGCGCGCTGCGTATCCTGCCCTTCGGTCCGCAGGATCGACAGGCTGTTTGCTTGCAGCTCAATTCGCCCACCGACGATCGGGTCGGTCAGCCGCAGGCGGTAATCGACCGCGGGCAGCGCAATCGGTTGCTGGCCGCCGTTCGAATTCACCCGCAGGCTCTGCGTCGCATAGCCGGCGATCGAAAGGTAGCTGCGCTCGTCGATCCGCTCGGCCTTGACGGTCGACCGCAGGCGATCGTCGCGGCTGATGTCGTAACGGCGCAGGAAGGTCTTGTCCGTCGTCAGCCGCCCCGCGCCGCTGATCGTCCAATAGGGGTCGAGCTGAAAGCGCCCGTTGGCGTCGATATATCCGCGCGGTCCGCGATCGGTCGTCTCCCCCGGCAGGGGGGTTACGGTTGCGGGAAGGCTGGAACCTTTGGTCAGCATCCCCGTGATTTGATAGGCGCCCGCCCCGGTCAACGCGCGATATTGCGCCTCCAGGGCGGGCAGCACCTTGCTGTAGACGTGCGGCGTCAGCGTCAGGTCGCGGTTCGGGCCGAGCTTCTGGTAGAAAGGCTGCGCCAGCTCCAGCCCGTTCACGCGGCTATAGCGGAAATCCGGCACCAGCAGGCCCGATCCGCCGCCGCCGCCCGACCCATCGGGGTGGCTGAGGCCGGGCAGCCAGAGGATGGTGGCACCGAACATCGACAGCCGCGCATCGCGATACGAGATACGGTGCTTCACCGGATCGTGCACGACACGGACGGCGGTGATCTTCCAGACCGGTTTCTTCGGGCATCCCGCGCTGTCCACCACGTTGCATGGCGTATAGGCGGCATGTTCCGCCGTGGTGACGCCGTTCACCCGCGTGCCGCGCCGCGCCGCCAGCCGCCCACCGCCTTCCAGCACCAGCAGCAGATTGTCCGCCACACCGTCCTTCAGCGTATCGGTCAGCCGGACATTATCGCCGTAGGCCGTATCGCCGCCCGGATTCACGACGGCGACATTGCCCTCGGCCACCACCTCGCCGGTGGTGCGGTTCCACGTCACCTTGTCGGCACGCAGGCGGTTGCCCGCGCGGATCATCCGCACATCGCCCCGCGCCACCACCACGTTCGCCTGATCGTCATAATCGAGCGCGGCGGCGCTGAACGTGACCTCTTCGTCGTTGGCGGGCATCGGGGCGGATCCGGCGGGCGGCGGCGATACCTGGCGATCGCCGAGATCCTGCGCGAGCGCCGGCGCGGCGGCGACCGCAATCGCGGTGGCCAAGGCGCCCATGGCGACGGGGCTGTATCGCAAATGTCTCAACTACGCCCCACGCCCCGTTTCCCGGCATCGCGCCTATCGTAGGTACGCGCCTGCTGCAACGGTGCTTCAATCTGCCGGCGTGCCGGCCTAGATAGGGGCACAAAGAAAAGAGGTTCGTCCATGCAGGTACGTTTCACCGCCGATCGCCCCGAGGGCGCACACACCCTCGCGCTGTTGGTTCCCGCCGGCAGCGGCGCCGTCGATCGCGCCGGATTGGATGCCGTCCATGCCCCCGTGCTCCGCGCCGCCGCCGCCGCCGCCCGCTTCGAGGGCGAGGCGGGCGGCATCGTCGAGATCTTCCTGCCCGGCACGGATGCGACCGCGCGGCGCACCCTGATCGCCGGCGTCGGCCGTTCCTCCGATGGCGTGACCGGCGCGGAGAAAGCAGGCGGCGCTCTCGTCGCACGCCTCCTCACCACCGAGACGACGCTGGTGGTCGACGTGTCCGCGCTGGAGGGCGATCGCGCCGCCGCCGCGGCGCATGTCGCGCTGGCCGCCACGCTGCGCGGTTGGCGGCATGATGTCTACCGCACCAAGTTGCCGCAGAAGCAGCGCCCGACGTTGGGCGAGATCGTGATCGTCGGTGGCGGCGAGGGCGCGCAGGCGGCATGGGACGCACTGCGCCCGCTGGCGGACGGCATCGCCTTCACCCGCATGCTGGTGACGGAGCCGGCGAACGTCATCTACCCCGAAAGCTTCGTCGAACGGTGCGAGGCACTGCGCGATCTCGGCGTGGAGATCGAGGTGCTGGACGAGGCGGCGATGGCGGCGCTCGGCATGAATGCGCTGCTCGGCGTATCGCTCGGCTCCGAGAAGGAAGCGCGGCTGCTGGTGATGCGCTGGAATGGCACCGGAGAGGACGGCAACCCGCCGCTCGCGCTGGTCGGCAAGGGTGTCACCTTCGATACCGGTGGCATCTCGATCAAGCCCGCCGCCGGCATGGAGGATATGAAGTGGGATATGGGCGGCGCGGGTGCCGTCGCGGGCGCGATGCATGCGCTGGCAGGCCGCAAGGCGAAGGTGAACGTCGTCGGCGTCTGCGGCCTGGTCGAGAACATGCCCGACGGACGCGCGCAGCGGCCGGGTGATGTCGTGACATCGATGTCCGGGCAGACGATCGAGGTCATCAACACCGATGCCGAGGGGCGGCTGGTGCTGTGCGACGCGCTGACGTGGGTGCAGCGGCGCTACAAGCCTGGCACCATCGTTGATCTGGCCACGCTGACCGGCGCGATGATCATCGCGCTTGGCCATGAATATGGCGGCCTGTTCGCCAACGACGATGGCTTGGCGGAGACGCTGAAAGCCGCCGGAACCGCGAGCGGCGACCGCCTGTGGCAGTTCCCGCTGGGCGACGCCTACGACAAGCTGATCGACTCGCCGATCGCGGACATGAAGAACGTCGGGCCGCGTCCCGGCGGTTCGATCACCGCCGCGCAGTTCCTGAAGCGGTTTATCGACGAGGGCGTGAAGTGGGCGCATCTCGACATCGCGGGCATGGTGTGGGCGGCCAAGCCCGGCACTCTTCATGACAAGGGGGCGACCGGCTACGGCGTGCGCCTGCTCGACCGCTTCGTCGCCGACAACTTCGAGGGCTGACGGGCAAGCGTGCAGGTCGATTTCTACCACCTCGGGCCGACCGCGCCGGAACGCGTGATCGCCGCCATCGCCGGCCGGCTGCTGGGCGATGGTGGGCGCCTCTTGGTGGTGGCGCGGGATGAGGCGCATGCCGCGCTGCTGGACGAGGGCTTGTGGTCCGCCGTGCCGGAAAGCTTCCTGCCGCACGGCCTTGCAGGGGATGGGCGGGAGGCGCGGCAGCCGATCCTGATCGCCGTCACCCCCGATCCCGCCAATGGCGCGCGCAACATCGCGCTGGCGGACGGGGCATGGCGCGATGCGGCGCTGGAGTTCGACCGCGCCTTCCACCTGTTCGACGACAGCACGATCGCGGCGGCGCGGACGGCGTGGAAGGCGCTTGCGACGAAAAGCGGCATAGAGCGGCGTTTCTGGAAGCAGGACGCGGGCGGCAAATGGATGCAGGCGGCCTGAACCTGCCCTTGCTGGCCTGCCGGCGAACGCCTAGAGAGCCGCCACCTTATCATCCAACCTGGAAAAACTGGAGCCGATCGCATGGCGACCGAACGCACCTTCTCGATCATCAAGCCCGATGCCACGCGCCGTAACCTGACCGGCGCCGTCACCAAGCTGCTGGAGGATGGCGGCCTGCGCGTCGTCGCCTCCAAGCGGCTGAAGCTGACGAAGGAGCAGGCCGAGGGCTTTTACGGCGTTCACCGCGAGCGGCCGTTTTTCAACGACCTCGTCAGCTTCATGATTTCCGGCCCGGTGGTGGTGCAGGTGCTGGAGGGCGAGAATGCCGTCGCCCGCAACCGCGAGATCATGGGCGCGACGAACCCGGCGAACGCCGATGAGGGCACCATCCGCAAGACCCATGCGGAATCGATCGAGGCGAATTCGGTCCACGGGTCCGACAGCCTGGAAAATGCCGAGACCGAGATCGCCTATTTCTTCAAGCCGGAAGAAATCGTCGGCTGATCCGGCATAGGGCGCGGCGATTGCGCCCCGCCATGAATCAAGAAAGGCCCGGAACCTCGCGGTTCCGGGCCTTTCTTTTGCTTAATTGCCGGGATCAGAGCGCGAGGCGAACGCCCAGCGTGAGCGTGTAGAATTCGCGATCATCGTCGA
This sequence comes from uncultured Sphingomonas sp., assembly GCA_913775025.1. Taxonomy (GTDB): domain Bacteria; phylum Pseudomonadota; class Alphaproteobacteria; order Sphingomonadales; family Sphingomonadaceae; genus Alterirhizorhabdus. The sequence goes on along the minus strand of CAJYJW010000027.1, from coordinate 2,453 downwards.
ACTGCGCGTCATAGTCCGCGACGAACGACAGCGGGCCATTGCCGGCGATGTTCAGCGCGCCGCCGGCGTTGAAGTAATCGCCGCTCAGCGGGGTGGTGGTGAAAGCGAACGGGGTGCCGCTGATGCCGGCCGTGTTGAAGCTGGCGTTGATCACCCGCGCCTGATCGCGGAACTCGTGATACCAGCCGCCGCGCAGCTGCGGACGAACGGTGACGCCAGCGATCTCGAACTTCGTGCCGACCCGCGCGCCGACATTGGTGCGGACCGAGACGCGATCGAAATCACCGATCGTCAGCCCGCCCGCGCCAGCCGCGCCGCCGCCGGCCCCGTTTACCTCCGTGAAGCCGCGAATGCGGATATCGGAATAGCGGACGGCGGCGAACGGCTCGATCTCGAAGCGGTTGAGCTGGAAGCTGAGGCCGGTCGCGGCTCCACCCGTCCACACCCGGCCCTTGGAGGCACGCGCGCGCAGCGAAGTGGAATAGCTGCCGATCGCGATCGTGCGCTGGAGCGCGAAATCGAGATCGGTGTAGCTGCCCCAGAAATCGACGTAGAGCGGGCCGACCGCGGCGGTGCCGTAGCCGCCGGCGAACCAGCTCTTCAGATCCGCCTTGGCGTTCGGAATGATGCCGGTGCTGCCGGCGTTGTTGGGCAGGCGAGCCGTGTTGCCGTTGGTGTAGCTGTAGCCGCCGAAGCCGCCCAGCGCGATTGTGGGCGTCAGTCGGAAGTCCGCGCCGCCGAGGAAGTGATATTCGTCGGTATCCGCGCCGTAGCGATCGACCGCGCCCTTGAAGCGGCCGAAGCGCGATCCGCCCGAGATCCACACGCCGAGCTTGCCGGCCTCGTCCAGCGTGGCGCGCTGGCCATCGGGGGTGACGGCGTTGCCGCGCAGATCGCGGGTGTAGCGCAGGACGGTATTCTCCTGCACTTCCACCGCGTTCAGCGCGATATCAGGCAGCTGGCTGTAGGCGATCGGGCTGAGCTGCTGAAGGGCGGCGGCCTGCGCACCGGGCGTGCCGGCCACGCCGTCGATGCCGTTGAACAGGGCGGCCACGCCAGTGGCCAGCGCGCCACCGGCGGGGATCACGAAATTGTCGAGCGCCGCGCCGACCGCGGCCTGATTGGCGGTAACGCCCATGGTGCTGAACGGCGCGAGGACGGCGGCCAGACCGTTATAGGTCGTGTTGCCGGCAAGCGCGCCGAGCGAGGTGGCGGCCCCCGTCGCGAGGTTGACGGAGTAAAGCGTGGTCACGCCCGTCGTCGGGTTCGTCAGCGTGGCGTAGGCGGTGCCGTTGGTGTCGATGTCGAAGCCGACATTATTGTTCGTCGTCACGCCGGTCGATCCGACGGTGAACAGGGTGCCGGAATTGGGCGACACGGTCGCGTTGCCCTGCGTGGCGAGGCGTGCGGGGGCGGTGCCGTTGGCGCTGTCGATCACGTAGAGCGTGGTCGTCGTCGCGCCGGGCCGGCTGTTGGTATAGGCAGCGCCCACCGGGGTGGGGGCGACACCGGCGTTGGCGTCGGTAGCGGCATAGGTGATGATGCCGTCCGTCGCAGCGAGGGCACCCGTATCCGGGTTCAGCCGATAGTCCAGCCGGCTATTGGTGATGAGGCGGATGCGATCGACCGTCGGGTTGAAATCGAAGCCGGTCGCCGTGACGCCCAGCACGGAGAGCGGCACCGCGGGCGTCGCGCCGACCGCGACCGCGGCACCAGTGGTGCCGTTCACCGCGTAAAGTTGCCCGGTATTGCTGATCCCATAAAGCAGGCGGCGCGACGCGCCCGTGGCGGAGGCGAGCGGGCTCGGGCGGTAATCGATCGCCGACAAGGTCTGGTTCGCACCGAGGCCGGTGACCGTGACGGTGCGTGAAGCGGTGCCCGGTGTCGCGCTGTCGAAGGTGACGAGCGACGTGCCGCCGCGCAGCGTCTGGAGCGGGGCGGACTGTGCCGCGCCGGCTGCGAATGCGCTCGCGCTCAACATAAGGGCAAGGCCAAGGCGGCTACGAGACATGGCACCACTCCAGGGTTTTCGACACTATGAACCTGGCCTGTCTAGCGAGGACATGTGACAGGGGGGAGCGAAAATGAACAAATGTACATATTCCGGCCGAATATCGTGACAAGAATGCCACACTGAAAGCAAGGGCGCCGCTGACAGAAACCGAATCAAGTTTTGTTCCACAAATTTCTTACGATCTCAGTGCATCGTGGTGATGCGAATGTCGGGTCGTCGTCGTCAGTCTTCGCCAGGCGGGATCTGTCGCACCGGATGTTCGGGAGACACGATCCGACTGCTATGGAAACATACGGAAAGCAAGTAGATACGGTTTGCAATACTGATGTCGGCTTGAGCGTCCTTTGTGCCGCAGTACCGCATCTTTCCGCTCGACCGGCTTGGTCCGGCATGCGATGCCGCCTGAGCGATCCTCCGGATCGAGAGCTCGGCCGGAGGT
>CAJYJW010000026.1 GCA_913775025.1 uncultured Sphingomonas sp. | reverse complement strand
CTCGGTGATGAACGGCATGAACGGGTGCAGCATCACCAAGATCTGATCGAGCACCCAGCCTGCGACGGCGCGCGTCTCGGCGGCCGCCGCTGCATCGGCATCGATGGCGACCAGCGGCTTGATAAGCTCCAGATACCAGTCGCAGAAGGTGCCCCAGGCGAACTGGTAGACGGTGTTCGCCGCGCCATCGAATCGCAGATCGGCGAGCGCAAGATCGAGCGCCTGCACCGTCCGCACCGTCTCCGCCACGATCCAGCGGTTCACCGGCAGCGTGGCGGCGGGCGGCTCGATCGTGGTGGACGCGCCGATGCCGTTCGACTGGGCAAAGCGCGCGGCGTTCCACAGCTTGGTCGCGAAATTGCGATAGCCCTCGACCCGGCGTTCATCGAGCTTGATGTCGCGCCCCTGGCTCTCCATCGCGGCCAGCGTGAAGCGCAACGCATCCGCCCCGTAGCGATCGATCAGCCCCAGCGGATCGACCGTATTGCCCTTCGACTTCGACATCTTCGAGCCATCGGGCGCGCGGACGAGGCCGTGGAGGTAGAGCGTCTTCCATGGCGCCGCCTTCATCAGTTGCAGCCCCTGCATCGCCATCCGTGCATCCCAGAAGAACAGGATGTCGAAGCCGGAGACGAGCACGTCGTTCGGATAATGCCGCCTGAGCGTCTCCGTCTTCTCCGGCCAGCCGAGCGTGGCGAACGGCCACAACGCCGAAGAAAACCACGTATCGAGGACGTCGGGGTCGCGCCAAAGGCCAATCAACTGCTCACCGCGCTGCAACGCCGCTAACTCGGCTTCAATGGCTGCGTTCCGATCATTGAAAACCCGCACTACGCCGTCATCAGTTGAGTAACCATAGTGACTGCAAGCATCGCGGACAGCGTCATTTTCACTTTCAACGACGAACACTTCCACATCCGTGCCGGGTACTTCACTAAGGTAATAACCACCAGTTGATCCTAAGGTGGTCGTCAGACTTCCGTTGGCCTCACGTTTTGGCCCATACCAAGCCGGTATCTGGTGCCCCCACCACAACTGGCGGCTGACGCACCATGGCTGGATGTTCTCCAGCCACTGGAACCACGTCTTCTTCCACGTTTCGGGCACCACGCGGATGTCGCCGTTCCGCACCGCGTCGATCGCGGGGCCGGCGAGCGTCTTGGCGTCGACATACCATTGGTCGGTCAGCCACGGTTCGATCACCACGCCCGAACGATCGCCGTAGGGCGTCTGAATGACGCGCGGCTCGGCGTCATGCTCGGCCCCGTCCTTGTCGATGTGCGGGATCAGCGCACCGTCCGCCTTCAGCCGCTCCACCACGCGGGCGCGCGCCTCCGCCGTCGTCAGGCCGAGGAAATCGTCCGGAATCAATCCGTCCGCCGTCTGCACGATGCGCGCTTCGGCATCGAGCATGTTGAGCATGTCGCGCGCCTCGATCCCTGCCCGGCGGCCGACCTCGAAATCGTTGAGGTCGTGCCCCGGCGTGATCTTCACCGCGCCCGACCCGAGCGCCGGATCGGCATGCTCGTCCGGTACGATCGGGATCAACCGCCCGGTGATCGGCAGCCGCACCATCTTGCCGACGAGCGCGGTATAGCGTTCGTCCTCCGGGTGCACCGCCACCGCCATGTCGGCCAGCATCGTCTCGGGCCGCGTCGTCGCCACGCGGATCGTGCCCTGGCCGTCCGCCAGCGGATAGGCGAGGTGCCAGAAGCTGCCCTTCACCTCCTTCGTCTCGACCTCGAGGTCGGAGATGGCGGTCTTGAGGCCGGGATCCCAGTTCACCAGCCTCTTGTCGCGATAGATCAGCCCCTCGGCATGCAGCCTGACGAAGGTCTTGAGCACGGCGGCGGAAAAGCCGGGGTCCATGGTGAACCGCTCGTTCGCCCAGTCGCACGATGCGCCCAGCCGGCGAAGCTGCCGCGTGATCGTGCCGCCGCTCTCCTCCTTCCACGCCCAGACGCGATCGAGGAACTGCTCACGCGTCAGGTCGGTGCGCTTCTCGCCCGCCGCGTTCATCTGTCGCTCGACCACCATCTGGGTCGCGATGCCGGCATGATCGGTGCCGACGACCCACAGCGCATCCTTCCCCTTCAGCCGCGCGTGGCGGATGAGGATGTCTTGCAGGCTGTTGTCCAGCGCATGGCCGATGTGAAGCGATCCCGTCACGTTCGGCGGCGGGATGACGATCGTATAGGGCTCGGCGTCGGGCCGTTCGGGGCGGAAGCGGCCCTGCTGCTCCCAATGCGGATACCAGCGGGCCTCGATGGCGGCGGGGTCGAAGGTCTTGTCGATCGTCATGGCGCGGACTTAGCCGAGCGATGCGCGTTCTTGAACCCCCCGGCGGCTGTCAGTCGTCCTGCGCGGTGATCCGGGCGATCTCGCGCGCGACGAGGGTTTCGACCATCTTGGGCAAATGCGCATCCAGCCACTCGCGCAGCATCGGGCGCAGCATCTCGCGTACCAGCCCTTCCAGCGATGTCTCGGTCGGCTGGGGCCGCGCGACGGAGGCGAGCGCCGCCAGCGACTGCCGGCTGGCGCCCGCCGCATTCTCCGACACCAACGGTACGGGTGGCGTAGGGGCGTGATCCAGCGCGGGCGAGGAGGGGGCGGTCTGAATGGGACGCTCCTGCTTGGGCGTTGCCGGGGCCGCCGGCGACGGTACGGGATCGGCAAGAACAGGGGCCGGGGTGTCATCCGCATCCGGCGACACATGGCTGTCAGACAGGACCGCCCCTTCGGACGTGGCATCCCGGAAGGAGGCGGGTTGCGTTACCGGCTCTGTCAGTTCCAGCACGGTATCGGCGGGCGGCGGCGTGTCCTTTTCTCGTGCAGGGTCGCCTGCGCCCGGGCCGTCATCGGCGATGATGCGTTTGATGGAGGCGAGGATATCCTCCATCGACGGCTCGGTGCGGTCGTCTGCCATAAGCGGCTTATCGTTCACTTCTGCGGCCTTGTCACGGGGGTTCCCGGCGGTGCGGGCGCGGCGGCGACCGGCGGCGTCGTGGCGGGATCCTTCGTGCCGGACGGCGTGGTTTCCCGCGGCGGTGCCACGGCGGGCTGATTCGTCGTCAGGCCCACCGTGCGCGTGGCCACGGGCACCGGCCGGGGGTCGCTGTCCCAATCGTTGAGAGTCCGGCGGACGCGGCGATAGTTCAGCGTCGGATCATAGAGCGAGCCGCCGTCCAGGCCCAGATCGCGCGCCTCCGCCTTGCCCATCGCGGCAAGCAGGACGAAGCCCGCGACATAGGCATCGCGCCGCGCCGTGACCAGCGTGACGCGGCTGTTGAGCAACTCCTGCTCCGCGTTCAGCACGTCCAGCAGGATGCGGTTGCCCACCGTCTGCTCCGCACGGCTGCCCTCCAACGCCAGTTCGTTCGCCGCCACCGCCGTTTCGGAGGAGCGGATCACTGCCTCGGACGCGCGGAAGCGGGCGTAGGCGGTGCGCGTATCGGCGACTACCGATCGCTCGGTCGCGGTGATCTGCTCCAGCGTGCCGCTTTTCACGGCCTGCGCCTGCCGGATACGCGCGCCGGGCTCACCCCCCTGATACAGGGGCAAGGTCGCCTGAAGACCCGCCGTCACCGTCTTGTCGACCTGCGAGAATTGATTGCCGAGGCCGCTTGCTCCCAGCGTACCGAGGTAGCTGGTATAGGCTCCGCTCACCACCGCGTTCAGCCGGGGCAGGCGGGTGGAGCGGGCGACGCCGATATCGTAATCCGCCGCGATGCTCTGCCGCCGCGCGGTTTCCAGCGCGGGATTGTTCTGCACCGCTATATCGACGGCATCGTCGGGATCGGTCGGGAAAGGCGGCAGCGGCGGTGGCGGCTCCAGATTTTCCGGCGGCTTGCCGATCACCCGAAGGTAGTTCTCCCGGCTCGCCTGCAGTTCCGCCTCGGCGCTCTGCAGTTGCGCGCGGGCCAGCGCCAGGCGGGCATCGGACTGGGCGACATCGGTGCGGGTCAGGTCACCCGCCTCGAACCGATCCTGCGATGCGCGCAGGTTCGTCTCCAGCACGCGTACGTTGCCGCCGTTCAGCTCGACGATCGACTGGTCGCGGATGACATCCATATATGCGCCGACCGTTTCGGCGAACAGGCTCGCCTCGGTCGAGCGAAGCTGGCTGCGGCCGGCATCCACCCGCGCATCCGCGGCGCGGATCTGGCTGCGGATCTGCCCGCCGGCATACACCGGCACGCTGACCTGGGCGTTGAGCCCTGCCGCCCGCTTGGGCGCGGCGAAACTGTTGGCCGACCGCTTCAAAAACTCGTTGTACGATCCGGTCGCCGCGATGTTCGGCAGGCCCGGTGCGCGCGCGATCGAGACATTCTCATCCGTGGCGCGCAGGTTGGCCCGTGCGCCGGAAAGAGTGGGATTTGTGGCATAGACCCGCGCGAACGCCTCCCGCAACGTATCGGCCCGCGCCGCGCCGGATGCGCCGATCGCCAGCAGCGCCACGCCGGCCAGCCACGCCCCCCGCATCGCCGGCCGTCCGCTCAGAAAGTGAAGGCGCGCGGCTTGGCGAAGCCCGGCAGGCGCACGCCCTCCGCATCGGCGAAGGCGATGGCGCCATAGCTGCCCCCCACCCGACGACCGATCACCAGCCGAGGCACGCCGCGATCGTACAGGCCGGAGACGAGGCGACCGCCATCGGCCAGCTGATCGATGATCGCCTGCGGAACCTCTTCGACCGTTCCGTCGATCAGGATCAGGTCATAGGGCGCCCCTTCCGCCCAACCGGCGTTGAGCGGGCCGGCTGCGAGAGTGACGTTGGCGGCGGGCGCCACGCGAGCGAGCGCGGGCAGCGCCGGATCCTCCTCCAGCGCAACGACATCGGCCACCAGCAGCGAGAGCAGCGCCGCGGAATAACCGCCCGCCGCGCCGACCACCAGCGCGCGATCGCTCGGGCGGGGCGCCGCCTCCGTCAGCATCCGTCCGGTCGCCATGGGCAGGTTGAAGGATCGGCCGCCGCCGAGCGCGACCGCGCGATCGATATAGGCGAACGGCGCCAGATCCGCCGGTACATAGACCTCGCGTGGTACGATCTTCATCGCATCCACCACGCGCGCGTCGTTCACCGCCGTCGTCCGCAACTGGTTGGAGACCATCGCGGCGCGCATGGCCGCAAAATCAAGTTCCGCCACCTGATCCCCCATCGGCCCGCTCCTTCAGTCACCGGCGACCGCGCGTCGCCCGGACAGGTCGTCGCACAGCTGTCTTAGTTAAGCAATACACCAAATCTCGCTTATCGCTTCTAGCCGCTCGCGGCCCGGGTGCAACCCGGATGATGCGCCCGCTGCGGCGCCGGGTTTGACAAGCGCCGCGTTTCCCCCCATTGGCGCGCCCTGCCTGTCGAGGCCCGATGGCGGAGTGGTGACGCAGAGGACTGCAAATCCTTGCACCCGGGTTCGATTCCCGGTCGGGCCTCCAGGCTGCTTCTCCGCGACAATCTTTAGTGCGGTGGGCGTTCGCGCCTTTCGTGCGTTATCCGCTCTATCCTTTCAGAGGAGAAGGCCGTGAGCGACACTGAAGCGAACAAAGCCGAAATCGACAAGAGCAACGATGCCTCGCAGACCGCGAACGAGCAGGCGGACCGCGCTCCGCCTCGCCCACCCGAGGCGGATCAGGGCGCCGGCGGCGATCCGCTGATCGAAGGACCCTAAAGGTCAGGCGCGCAGGCGCTCTATCGCCTGCGCCAGCGCCACGTACAGCTTGCCCATGTCCGCCGACAGCAGGGTGACGCCCAGGACAGATCCGTCGCGCGTCGCGAGGACATGGCCAAGCATCGTCTCGAAATCGTGAATGTAGCGATTCACCTGCTCGCGAAAGCCGCCGTCACTCTCGTAGCGACGCGCGATCTCCCGTGCGTCCGCCGCATCGACCAGCCGGGCGGCGCGGCGGGTGAAGACGCCACGATCCCCTTTCAGATAAGCCGCCCAGAACGTGTCAGGAACATCGCTCGACAAGAGCTTGGCGACGTCGATCGACGTGGAGTTTAACTGATCCACCAATCGCGCGACGCGGGCCGACATGCCCTCGTCGTTCGCGGTCGGCGATGCTTCGGCACCCGCATGCCGCTCGATCGCGCCCGCGCTGGCGGCGATTCGATCCGCCTGCGCGGCCAGGCGATCACCCGCCGCCTCGCCCGCCGCGGCCGCCCGATCGGTCAGCGCCGCGATCTCGGCGAGGCGGGCTTCCATCGCCCCACCGAGCCGCGCCTCCAATGCGACGCGGCTCTCCTCGCCCAGCCGCGCGGCGGCCTCTTGTATCACGGAGGAGAAGGCGCGGCCGGCATGCTCGGCTGCCTGTCCCGCCGTCTCGCGAACCCGCAGCAAGGCATCCACCAGCTGGGAAGCGGCCCCGCCGGTCAACGCCTGCGCCTGCGCCTGCGTTTCAGCCAGCAGGCTGTCGAGCGCGCGGGTGCGCTGCTCCATCTCCTCGAACTTCTCAGCGGCGGCGGTGACGAACGAGTCGATCGTCTTGCGCTGCCCCGCCACGACCGTATCGAGCCGGCCAATCGCGCGTGTCGCGCGGTTGACCCCGGCGGCGGCGGCCTCCGCATCGGGCACCAGCGCCGCGATGGTCGCGCGGCCGCGCATCGCCTCGGCCTCCACTCCGGTAAGCAAGGCGGGCATCTGTTCGGACAATTGGGCCGATGTTTCCTCGATCAGCACGCGCAAAGTTTCACCGCGGGCGATCAGGGCATC
>CAJYJW010000025.1 GCA_913775025.1 uncultured Sphingomonas sp. | reverse complement strand
CGTCAGCGATCCCGCCGCCGCGCGCCGGCTGGCGGAGGAGGCGCTGGCCATCGCCCCCGACATGGGAGGCGCGATCGGCATCATCGCGGCAAGCCTCGCGGGCGAAAACGCATTCGTGACCTTCCCGGCGCTGGCCGATCGGCTGGCCGCCATTCAGGCGGATCATCCCTGGTTGCCGCTGATTCGCGCCGGCTATCACGCCTCGCGCCGCGAGGTCGCGTTGGCCGACCCCCTGCTCCGCCAGGCGGAGCGGGAAGGCGGCCCGGCGGAATGGGTGCGGGCCGCCGCCGCGTGGCTCATGCTGGGGCGGCCGGCGGAAGCGCAGCGCCTGTTCGAGCGAGTGCTGGAACGGCAGCCTGATTCGATAACCGCCCTGACGGGTATCGGCATGACCGGCAGCGCACAGCCGGACCGCGCCGAAGAGGCCTTCCGCCGCGTGCTGACCCTCGACCCCGGCAATCGGCGGGCGACGCTCGGCCTGCGGCGCCTGTCGTTGCAAAACCGCGGAACGCCCGCGCGACGCTGAGGGGGGGGGAGGGGGCGGCGATAGCATCGGATGGCGACTTTCGCCCGCTGCTGCGTTGTAGCCGATCGAAGGAGATGCCGCCTTGACGATCCCAATTCCTATTCCGAACGGCGCGTGGGGGCGCGGCCGGTGAGCATGGTGACGGTCTGGCACGATGGCGGGTGTCCGCTCTGCGCCCGCGAGATCGCCCTGATGCGGCGTCTCGATCGTCGCGGGAACATCCGCTTCGTCGACGCGACCTCGGGCGCCTGCCCGATCGACCGGGCGACCATGCTCGCGCGGTTTCACGCGCGGGAAGCCGATGGGCCGTTGCTGTCGGGCGCGGCGGCCTTCGCGGCGATGTGGCGGGCGATACCGCTGCTGCGGCCGCTTGGCCTGTTGGCCCGAAACCTCCACGTGCTGCGTATCATGGAGGCGCTCTATGGTCACTTTCTGCGGATCCGCCCGCGCCTTCAGCGTATCGCCGCGAAGGCCGGCGCATGAGGCCGCGACCCGAGCAGCCCAAGCCGGGGCAGGAAAGCGTGTGGCGGTATCCGCGCCCGGCCGTCGCCGAACCAAGCGACCGCCACGTGCGGATCGAACATCGCGGCATCGTGGTCGCCGATACGCGCGCGCCTGTCCGCACGCTGGAGACAAGCCATCCGCCAAGCTGGTATCTGCCGCCCTCCGATATTGCCATGCATCTGCTGCGCGCTTCGGATCGGCGGTCCTTTTGCGAATGGAAGGGGGAGGCCGTCTACTGGCACCTCGAAATCGATGGCCGGATCCTGCGCGACGTCGCTTGGAGCTATCCCGACCCGACACGCGCCTTCGCCTGCTTGCGCGATTACATCGCTTTCTACGCCGCCCCGCTCGATATGTGCACCGTCGATGGCGAGCGGGTGACGCCGCAACCGGGCGGCTTCTACGGCGGCTGGATCACCCCGGATCTGGCCGGACCGTTCAAGGGCGTTCCGGGAAGTATGGGCTGGTGACGCCAAACCTGCCGAATGCCTTGAGCGGCTGGCGCGAAGCCCCCCGCATCCGCCCGCTGAACGATCGCGCACCGGAGGCGCACGGGCGCTATGTGCTGTGCTGGCTGCAGCAGGCGCTGCGGGCCTACGATAATCCGGTGATCGATGCCGCGATCCGGCTCGGCAATGCGATGCGGCGGCCGGTGCTGGTGTATCATGGCCTGAGGGAAGACTATCCCTACGCGTCCGATCGGCTGCATCGCTTCATCCTCGGGGCGAGCCGCGATCTGGCGGCGGGCTGCGTCGCCCGCGGCCTGACCTTCGCCTGCCACCTCGACCGGGCCGGGCGGCGCGAGAAGGGTCTCGTCCATCGGCTCGGCGCGCAGGCGGCGGCGATCGTGGTGGAGGATCAGCCGAGCTTCGTCGCCCGGTGGCAGGCCGCGCGGGTCGCGGCGCGTGCTTCGGTTCCGGTTTATGCGATAAATGCCGCTTGTCTGGTGCCGCCGGCGTTGATCGGCGATGACGTGCAGGGGCGATCGGGGTTCCTCCGCCGGCATGAGCCCGAGCGCGCCGCTTGGGCTGAAACGGAGGACGAGGCGCCCGACATGGCGCCCTACGCCGGCCCGTTACCTTTCCGGCCCGACGATCTGGCGGAGGGTGAGTTCGCTGCCCTAATCGGCGCGCTCGCCATCGATCATACGGTGCCGGTCAGCCCCGTTTTCTCGGCCGGCCGGGCTTCGGCGGAGGAACGGCTGACGCGGTTGCTTACCGACGTGCTCCCCAGCTACGCCTCGGCCCGCAACGATGCCACGCGGCCGGACGGCGCGAGCGGCCTTTCGCCCTATCTCCACTTCGGCGTGATCGGCCCGCGCGAGATCATGGCGCGTATCGGGACAGCCACGGCCGGGGCGCAGCACAAAAAGAAGTTCGCCGACGAATTGCTCGGCTGGCGCGAGTGGTTTCATTTTCAGGCGCGCCGGCTCGACGCGCCGGAACGCTACGACCGGGTCGCCGGATGGGCACGCGCGAAATTGGCGGATCATGCGACCGATCCACGACCGGATAGCGAAACCCTGGAGGCGATGCTGCGGGGCCAGACTCGCGACGAGACGTGGAATGCATGCCAGCGCCAGTTCCTGATCGATGGCTGGATGCACAACAACCTGCGCATGTACTGGGGCAAGCGGATCATCGCAATGACGCCCGACCCGGAAGCCGCCTGGGCGGCGGCATGCTATCTCAACGACCGGCTTAGCCTCGATGGGCGGGATCCCAGCACCTACGGCAATATCGCCGCGATGTTCGGCGGCTCGCCCTCTGATCGCGAACGACCGGTCTACGGGCGGGTGGCGACGCGCGGCGACGGATCCACCCGCCGCAGGGACGGTGGGGCGGCGTGGCTCGCCGACGCGGCATCGCGGCCGGCGCCGCAGGTCTCCGTCCCGCCGGTCGTCCCGGTAGATCCGTATCTGACCGGCCGGCCGACGATCTGAGGTGGCCTGCCATAGCCATCCCGCCCTGATCGAGAAAAGCGACCGCCCGCACGCCGTGCGGGACGACCCGGCGATCGGAGGCTGGTAGGCGGCGGCATGATCGACACTTCCCCCGCTACCAAGATCGGCTCCGGCCTCATCGGCATATTGTCGCTCTCATGCGGCCTGATGGTCGCCAACCTCTATTATGCGCAGGCCCTGATTGGCGAGATCGCGCCGGCCCTCGGCCTGCAGGGCGCCATCGCCGGCCTCGTCGTGACCGCGACGCAGCTGGGGTATGGGGCGGGGCTGTTCTTCGTCGTCTGCCTGGCCGATCGCGTGGAGAACAGACGGCTGATCCTTTTGCTGACGGGCGGCGCCTGTTGCGGCCTTATCGGCATCTGGCTCGCGGCGGGGGCGGCCAGCTTTCTCCTCTTCTCGTTCCTGACCGGTTTCTGCTCGGTCGGTGCGCAGATCATGGTGCCGCTCGCCGCGCATCTGGCCCCGGAAGCCAGCCGTGGCCGGGTCGTCGGCAACGTGATGGGCGGGCTGATCGCCGGCATCATGCTTGCGCGGCCGCTGGCGAACATCGTCGCCGCCGTAGCCGGATGGAGGGCGATCTTCCTACTCTCCGCGTTCGGCATGGCGGCGCTGGGGTTGCTGATCGCACGAACCGTCCCCGAACGACGCCCGGAGCATGGCCTGCGCTATGGCCAGCTTCTCCGCTCAAGCATCGTCCTGCTCGCGAAGACGCCGTCGGTGCGGCGACGCACGGCCTATCAGGCGATGATGTTCGCCGCCTTCAGCCTGTTCTGGACGGTGGTGCCCTTGCTGCTCGCGGATCGCTTCGGCCTCGGGCAGGTCGGCATCGCCCTTTTCGCGCTTGCCGGCGCAGGCGGGGCGTTGATGGCGCCGATCGCCGGGCGGCTGGGCGACCGGGGCTATGTGCGCGCGGGGACGGCCGCCGCGTTGCTCTCGGCCATCGCCGCCTTTTCGCTCGCGGGCTATGCGGCCGAGGCGCATGCCCTGATCCTGCTCGCGCTGGCGGCCGTCGTGCTTGATGCGGCGATGCAGCTGAACCAGGTGCTTGGCCAGCGCATATTGTTCTCGATCGCGCCCAACGCACGCGGGCGGATTAACGCGATCTATATGACGGTCGTCTTTCTGGCCGGCGCGCTCGGCTCCGTTCTCGCGACCGCATGCTTCGAACGTGGCGGATGGACGGCGACGGCGGCGGCGGGCGGTGCGCTCGTGACGGCGGCGCTTATCCTCTTTCTGACGGAACGGCGCGCGGGTGCCGCCTGAGCCAAGCCGGATTGCCCCATGTTGACCGGAGGCCTTGTTCTGGACGATCAGCTGCCCGATGACCAAAACCAAAGGCCGCACGGGCGCGCATGGGCGTGCGAAGATCCAGCCTCCACCCACGAGTGCCGAACTTGAGGCGGCCAAGCGCGAGGTCGCCCAGATCGAGGGGAGGATCGCGGGCCTGGCCGCCGGGCATCCCTCGGTCAAGATCTGGAAGGCGCGTCTGCGCGCGGCGCAGGCGGTGATCGCGCGCGCGCCGCGCGAGGGGGCTGTCGGGGCGAATTAGCCGCGCCCGGCATCGGGAGACCGGCGGCGCGGGAGTGTCCGGCACGATCGGGAGCGATGAGGCCGATCCGGATTAACCGATCCGTATCACTCTGATCTCTAATGCGCCGTTATGGACCATTCGGCGCCCATACACCGAATCAGGCTGCGGCAGGCGGGTGCCATTCTCGTGCTGGCGGCGGCCGCCACCCTGTTCCTGCTGCGGCCCGGTGTCGTCGCCCTGATGGCGCTGGCGGGATCGGCCGTGCTCGTCGGCGGCGCGGCCTGTCTGCTGCGCCGACGCGCCTCGTTGCTGCACCTCGTCCGTCAGATGGAAAGGCTTGGTGGCACGGCGCGGGCCGGCTCGATCACCGAACGTCTGGCGGGTAGCGTGGCGGCGATCGCCGATCGGTTGAAGGATGTCGAGGCCCGTCTGGAGCAGCGGCACGCCGTTACCGGCCTTCCGACCCGTGAGCCGCTGATCAAGCGCATGACGGCGGACGGGCAGGGCGTGCTCGGCGTGATCGGCATCACCGATTTCGATCGTCTCTGCGCGTTCGACCCCGCACTCGGGGAGCGGGTGTTGCTGGCGATCGTCGATCGTCTCGCCCGGATGTTGCCGGCGGATCGGCTGATCGCTCAGATCGATCGCGCCAGTATCGCGATATGGTTCGGCGGCGGAAACGCGGGCGCGTCCGCCCGCACCGAGCTTGACGTGCTCGGCTATGCCTTGAGCGATGTCGTGATCGACGGCGAGCGCGAGATCCTGCCCGAGATCCGGGTGAGACAATCGGCGCTGACGAATGGCGGCCATGCGCAGGCGGTCGTTTCACAGACGCTGGCGTCGCTCGCGTCGCTACCCGGCGCAACGGCTGCGGCCCCCGCATTCGATACGGCGACGGCCGCGCAGGAACGATATCTCCTCGAACAGGATCTGCGGCAGGCGATCCCGCGCGGTGAGTTCGAGATGCGATACCAGCCGCTGGTCGATGCGGGCGAGGGCCGCGTGTCGGGGGCGGAATCGCTGATACGCTGGTTCCATCCGAAACAGGGCCAGGTGCCGCCATCGCGTTTCGTACCCGTCATGGAGGCGATGGGGCTGGCGCATGAGGTCGGCATGTGGACGCTGAACGCCGCCGCGCGCGAGGCGCGCGCATGGCAGGCGCAATCCCTGGAATCGCTGCGCGTCGCGGTGAACGTATCGGGCTATCAGCTAGACCGGGACGATATGGCGGCCTTGGTGGCCCGCGTTCTCGCGCTGCATTCGCTGGGGCCCAGCGCGCTTGAAATCGAGCTGACCGAGAGTGTTGCGATGAGCGACAGCACACGCGCCGCGCGCCTGTTCGATGCCTTGCGCGCGATGGGGGTCCGTATCGCTATCGACGATTTCGGGACGGGCTATTCCAGCTTCAGCACCCTCAGGACGTTGGCCTTCGACAAGATCAAGATCGATCGGGAATTCGTCACCAACGTTCATGATCGGCGTGACAGCCAGGCGATCTGCCAGAGCATCATCACGCTGGGGCATGGGCTGGGCATCCGCGTCCTCGCCGAGGGCGTCGAGCGGCGCGCGGAATATGAGTGGCTGCGGCGGCACGGCTGCAGCCACTTCCAGGGCTATTATTTCTCTCCGCCGCTGACCGGCGCGGAGTTCGCCGCCTTTGCCCGCGATACGGCGGGGCTTGCGCGGCGGCTGACGATCGAGCCGGCCATGCTCCACGAGCGGATCCCCGAAAGGTTTGTCGCATGAACGCGTCACTGCATATGATCATCCGGGCTGGTGCGGCGACGCTGCTGCTATGCATCGCCGCCTGCTCGCACGATCCGAAGGCAAGGCCTCGAACCGCGCCGATCGCGACCCCCATCGCCACGCCCGCGGGTGAGATCGAGGAGATGCTGGTGCTGCTGGATCGCGGCGCGACCGAGCAGGCGCGCAAACGCATCGACGCCGCCCTCAAGCGGGATCCGGCCAATCCGGCGGTGCTGGTGCTGCGGGACTCTCTCAGGCTGGACGCCAAGGAGCTGCTGGGGCCGGCAAGCTTTCCCTACACCACGCGCGCGGGCGATACGATGCAGGGGCTGGCGCAACGCTTCCTTGGCAATCGGCTGAAGGCGTATCAGCTGGCTCGCTACAACGGTATCGACAAGCCGGATACGCTGGCGGCGGGGCAGCTGCTGCGTATTCCCGGACAGCCGCCACGCGCCGATACGCCCAGACGCATCGAGCCCCGCCCGGCGCCGATGCCCACCCCCCCGGCCAGGACGCGGCCCCTGCCGCCGAAGCCGGCCGTCGCGAAGGCGCCCGCCGCCAATCCCGCCGCCGCCCGTCAGGCGCGCACGGCAGGCCTGGCCGCGCTGAACGCAGGTAATGTCGTCCGCGCCGTCGGCCTGCTCCGACGCGCCGCCATGCTCGATCCCGGCAATCCGGCGATCGCGCGCGATCTCGCGCGGGCCGAGCGGATCGCGGCCACCGTGAAGGGCCGCAGGTGATGCGGGAAACACTGGGGCGCTACCGCATCGACGGCCGCCTGGGCGAAGGCGCGATGGCCGACGTGTTTCGCGCCTATGACCCCGGGATCGGCCGAACCGTCGCGATCAAGGTTCTGAAACCGGAATATGGCCGCGACCCGGAACTCGGCGAACGCTTCCTGCGCGAGGCGCGGGCGGCCGGCGCGCTGAACCATCCCAACATCGCGACGATCTACGATGTGGGTGAAGCGGACGGCGTCGCCTATATCGCGATGGAGCTGGTCGAGGGGCAATCGCTGGAGGCGGTGCTGCAGGCGCAGGGCCGGCTACCCTATGAGCGCGTGCTGAGCCTCGGCCAGCAACTCGCAGGCGCGCTCGCCTATGCGCATCGGGCGGAGGTGGTGCATCGCGACGTGAAGCCGTCGAATATCCTGCTGTCCGCCGACGGGCGGGTGGCGAAGCTCCTCGATTTCGGCGTTGCGCGGATCGGCGAGATCGACGTGTCCGGGGTCGATGGGCGGCTGGCCAAGACGCAGGTCGGGCAGATGATCGGCACGCCGCGCTACATGAGCCCGGAGCAGGCGCTCGGCGTGCCGGTCGATGCGCGCTCCGATCTGTTTTCGCTGGGCGTCGTGCTGTACGAAATGGTGACCGGCAAGGTCGCCTTTTCCGGCACGGGGCTGGCCACGATCGCGCTTCAGATCACGCAGGAGCGCGTGGAGCCCATCGCGCGCTCGGCGGCGGATTGCCCCCCGGGCCTACGCTTCGTGATCGACAAGCTGCTGGCAAAAAGGCCGGAGCAGCGTTTCGCTGATGGCGATGCCGTGGCGGACGCGCTCGGCCGCGAGATCGCCGCGCGGGCCGAGACGGCATCCGGCCGGCGTGGCCTGCCGTTGCGGATCAAGCTGCCGCTCGTGCTGGTCACCGTGAC
>CAJYJW010000024.1 GCA_913775025.1 uncultured Sphingomonas sp. | reverse complement strand
TGTGCCAGCCGCCGCGCGGCACGTCGCGCGCCAGTTCCCAGCGGCCACCGCCCTCCTCGTCGGACGCCGCGATGAAATCCCCGTCCGCCTCCCAATCGGTGGTGGCGGGCGCCCACAGCGCCTGCGGCTCGGGACGGATGAAGCGGAAGCGGCCGTAGCGTTCCAGCTTGCGGCCGTGCCCGGAATCGACGAGCCCGTAATCGTCCCACGGTTCGGTCACGAGGGTGGTGATCTGCATCAGGCCGCCTTCGCCAGCTTGCCGCCGATCGTCGCTAGCGCCTCACCGCCGGCGAGCGCTGCTTGTCCCGCCGCGCGCGCCTGATCCAGTGACACCGCCTCGATCGACGCCACCGTCTCGGCCGGGGGTACGATGCGGCCATGGATCTGCAATTGGCGGGCGAGGTGATCGCAGGAGGCCCCTACCCCCTCCAGCCCCATCAGCAGCCCCGCCTTGGCTTGCACCTTCGCCCTCGCAAGCTCCGCGTCCGTCAGGCCCTCCGCCGTTTCGTCGAGGATCGCGCGGGTGAGTGCCAGCGCCTCGCCAGCCTGCGCGCGGGAGGCGGCGCAATAGACGCCGAAGAGACCGGTATCGGCATAGGCCTGTGTCCAGGCATAGATGCTGTAGGCGAGGCCCCGCGCCTCCCGCACCTGCTGGAACAGGCGGGAGGACATGCCGCCCCCCGCGGCGGACGCGAACAGCGAAAGCGCGTGATGCGCCGGATCGCCATGGCCGGTGCCGGGATGCGCGAGCGCCACGTGCAGCTGATCGAACCGCCGCTTGTCATGATGCCGACCGCCTATGAAGCGGGCCGAGGCGGGTGGTGGCGGCGAGGCGGCGGCCATATCGCCGAAACGGGCCTCCGCCAGCTTGAGCAAAGCCGCCTCATCAACCTTGCCCGCCGCGGCCAGCACGAGCCCTGCCGGGCGATATTGCGTGGCGGTCCATGCCCTGAGCGCATCGACGTCGATCGCGGCGATGCTCGCCTCGTCACCCAACACGGCCTGGCCCAGCGGCTGATCGGTGAAGGCGGCGGCTTGCAGCTGATCGAAGATGATGTCGTCCGGCGTGTCGCGCGCCTCCCCCAGTTCGGCCAGCACGACATCCTTCTCGCGCACCAGTTCATCGGCATCGAGATGGGGCGCGCGCACCAGATCGGCGATCATCTCCACGCCGAGCGCCATGTCGCCTGCCAGCATGCGCGCATGAAACACCGTATGGTCGCGCGCCGTCCAGGCGTTCAACGATCCGCCGACATCCTCGATATCTTCGGCGATCGCCTTGGCATCGCGGCTGCCCGCCCCCTTGAACAGCATATGCTCGACCATGTGGGCAAGGCCGGAGAGCCCCCCCGGTTCGCTGCGCGCGCCCACGTCGGCATAGAGGCCGACCGCCATCGTCTCCACCCCCGCCATCGGCTGGACCGCGACCGTGAGACCATTGGCGAGAACGTGGGCGCGTGCCGTCATCGGGTGGGCGTCGCCCGCTCCGCGACATAGGCCTCGATCGCAGCGAGATCGGCGGGCAGATGGTCGTACCGCTCCTCCCGCTCGAACAGGCCGGCGATGCGGGCGGGGAGCAGCGGGCGCTGGCCGGTCGCCCGTTCCACCGCGTCGCGGAACTTGGCCGGGTGGGCCGTCGCCAGCGTGACGACGGGGACCTCTGCCGGCAGATCCGCGCCCCGTGCGGCGGCAAGGCCGATCGCGGTATGCGGATCGATCAGCATGCAAGCCGTTTCGGATGCGGAGCGCATCGCCAGCGCCATCGAATCCGGATCGATCCGGGCGCTGGCGAAAAGCGCCGCCGCCGTATCGCGCATCGGCTGCGCCAGCGTCATCGTCCGGCTCGATTCGAATCCCTGCATCGCGCCCGCCAGCGCCGCCCCGTCCCGCCCGTGCAGATCGAACAACAGTCGCTCGAAGTTGGAGCTGACCTGAATGTCCATCGAAGGGGCGGCGGTGGGGGTCACGCCGCCAACCGAATAATCCCCGGCGGAAAGTGCGCGGTGCAGGATGTCGTTCACGTTGGTCGCGACAATCAGCTTTGCCACCGGCAGACCCATTTTCGCCGCGACGTAGCCTGCGAACACATCGCCGAAATTGCCGGTCGGCACCGAAAAGGCAACCGGCCGATCAGGTGCGCCGAGGCGGACGGCCGCGTAGAAATAATAGACCACCTGCGCCATCAATCGCGCCCAGTTGATCGAATTGACCGCCGACAGGCTGAACCGCCCGGCGAAGTCGCGGTCGGCGAACATCGCCTTCACCAGCGCCTGCGCATCATCGAAGCTGCCGTCGATCGCGATGTTGTGGACGTTCGGCGCGAGCACCGTTGTCATCTGCCGGCGCTGAACGTCGGATACGCGGCCATGCGGGTGGAGCATGAAGATATCCACCTTGGCGCGCCCGGCCAGCGCATCGATCGCGGCGGACCCGGTATCACCCGAGGTCGCGCCCACCACCGTCAGATGCGTATCCCGGTTGGATAGGAATCGCTCGAACAGCAGGCCTAGCAGTTGCAGCGCGACGTCCTTGAACGCCAGCGTCGGCCCGTGAAACAGTTCCAGCAGCCAGTTGCGCGCATCGAGCTGGACGAGCGGCGTCACGGCGGCATGGTGAAACCGGCCGTAGGCGGCCTCGCAAAGGCCGCGCAGGTCTTCGCGAGAAAGGGCATCGCCGACGAACGGTGCCATCACCGCGACCGCCGTATCGACGTAGGACAGGCCGGCAAGGGACGCTATCTCGTCCCGCCCCAACGACGGCCATGTCTCCGGCAGATACAAGCCGCCATCTGAGGCAAGGCCAGCGAGCGTGACATGCTCGAAATCGAGGACGGGGGCAGCACCCCGGGTACTGATATAGCGCATGGGGGCGGGCCATAGAACGTGCGTGGCGTCGCGGCAACCATGGGTCTCTTCACGGGAAGTACTGATGCCGGCGTGAGGGCTGATCCGTTTCGGTAGCCACATTGCGTTAAGCCGGTGCCGATGAACGATGGTCCTCCTCGATAGACTCGTCCCGCCTGCAAACTTCCTTAAGATTTTGTTCACAACGGACCAGTCGCCGCTATCGAGTCCTCATTAAAAAGAGGAGACCCCGAGCGCGAGGGCCAATGAACAGTCAGGCCTCGGCGCAGGAATAGATCCGCGCTTTTCTTACAGGGAGTAGAAAATGGCTGAATATGAAACCGCAACAAAAGTTGTCGTGACCGGCGAGGATACCGCGATCGACCCCAAGCGCGATGCCGGTACGCCGACCGGCTATAACGCCCTTTCGGCTGGCGCTAACGGGCAGGTGAAGGGTACGGCCGACGCCGATCGCGCCAGCCTGCAGACGCTGCTGCATGACAAGGATCAGGTAATCGGCCTGGGCGCAGGAAACGATCTGTTCGTGTTCAGCAATTCCGATGGCCAGAACAAGACGATCAACGGGATCGTTGATGGTGGCGTCGGCGATGATCAGGTCTATTTCGCCGGCGAGCTTTCCGATTATTATTTCACCATCCGCAGCGATGGCGGCATCAAGGCGCAGTATATTCTCGATGACTCGGGCACCGGCGGCGCTGCCGTCACCTTGCGCAACTTCGAGAGCTTCACGTTCCGTGGCATCGATCAGGATGGCGTGAACCATCTCAATCGGACGCTGACCTATGATGAGCTTCTGGCGGCAATCCACCAATCAAATCCGGACGCGCTCCAGGCCTGACCGAATGGCGTGAAATAGGCAGGCATCGGCGAAGCGCCGATGCCTGCCTATTTACGTCGCCGTCGGTGCCGCAGTGCCACGATATAGGTTGCTGCCGCGACGGCTGCGAAGGCGAACCACTGCACTGCATAAGCACGGTGATTGTTCGGGATGTTCGTTGGAGATGGCAGCGCGCTGGGCGCGAAACCAGGGGCCGGCACGTCCGCGACGAGCAGCAGAATATGGTCACGGTCACTGTCGATCACACCGGTGACGGGGCCTCCCCGATATCCCGACGGCGCCTGATAATCCCTCGACCAACCGAAATCGACGAGCATGCCGGGCCCTTCGGCCCCGGTACGGCACAGGGCGAGATGCCGCCAGCCGGATTGACCATCCCGGCTGCTACCTGCTCGCGCACTCCAGGAAGTAGGCTGGAGACAGATACCGGATGCGCGGCGGAACAGCAGGCTGCCATCGGTAGGAGGCACGGTGGGGAAGCCTATCGCCGGTTTGCCCTCCGCTGCCACATAGCGGGCGAGCAGCCCTTCCTTCCACTCCGCGCGACGCAGTTGCCAAAGACCAAGCGCGATCATCGTCACGCAGGCGAGGCCAACGATCAAAGTCGACCAAAGGGGCACCTGCACCCTTCTACCGCTAGATCTACCTGAAGCTCCATCCTCATGCATCGCTATCGCCTGGTCTACCGCACCCACATGATGCCGCAATCATAACAGGATCGCCGCAACACCTTCGCCGACGTCGCACGATGTACCCTGTGCAGACCCGCCGCACGCTCGATGACGGAATTTGGCTATATCATATCCATCGACATTGGCCGCCTGCGAGTAGTGACGCGCCGGTAAGGTGAAGTCTGCCGGCTATCTCAGATCATGGAAACAGAAGTGGCGCGATGGCCGCTCGGCCACCGCGCCACGCTTGATGCGGCTTGTTACGTCTCAGCCCGCGTGGATCGGCGCGCCCCATCCACCCCAGACGTAGATGGTGATGAACAGGAATAGCCATACCACGTCAACGAAATGCCAG
>CAJYJW010000023.1 GCA_913775025.1 uncultured Sphingomonas sp. | reverse complement strand
GCTCGCAACATGGGCCTGACCCGGCAAGCTGTGCAGCGCATTGTCGATCTCCTTGCCGAGCGCGGCATGGTCGCGTTTGAAGACAATCCGCATCATCGACGCGCCAAGCTCGTCGTCCTTACCCGGGCAGGTTTGGCTGCGGTTACCAGTGCCGAACAAGCTGTCGCGACCCTCGACAGGGAGATCGCTGAAAGGATCGGGCGTGATCGTATCGAAGACGCCACCCGCATTCTCGGCGAAATGAACGTCATACTGACCGAGTGGCTGGACCGAACGGCGCCATTCCCTTCTCCCAACGACGCTTCGTGAAAGGAGCTGTGACATGATTTTGATATCAGGGGCGACTGGTGGCATCGGCGGAGAAATCTGCCGACTGCTCAAAGAAACAGGTACGCCGTTTCGTGCCTTGTGCCGCAAGGATGAGCAGGTGCAAGACTTCCAGAAGAAGGGCATCGATGCCATAATTGGCGATTTCGACCGGCCAGAGACGCTGGCATCCGCCATGCGGGGCATCGAGACCATGTTTCTCATCACGCCGCCCACACCCCAGCAGGTCGACCAAGAGACAGCCGCGATCGATGCTGCTCGAAATGCGGGGGTTGACCGGATCGTGAAGATATCCGCGTCTGACAGCAACGTGCTATCGCCCGTACCTTGGGCAAAGTCCCATGCCCTCATCGACCACCATTTGCGTGCATCGGGGATCAACTGGACGATCCTGAAGCCGACAGCATTCATGCAAAACTTTCTCTGGTTTAAAGATCCAATCACCAAGGGATTCCTGCCGCAGGTGACAGGCAGCGGCTCGGTTTCGTGGGTCGATACGCGCGACGTCGCTCGCGTGGCCGCGACCGTGCTGACCCAAGACGGTCATGAGGGCGCAACCTATTTTTTAACCGGGCCGGAGACGATCGACATGAAGGAAGCATCATCCCGCTTCTCCAAGGCTATCGGCCACAAGGTGCGCTACCTCGACCTTCCGTCACCGCTGTTCTGGCTAATCCTTCGCCTGACGGGAAACTCAAATTGGATGGCAAAGGGACTGGTAGTGCAATTCGCTGATGTCGTCGCTGGTCATCACGACATCGATCCGACCTTTGAGATCGAGCGTCTCACCGGCAAGCCACCGCACACGTTCGGAGATTTCATTCAGGATCATCGCAAAGAATTTGCGCGTTAGGCTCGAATCCTGAGCCAACTTTCTAGCAACCTTATCCCTATCCGCCCGATCCGGAGACATTTCCCGTGCCGTCTTCATCTGAACCGCTCACCGGCCACGCCGCAGTCGTCACGGGTGCCAGCTCAGGTATCGGCCTTGCGGTCGCCGAGGCGCTTGCGTTCGCTGGCGCTTCTGTCGCCATAACATACCATTCTCATGCCGAGCCGGCTGATGAACTTGCCGCTCGGATCAACGCCCAAGGCGGTCAGGCTATAGCCGTCAAGGCCGATGTCTCGCAGGAAGCGGATGTCCTTCGCCTTTTCGATGAGGCGGTGTCCGCTTTCGGTCGTGTCGACGTGCTCGTCTCAAACTCCGGAGTGCAGAAGGATGCCACCGTTGCCGATATGTCGCTCCAGGATTGGAACATGGTCATCGACATCAACCTAACCGGGCAATTCCTGTGCATGCGCGAAGCCGTAAGACGGTTTCGCACACAACCAAAGGGCGGGCGGCCGGCGCGTAGCGCTGGCGCGATCATTGCGATGAGCTCAGTGCATGAGATCATTCCGTGGGCTGGACATCTCAATTATGCTTCGGCCAAGGGCGGTGTACGGATGCTGACGCGGTCGCTGGCGCAGGAAGTCGCAGCCGATGGTATCCGGGTCAATGCCGTTGCGCCCGGTGCTATTCGCACGCCAATCAACAAAGAAGCGTGGGACAGCGAAGAGGCGCTGACTAAGCTTCTGCGTCTTATCCCCTATGGCCGTATCGGCGAGCCCGAAGATGTTGCTCGAGCGGTCCTCTGGCTGGCTTCCGATGCAGCGGACTACGTCACCGGAACAACACTCTTCGTCGATGGTGGCATGTCGCTCTACCCGGAATTTCGCGACAACGGCTGACCCGCTTCGATCATGACTGGTCCGGCTGGTGATACCCCGAATTGCTGGCGCGTCCGGGTCGGGTACATCGGTGGTAATCTCGGTTCGCTGACGTGTTGTTAGATCAGGGTGTCGACAGCCTGGCCATCACCACAGCCCGCGCGCGCATTTCGAGGCGAGCACGGTCGTCATCGCCGCGCGTCGCTGCCGGATTGACGACAGTGGCGATCAGCGATGCGATATCCTGTGCTAGCTCGCAGCTCGCTGCGAAGCCGGCCGACTGCAGAATGGCGCACATCATGACCACCACTCGCTCATAGACCGGAGTGATATCAGCGTCCGCCCCAAGACGTTCCTGCTCCGCCTCAAGAATATGGGCAAGCCGGGGGCGTTCCAGCTGCTGACCGACAGCGACGGTGACCAGCCGCGCTAGCGGCGACGGGTTCGTCGAGCCGATGTTGATTGCGGCGATCTGTGCCTCGAGTATGGCGAGCTCCCGGCGGATAAGCGCACGCGTGATCGCATCCTTGTTCGGGAAATACTGGTACAGCGATCCGACGCTGACACCAGCCCGTTGGGCAATAGCGTTCGTCGTGTAACCTGATGGTCCGGCCGCCTCCAGAATGCGAGCTGCGGCTTCCACTATCGCGTCCACCGTAGCTGCGGAGCGGCCCTGACGCGCGGTTTTCCGCGGGTTCATCGCTTTGGGTTGCACGGATGTCGTCATCAGGAAGGCGAGTAGTGGAGGCTGCGGGTCAAGGCTAGTTTTCTCCCATAGATCAACACGAGAACGACGACCATGACACGCAACGAAGACGACGCGCTGCTCGCTGAAACTATCCGCGCGGTCGAGACGGCCGGAAAAACGCTTCTTACCCGGTTTCGCACAACGCCTCCGCCGACGACGCTGGCGGATCTGCTCGCCGGTATTGAGGCCAATGATGCCGCCGTCGAAGACGAGCTCCGCCAGGCGTTGCTTGCCTCGCTTCCGGGATCGAGCTGGGCTTCCGACGAGGAGGAACAAGGTGCGCTGCCGTCAGGCGATTGGTGGGTGGTCGACCCGGCCGAGGGCAACGTCAACCATTTGCACGGACGATCGGGCTGGGCCGTCACTGCGACCCTTGTGCGTGAGGGGGAGCCGATCTTGACTGCGATCTCGGTCCCGTTGACCGGCGAGACCTATAGCGCGATCGCCGGACGTGGCGCGTTCATGAATGGCGAGCGCCTGTCGGTTTCTGCGAAGCATGAAATAGCGGCCGCCATCATCTCGAGCGGGCAGGCGAGCCCGGGCGAAGCTCGCCCGATCCGTACTGCCATGGTCCGTTCGGCCGGACGGCTTCTCGATACTGCTCTTCTAGTCCGATTATCCGTCCCGAGCATGCTCGAACTGGTCGACGTTGCCGCAGGCAGGCTCGACGCCTTCTGGCAGCATGGCAGCGTCCGCGCCGGGCTTATCGGCGGGGCGTTGCTCGTCCGCGAAGCGGGCGGAACTGTCGTCGACCTTCGCGGCCGCCGCTGGACGGCCGGTTCGCCTGATTTTCTTGCCGCACCACTGGCGCTTCAACAGGCCCTCCTGGCCTCGTTATCCCCAAGTTCGGAGACCACTGCATGACCACCATCGCCATCCTCGGCTCCGGCCGCGTTGCCTCAAGCCTCGCGTCCGGTTTGGCGCGAGCAGGACATACGATCACCATCGGTGTCCGCGACATCGCTATCCCGCGAAACTGGACGGGACCTGACGTGCGGTTCGCCTCCCACGCCGAAGCCATTGGCTCGTCACAGATCGTGATTAATGCAACGCCGGGAGCCGGCAGCGTCGAGCGCCTCACCGCCTTGGCCGACGCGCTCGCGGGCAAATTGCTGATCGATGTGGCGAACGCGACCAGCCGTGATGAAGATGGCGCCCCATCGGGTCTTCTCTATCCAACAGACAGCCTCGCCGAGCGCTTGCAGGCCGCCCTGCCACGGACAAACGTCGTCAAGACGCTCAATACGATGCTGTCGTCGGTGATGAACAACCCGGCTTCGCTTACGGGAAATCCAACAGCCTATCTGTCGGGCGACAACACCGGTGCCAAGTCGTTGGTCAGGTCACTGCTTCACGATCTTGGCTGGCAAGATTCCGAGATTCTAGACCTTGGCGGTATCGCAACGGCCCGTGGCGTCGAGGCGGTCATGCTGCTGGTCACCGATGTTATGAAGGCGACTG
>CAJYJW010000022.1 GCA_913775025.1 uncultured Sphingomonas sp. | reverse complement strand
TTTCCCCCGTATCGGTCCACAGCACCGCCGCGCCTATAGCACCGCCACCGGCCAGCCCGTTCACCGCTTCGACATAGGCGGACAATTGCGGCCAGTATTTTGCGAACCGCGCCGCGTGGTCGCTTACGGGGCCGCTCTTGTGATCCACCACCAGCCAGCCGGTCGGTCCTTCAGCCAACAGGTCCACGATCACCGTCTGGCAGGTGCCGTCCCCCAAGGGCAGGTCCAGCGGCTGTTCCACACGCAGTCGGTGGAAGCCGCGCCGGGCCAGTTCTGCGCGCAATGCCTCTGCCTGTTCGTGCAGTCCCTCCAACTCCTCTACATCCACCCAGCAGCAGGAGGGCACGCGGTGCGCCCAGTCGGGGCGTTGCAGCAGGATACGAAATGCCTCGTGAATGTCGGTGCCGCGATCGGTCGCGCTGCCAGGGCGCGACAGGCGCACGCCCGGCGCCAGCTTCACCGTCTCCAGCGCTGGCAGCGGCAGCGATGCCGTCAGCGCTGCCGATGGCGACACCAATTCGTGCAACACCGGTGCCGTCCCGGACACCAACGCGAAGCGCGGCGTGCGCCGGGCCTCGCCGGCGGGCTCAGCTGGCACGGAGAAGGCACGCGGCATGTCCTCCGGGCATTTCGTGATCTTCGCGGTAAAGCGCTTGCCCGCCACTTCCAGCCAATTGTCACCCAATATCAGCCCGCATTCGCGCGTGAGGATGCCGGCCGGCACCACCGGCAGCGGATCTTCCTCCTCCACCTTCTTCTTGGGCGGGGCGGGCATTTCGATTACCAGCCGGTCCCGCGCCCGCGTCAGCGCGACATAGAGCAGGCGGCGGCATTCCTCCTTCGCGCCGGGCCAGCGCGGCTGCAGCATCCGCTGGCGGGTCTCCGGCGCAGCGAAATGGGGGGCGGCATTCAGCGTGGCGCAGCCCAGCACATCGGCGAAATCGTCGAAGCCGGCCATCTCTAGCGCATATTCGCCGCAGCGCGGGTTCCGGTTGTTGCCCAGGGTAGCGACGATCACCACCGGCCATTCGCGGCCCTTGGCGGCATGCCAAGTGACTACCTCCACCCCATCCGCCGCCGCGCCCGATGGCGCGGGCCGGGCATCGTCCCCGCCAGCCACGCGCCCCGCCAGCCAGCCAAGGAACACGGGCACCCCGTCGCCATGATAGCCGGCGGCGGCGCGCATGGAACGGTCGGCGGCATCAAAGGCCTGCGCCTCTGCCTCCAGCCTCAGCAGGTCAGCGCGGGCTTGTGCCGGATCCGCCTGCCGGTCGCACCAATGGCGCAGGCCGGCTACGCGGATCACCTCCGTCAGCACCCGCTCCACTGGCCAGTAGGCAGCGGCTTCGTGCAGGGCAAGAAGGTCCGGATCGGCCAGCACCTTGCCATCAGCCAACGCGCGCAAGGCATCGTCCAGCGCGGTGGCAGGCGGTCCCAGCGTCTGCCAGCATAGGGACGCATGGCTGTCGCCCGGATCGGCCAGGTGGGCCAGCGCATGCGCCGCCGCCTGCACCACCGGGCTCGCCCACCAGCCCCCCTCGGCCAGCCGCACCGGCAGGCCCAGCTGGCGCAGGGCATCGGCATGGGCGGTGCATTCGTTATGGCTGAGGCACAGCACGGCCACGTCGCGTGCCTCTGCTAAGCGCGGCTCGCCCGTATGCCGGTCGCGGATCATCGTACCCTCCGACAGCCGGCGGCGGACATGATCGGCGACATGGTGCCACGGGCGCGATAACGTCTTGGTCCGGGAGGTGACGCTCTGGCACAGCACCTCCAACGCCGGCCCCTCACCGGCCGCGCGGATCGGCTCCAGCGGCGCATAGCCCTCGCCGAACAGGCACGGCCCCAACGCGTTGACCAGCGCCATGATCCGCGGATCGCTGCGCCAGTTCTGCCCCAGCGGTTCGCATGGATGCGCCGCCGCCAGCGCCGCGGCCAGGCGCGGATCGGCCCCTTGGAAGCCCATGATCGCCTGCTTGGTATCGCCCACGATCAGCGTGCGCGCGGCGCGGGAGGCGAGCTGCCACAGGAAGGCGAACTGGATCGGGCTGGTGTCCTGAAATTCGTCGATCACCACGCAATCGACCTCCGCCAGGATGGCCTCCAGCACCGCCGGTTCGTCTGCCAGCAGGCGCGCAGCTTGGCCGATCATGTCGCCATAATCGATTACACCGAGCGCCTGCTTCGCCGCGGTATAGCGGGCCATCACCCCTTGTGCGCCCGTCACCAGCGCACGGGCATGGGCAACGGCATCTTCCAGTGGGCCAAGCAGATGCGGCAGCGCCTCTGCCGCCTGCATCACCGTGGCGGCGAGCTCGTCATAGCCCGGCGGCGTTAGGCATTTGCCCGCACTTTGGCGCAGCTTGCGCAGGGATTGCCATGTATCCCACTCACGCCCATCGCTCGCCAGCATGGCACGCGCCTTGATCAAGCACGCGAAGTTCTTGCGAAAATCTTCGACTGCCGTCTTGTTGAAGCCCGGATCGTTCAGAGCCTGCGGAAAGGCATCCAGCAGCGCCCCCACCGCGCGGCGCAAGGCGGCGATGGCGTCCTGGTCCCGGCCCTGCACCGGGCCGTAATGCTGGCGGATGCACGCTTCGGCCTGGTCAGCCAGCGCTGGGTCCGCCCCGCCATCACCGATGGAGCGCAGCAGGTTCACCAGCCGCAACACCGTGCCCCGGAATGAATCCTCCGCGCTGCTGTCCGCCCAGAACGCGCCGCTATAGCCATGCGCCGCCAGACCGCTGGCCATGGCGCGCAAGCCCGGCTCCTCCTCGATCGCGCGGCGGATCAACAGGTGCTGCTCCCCTTCCTCGATCAGGCGGGTCTGCGGATTGGTCCCGGCGGCGAAGGCATGTTCGGCCAGCACCCGCTGCCCCAGCGCGTGAATGGTGCTAACATAGGCCCGCTCCACCGCCAGCGCGGCAGCAATATCGCCCCCCGCCAGCAGAGCTCCACGGATCCGCTGGCGCAATTCGCCCGCCGCCGCCTCCGTAAAGGTCACCGCCAGGATGCGTTCGGGCCTAACGGTGCCGTCCGCCACCCAACCGGCCAGTTTGGTTTGAATATGATGCGTCTTGCCTGCGCCAGCACCGGCGGGGACCACTGCCAGATCGGTCATCATTCCTCCTCCTGCCGGAATGCGGATGGCTGGTCGCTTTCCCGCATGAAGGCGGCGATCAGCGGGCTGCGCTCCAGCGCATAGATGCGCAACGCCGCCACCTTTTCAAAATGCTTGATGTCGGCCCGAGCATTGGTGTGGACCTGCCCGGCTTTCAGCGCCGCGAACCGCGCCCGTAGTTCGGTCAATGCCAAATCGGCAATACCTTCGGCAAATTCCTCCAAATGCGGGCTGGTTCCCGTGGTGCCGTTCACCAGTACCCCACCATCGTTCATCATGTGATAAGCGACCGCCGGCGTGCCCTTGCATTCCGCCAGTACCGTTGCCCCGCCGGTGGGATCGTCCTTGCCCTCGGGCACCTTCGGCTGCATCCGCCGGTACAGTTCCACCTGCAGGTCCGCACCTGCCTTCAGCCGCCGGCGTCGCGCAGGGGAACCACTCTTCTTGTGATCCACCACAAGCAGCGTGCCATCGGGCAGCAGCAGCAAGCAATCGGCCTTGCCATGCACTTCCACCCCGTCCAGCTCCCCTTCCAGCCAGAATTCGTTGGCGACCACCTGCGCGCCCAAATCCGCCAGCACTCTGGCCCAGTGGCGCGCCGCGGTGGCGATGTCGGCCTGCAGGGCGCCGCGCTCCACTTCCCATTCGGGCGCCGCCAGCCACGGCATCTCGCCTGCGATCCTCAGCCCCAGCAGCATGGGCACGCGCGCCGCCGCCGCGTCCGCCGTGAGCACGGGCTGGCCGGCGGGGAACAGGTCCTCGAACACGCCATGCGCCAGCGTTCCGCGGCCCATCACGTCCAGCGTCTCCGGCTGCCAGTCCACAGGCTTCGTGCCCAGCTCCTCCAGCAGCCAGGCCAGCGGGCTGACCAGCAGCGTCTCCAGCCGGCTCGGGCTTTGCGGGCGCACCTGTCCTTCCCCATCCCGGCGAATCCTCAGCAAGTCACGGCCGAGCTCATAATGGACTGGCGGCTGAACTCGCTTGGCGGCCTTGAACTCCGGCCGGAGGCGCCACTCGACCAGCGCGTCCCACGCCGCGCCGCCGTCGGCCAGCGGCGCAATCAGCTCTTCAACCTTGCCCACGCCCGCAACCAGCCGCGCCACGAGTGCCAGCCCTGCGGCAGGGGCCAGCGGCTTGCCCGCACCGTCCCGCTCCGAACACAGCAGCACGATCCGCTCGCTTGCCGCGCACAGCTGCCGCCGGAACAGGGCCAGCCCCCTCTCCAGCACCTGTCCGCGCGAGGGCAGGCGCAGCCCGATCGCTTCGGCAATCAGCGCCACCTCGCTGTCCAGCAACAGCGGGTTGCCGCCGCCTGCGCGGGGGTAGCAGCCATCATTGCAGCCCAGCACCAGCAGCCGACGAAAGGCCCGGCGCGGCGCCTCCCCGTCATGCAGCACGGCGATGCCGCCGCAGAACACCGGCCCGCACCCACCGTCGCCATTACCATAGGGCGCAACCAGCCCAATCAGCCGCTCCCATGCGGGCGGCGCCTCATCCGCCGGCATCTCGCGTAGCAGGCGCGCGATCCAGCCGCGCGCCTCCGTCCGTTCATCTCGCAAGCTATCGCCCCCGCTTACGCGCTTCATCAGCAGGTGCAGCCGTTCGACGAGTTCGCTGTTGGTGGTTGGCGCCGGCAGCGCCAGCAAGGCGCGCATTGCCAGTCCGGCCCGATCAAGCTCGATGCCCTGATAGGGATCACCCTCCCCCCCCACGATCCGCCGCGCCAGCGCCGCGCCAGCGCCGCCGAAACCTGCCAGCGGATTGGCATGGAGCGAGGCTAGCACCATCGCGGGCACCGGCGAACGCAGCGCGCGCAGGAACAGCAGCACCAGCTCCGCTCCCAGGTTGCGCGCGCCCGCAACTGCTGGCACGCCGGACAGCACCAGGCCGCACGCCGGCGCAATCTGTGCCAGATGCGCGGCATGGGATCCGCCCTCTGGCACGATGATGCCGATTTCACCCATGATCAGCCCCGGAATTTCGCGCAGCCAGCGCTGGATGATGGCCAGGGCCGCTTCCGCCTCCGTCAAGCTGTCGCGAACGGACAGGACACAAAGGCTGTCATCCATCTGGACGGGTTGCGAGCCTGGATCCGTCAGGCCGCGCTGCACATGGCCGACCAGCGTGGCATTGGGTGCAGCAGGCTCCAACCGCTCGCCCAGCAGGCGCCGATAATCGGCATCTTCCTCTCCGGCAGAGGGGTGGTGCGCCGCTAGCGCCGCCAACACCGTGCGTTCCAGCGCGGATAGTTGCGGGGCGTGGCGGTCGCCTATTAAGGTAAACGACTGCACCGCATCCCCGGGGTCAACGCCGAGGAAGGCTCCCAGCGTGGCGATGTCCGTCGGTACGACCTCCGGCCGCGCGACCCACAGACCACGCAACGCCGCCAGATGCAGCCGCACTCGGCTCCCCTGCGGCAGCGTCTCCACGCCGATCTCCGCCGGATCCAGCCGCGCGGTTGCCAGCATCACCTGCCGCATCATCGCGCCGATCTCTCTCGCCGTCTGCTCCGGCGCGACAGCCAGGCTGGCGGACCACGGCCAATCGCTTGATAGCGACCGCAAAATGGCAAGGATGTCCGCCTCCTCTGCCCGAGGCAGCGCGTAGAGGCTCCCCAGTAGCGAGGCCGTCAGCGGCAGGCACCCGGCGACAGGTCCCTGCCCAATCCTGATATACCAATCCTGGAACACGCCGCGCTTCCCCCTTTGCCTGCCTTCCATCGGTTCTAGCCGACGGACGGTAAGCGGATTATCTTAAATGCTGGAAAAGTTTTGTCGCAGAGTTGCGACGGAAGAGGTCGTATCTCGGGCACTCACTCCAACCGGGCACGGCAGCGGCGCGCAGCAGGATTAGCTGCCTGTCGTAATTACATGGAATGAACGTTCGTACTCAGAGGCACATCATATCTGGCGCTCCGAGTGATGGTAACCTTGACCATCCTTGGTCCGTCGTCGCAAATATCCTGATTTCCGCGACAGGGACGTTCCTTCAGTGCTGAATCCGTCGCAAAGCCAAAGGCATAATGACACTGTTCCGATGCATATTCGCAACATGTAGATTAGCTAATTAGCACTCACTCCACCTCGTCCAGCGTCACGCCGTCGGGACGGCAATCGTAAAGCTGGGTGGTGCAGGTATGCTCACCTCGTGGCCGAGCTGCTCGATCTATGCCGCAACGTGGAGCGGCTGCACGCCCCTGATCGATGCGACGCCGCGTTCTCCAAACCACGTGAGGAGCTCACTGGCTGCGCGGGCATAAGCACGACGTGTATGCATACTGCGGTCCGCGACGGCAAGAAACTCCGGGAAGCGGACCTGGGCGCGATCGTCGGCCGACGCGATCAGCGTCGGTAGGGCAAGCGATCGCGATGGCCGCGGTGCGAGCTGGTTTGTAGCGATCTCAAACATCGACCGACCAAACTTCAATGCCGTCCTGCTCAAATTTAGGCAGGCGGACCGTCCCCGGAAACCGAGGTGATGCAAAGAACACGTAGCGGTATCGCTCGGTGCAACCAGCGAGCTTCCTAAGGTCGCCAGCAAGCTTACCGTTGTTGCCCGGCGTGACGGCGGCGAATGTCTCAGCACCCACCAAGCCGTCAACGACGCTCATGATGTCCAGCGGCTGCGACATATGGGCACCAGGAGCTAGCAAAAAGCCGCCCGCGTCAGGATGACGCACTAACAGCTCGCGCGCCGCTGCGAGCGCCACAGCGTAGGTAAAGGTCTGGTTGATCTGCTCCACGACATTGAGCGCATGATCGCCAATCGGATGAACGCCTATCGTCTCGAACTTCATAGAGCGCAACAGATCCATTGGATCGCTGCTATGCGCTACGATCCAAGCTTGGGTCTTAGCTGCAGCAGCGTAGACCATGGCAAGATGACGGTCGACGTCTTCAAGGCACTGAACATGAATTTGCATAACCTCAAACCGCCCTTATCAACGACCGGGAGCTGCTTAGATTCGCTACCAAAGCGATCGCCTTCGCCTCGCGCTGACTAGACTTGACCCGTTAGTTCGGAATTGGGACCGAATTTACAGCGTTGAGTTCATCGGTAGTCAAGCCAAAAGCGGCCGTAACGGCCGTCTCGATACGGCCTCTAAGTCGATCAATCTCCCGCTTTTTTCGATCTTGTTCAGCGGGAAGGCGTAGCGCGTCCAACTCCTCGAAAGCGACGGTCAAAGCTCCGACGAGCGCCGAAATACGATCACGCTCCGCCTGGCCCGGATCAGGCACCGGAAGCCCTACGAGAAACTGCTTCCCGTGCGAATAGTAGCCCCCTCTGAAGACACTTGTTCGCGTCCGGATCATTGCTTCACTCAAAGGGTGGCACAAGACCGCGAGCAAATAGCGCAATGAGTATCGCGACTCCGTGTTCGCCCGAACGCCGTAGTAGGGACCGTTGCCTCCGCCTGTGAACATCGTTTCCGCGTCATCAAAGGCGTAGCGGGGTTCTAGGCTAAGAACCTGTACAATTAGTTTCTCGGTTTCGAACTTCCCAAGGCTCTGTGAGCGGCCAAACTGATACCACTGCTGCTCGGCGATTGGGCCGCCCCCTACCGCACGGCGATTAAGCTGCTCTCGATGGGCCAAAAGATAAGCCCAGCAATCTGGATAATTACGTTGCAGCTCCGCCGGCTGAATCAACTTCTGACGGCCTCCGACAGCCTCATAGGGGAATACAAGCCAGCTGTTCGCTGTGCTGCGCCGATAGGCCGTTAGCGTCACGTCACGAAGGAAAGGCTTTAGAATGCCTTTCTCAATCTGCCATTCTCGGCCTCCGGCCAGAAAACGGATGTGGGTGGCCGTCTCTCCGATCGCTGCGATGGTATAAATATCGTCGGCGCTCGTCTGGAGGCCAACGAAGATGTCTGCCTCAGTCCCAATGCGATCTGGATGCACGGCGCGCATCCGCTGGAACGCGGCCATAGCGACTGGCTCAGCCATTTCCCACGGCTCAGCGGTCAAAGTGGCCGCTGGCACGATCATCAACTCGCCCGCACTGCCATAGCGCCACCGGTCAAGGTCGGTGACGCGCTCTAAAGTGACATTATCCTGGCCAGCACCGTCAGCGATCAGGATGCACGTGTAATTGGCAACATCGCCGAACACCTGCTGTGCGCCGAAATGTACAACCTCCTCTAGGAGTCGATCAGCCGAAAAAACATCCCGTAGGGCACGACCAGCGACCGTTGCCATGAATTTATGAGGCACGATTAGCCCTAGGCGACCGTTGGGCGCCTGTAGCTGCAACGACCTCTCGATGAACAAGGCGTATTTGTCGAAATTGTTTCGTGTGGCCGATTGATAAGGGGAGGGGGCGGATTGGTAAAAGTCCACCTCCTCCGGAAAATACCGCTGCATGATCTGGATGCGCGTGTAGGGCGGATTGCCGACGATCACGTCAAAGCCACCACGCTCCAGATCTGCTGGGAACTCAGCTGGCCAACTAAAAGGATTCAGCGTCGCCGGCAGCGCACCATCTGGCTTGAAAGCATCCCACTCTTCGAAGGAAACGAGGCTGTTTCCACTACGGATGATGCCGTCGAGCGAGGGCAGGGCGGGCGCGCGCACGCTCTGCACATAGTCGTCCAGGTCGGCACGGGTCTCATTCTCAATGAGCTTTAAGAGAAGGCTGAGGCGGGCAATTTCGACGGCGTTGGCGTCAATATCAACGCCTCGAATATGCGTCAGTAGTATCTGCCGTCGCTCGGCGAAGGTCAGCCTCCAATGCCCACCTGCAACCTCGTAAATTCTGGTTCCAAGGTGGGCGGAACGATCATTTGCAACATACCAAGCCAGATAGTGATTTAATAGCAAATCATAAGCTGAGAGTAGAAAGATCCCCGAACCGCAGCACAAGTCAGCAATGGTGAAGTCGGCTAAGTCAGTCGGGCTTCGCCCCACGATTCTGGGCGCGACGGTTCGCTCTACAATCACATCAACGATGTAGCGCGGTGTGGGCACGACCCCGCCGCTCTCGCGAACCTCAGGTTTGTAAACAATGTCAACCTGATCGCCGTCAATAACGATCTCTTTCCCTAAAAACTGCTCATAGACCTCGCCGAGAACCTCCGGCTCCACCACGGCAAAGGTGTAGGGGCTTTGCGGATAATAAAGCTCCGATAGCACTGATGACATCGCGTCATCACTGACGTGAATGGCTAAGGGATCGTCTGCTAATAAGCGGAACAATCCAGAATTATAGAAGCGGTCGGCTGTTTCCAGTACCGCGTGAAATGCTTCGTAGGTGCCCGGCGTCGCCAAATTGCGGAGACTCTCATACACCTCGATATCTCGATCCTCACAAATGCGGAGGAATACGATGCGTGAGATTAGAAGCTGAACGACATAGGTCAATTCAGTCGGTGTCAGATCTGGCCGACTGCGATGAATATCGACCGCAAGTATGGATCGCCAGTGCTGAACTTGGGCAAGAAAGAGGTCATCGAACTGAGCAGCACCAAGCCGTGTTGCTCCAATGGAAAATCGTTCGTCGAAAGCGCCGCTATAGACGGCTTCGCGGGAGAACAGGTCCCAGAGCTCATCGAACCGGCGCTCGAAATCTTCGCATTCAACAAAGAGCAGTCTTGCGACGTGAGCCGCTTCGCCCTCAGCTGGAACAGGTCCACAGTCATAGACAGCGAGCTGTCGAAAATTGGTGAGGATCGAAATCGGCAAACTGCCCGAAAACCCATACCGGCGCGTCTGGAACGACGCCGCTACATCCCGACTGATATCTACCCGAGGCTTCTTGGCCTCAACGAATAATTTGCGCTGGCGTGCCAGCCGAAGCTCGTAGTCGGGCTTCTTGGATAGGCGCTCCTCACCCACCTCTACCGTGGCTTCCTCAAATACCTCCCTCAATCCCAAAGGCTGTCCAAGCGTGTTATAAACGTCCCACCCGAACGCCTCTAACATGGGTGAGATGAAGTCGGTTCTGGCCTGTGTTTCGTTGTAAAGCGCAGCCAAGTGGTCCGCCTCTTGATGCTTGAACGCAGCAACAAGCGCCGCAATTCTTGCGCGGCCTTGGTCTTTGGTTACACACACGGCCATTAGGCGTTCTCAACCGTTCGGCTGCGACGGCGCCGGCCCGAGCGGCGGTCCCGCATCTTGATCCAGATGTCTTTGAGCATCCCGCAATCCGCTACGCTCAAACCGAGCGGCTGAAGGATTAGACGATCGTTTTCGATCAAAACGTCGGAGAGGCGGCCAGCACGGACCAGACGATCCACCTCCGACATGGGCATCGCCGCCTTGAGGCTTGCCGGCATAAGAAGCCGCTCCGCTTCAGTGGGTTCTAACTCAAGGACGCCACCACCATAGCTCCGACCTTCAATTTCCGCCGATGCACCGGAAAGGTGA
The DNA here is from genome assembly GCA_913775025.1 of uncultured Sphingomonas sp. Taxonomy (GTDB): domain Bacteria; phylum Pseudomonadota; class Alphaproteobacteria; order Sphingomonadales; family Sphingomonadaceae; genus Alterirhizorhabdus. The sequence goes on along the minus strand of CAJYJW010000022.1, from coordinate 9,749 downwards.
GTATAGATATTTGCGATCACTTCCTCTGGCTTGTCAGCTCGAAGGCGGTGGATCGTGTCTGTCGAAGTCGCATTGGCTCGATTGGCAACTACTCGCGGAAAATCGTAAATTTGGCGAAAAAAGAAGCCATCTGGCACCCACACGGAAGGCACAGCATACCAAGGCTTGCGGATTGAGCATTTATAGCCGGTGTGAAAGCCTTTCCCCTCAGCCCATGCGATATAGCGTTGTAGCCGAGCAGGAAGGCTCTTGGGCGCTGCGCCGTTGAGGTAGAGGAGATGAACCCGATCTCCCTTCGCGGCGAGCTGCGCCCACTCATACTTATCGATCGATGCGCCTTTCAGCTGCGCTGCGCGCGAGACTAATGGCACGGTGAAGCCTTCGAGGCCCCACTCGCTGACCTGATCTTGGGTAACGACAAAAAACTCGTTTTTCCCGGTCACGACACCAACGTCGACGCTCCCGTGAGCCTTAAGGTTCGCAACGGCGTCGCTCGCCCGAACGTCGCGCATGAAGGCGATCTCGCGGGCGGTTAGAAAATACTTCAGCCACTTTTCGGCAGCGTGCTCGACCGTTTTCGGCTCTGCATTGCGGAGAACATCTTTTGGCTGGTGCGTCGTTACATCGAACACGGTAGCCGCCTCCGTAAGGGCGACGCGGCATTTTGAAGACTTGGAACTACTCGGCCGTGCACCTTCAGCGAGGAGCAGCACGACTTCCTGCTCAGCTCGATCAAAGAACAACTCGTTACATGCGACGATGTCGATCCGACTGAAGCGATCGGTTAAGAACGAGCGGAGTTGCGCTGCGTAGGTGACCTGAAGCAGCTCAGCCGGCAGGACCAGTGCGAGCCGGCCGCCCTTTTTCAACTTTGTCACGGCCGCCACGACAAATGGCACCCAGATGTTAGTGAGTTTGTTGGCCTTCAGGCCCTCCGCCACCATCAGGCTCATGGCCAAGCCTCGGCTTGGCTCTGGGAAGGCCTGATAGCGAATGAAGGGGGGGTTACCGATGACGGCGTCAAACTTCTCTGCCGCGCCTTCTCCTTCAGCCCAGGTGAAAAAGTCGCTAGTTTCGACGACCTGGTTCCCCTGCAATCCAAGGCTGGCACGAAGTCGGGTCCGGGCCTTCTCGGCCTCCGTTGGGACAACTTCTACACCCCGGACCTGAGAGATAGTTGCAGCCGTTGAGGTGCCCAGCGCCAGTAGGCGTGAAGTCACAGCGTCTAGGAATGAGCCATCACCGCAGCTGGGCTCTAGCACGCGGTCCGTCGTCGTCCGCACGGCCCATGTCGCAAGCCAACGCGCCAGCGCGGCCGGCGTGTAGTAGCCGCCTCTTAGCTTATCTAAATCTTGGTCGGCAAAGCGGCCAGCGATCACCCTCGTTGAGAGCTTGAAAGACGTGTCCGTTTTGAATGCGGGAGAAGCTGTCATTTTACCTAGTCCTACGCGGCACGCTTCGCCCGAAGGGCTTGAATGACTCGCTTATGATTGTTGTGGGCACGTTGAGAAGGTTGGCTGCGATCGACGACGTGCCCCCTCCTTCTTGATTGTGCGAATGATCTCGACCGAGGATGCGAGGACTAAAACGCCCGCTCATGCCAACTGCCGTGCTGGTATTGCTCCAGGCCCGCCAGTCCTTGCCAGCGTCGCGCGCAGCGTCTTGGGCGTGACACCATAGGCGCGTGCGACCACGGGGACTGGTTCGTCGGCCGCCAGCCTGGCGCGTGCCTCGCCGACTTGCTGACCGTTCATCTTCTGCGGGCGACCGAGATGCCGGCCCGACGAACGCGCTGCAGCGATCCCCTGGCGCTGGCGCTCCCGTAACCGGCGCCGCTCATGTGCAGCGAGGCTAGCAAGAATGTCTGCGATGAGCCGGCCGTCGTTCGTGGCGATGTCGAGCGAGGGAAGGGCAAGAACGCGGAGCTGCACGCCGCGCTTGATAAGCTCGTCCATCAACAGCACGGCTTCACCTGTGCTGCGGCCCAACCTGTCCAGCTCGGAAACGATCAGCTCATCGCCGCCATGCAGCCGCTTCAGCAGGGCGTCGAGACGACGACGCGCCTTCACCCCGCTCTCCACCTCCTCGACCACCTGATCGCACCCGGCGAGAGCAAGAGACACACGCTGACGGGCGAGGTTCTGTTCGTCAGTCGAAACACGAGCATAGCCGTAACGCATTTCTACCCTGACCTTTCGTACCTCATAAGCACCTGATTATGCTTGTTACCGAACACGCGGGAGAAAGGTAGACCTTTTTACCTCAGGCTGTCGCAAGTCGATATTTCCGGCACACGGTTCTGACACCTGCAAACCTAGCAAATACGAGGTCACGCAGACTGGTCACGTCACCAAGCACTTATGGGTTAGCGCTTCGCCTTTATGGACCATCCTGTACAAAGGAGCCGAACGGGAAGTGTATTCCCCTCATAAAATCGATTGCGACCGCTAGACATTGATCGAAACTCTCTGATGAGGTAAGGTGCCTCCGGCACAACAACCATAATGAGTTCTACGGAGCCATAGATCATTATATCGCCTTCGCGTATGCTACGAGCCCGCTCTGGAGATACTGTTATGACGGGATACGGCGTATAGCCTTCAGATGGTGGCGTGTAAGCAATGTCATAGCTCTTGAGCGTCGAGCTAGCTGATGAGCTAGTAAGGTGTATATTAATACACTGTTTTTCTCTATTCTCAATGCACCTTAGCCCCCCGCTCTGCTCATAACTAAGCTGCTGTGTGTCGGCATTATATTGAAACTCAAAGTTCCCAATGATCTCCTTCCGAAATGCGACGTATGGATTTTCGCTCAGGAAGGCTTGCAGCTTTTGATTGGAACGGGCCTCGTAGGCGGCTGTAGTCTCATACTCACTCTTCGGTCCTGGCGCAGCGGCTTGCATGCCTAGGGAGAACGCTTCGGCGCTAATAGTCTGCACTGGACGCCCCGCCATCATGTCATCGCAGGGATTGGACACAGCCGAAGCTATCGCCAATGAAGCAGTTGCCAGTATGCTGTTCACGCGAACTCCCTATCTTGTATGATTGCGGTCCCCTCGGCAAGCGAAAAGCTGCCTGGCGGCAGTCGCGCACTTGCGGACGTCACCAGAGAAGCTAACTTATCTAATATCTGATGATAGCGGTAGAGCGATGAGCCTCCTCAACGATCAACCGGAACGGGCCGTGTGGTTCGTTTATTCGCGTCGTGCCGGAAAGATATCCGCGCATCCTGTCAGCTTCCAAGGATGGATTGCCTTACTCGTATGCATCCTTCTGGTCGGGCTTGCTGGTTGGGCCGTTTCAAGCTGGGCCAGCGCTATTCACCCGATACTGGGTTTTTTCGCCTTAGCCGCAGTAATTGTCATTGGGGTGCTGCTCACCATCCGGCTAGCGATTGCAAAAGGAAGACCTGCTTAGGAGGTGCATCCGAGGCCAGCGAGGCCGAACATCCTCCTCCCACCTTCCTTGCCGTTCCCGGTGATAAGGCGACGTCGGTCGCGACAAGGCGGACTGCCTGATCGAGCGTTGCCATAGGTGGGCTTTTCCGAGGTTCGAGCTTGTGTCCGAGGTCGGCGCTGAGCCGCCTCACCATGGGTCGTTCGATGGCTGATCGAGGGCTGCTATCTACCTTGGACGGGCTCTGGTGGCACTCCGGTTACAGCGCAGTCGCCTCGACGTCGTTCTCTCGGGTTGCCCCCGCCTTGCTGCGGAACTGGTGCAGGTCGCGCGGGGTCAGACCATCATGCGGTCGCCTCCTCGCGCGTCCACCGGAACTCGGTGCCGTCCGCCCAGATGCGGTGCATGACGATTGCCAGCTTCCGCGCGACCGCGACAATGGCCCTGCGCAGCCCGCGCCGCTTTGCGATGGCCATGCCCCACGCCTTAAGCGTCGACCACCGCTTCGATCGCGCAAGCAGCGCCAGAGCCGCCTGGTAGAGCGTCGTGCGCATCAGGGCGTCGCCCGTCTTGGAGATCGAGCCGTTCCGATCCGTTTCGCCGCTGGCATACTTCCTCGGCGTCATGCCGAGGTGGGCGCCTACATCGCGCGAGTGCTGGAAGCGGCTCGGTTCATCGATGACGGCCAGGAAGGTGACGGCCGTCACCGCGCCGACGCCCGGCACGGTCATGAGGCGTCGGCAGGTATCGTCCCGGGCGACAGCATCCAGCAGCATCTTGTGCAGCACGGCGCATTGCTCGCGAAGCGCCGATCTCGCGATGAGCATAGGCTTCACCATGGCTGCGAGCCTCGGTCGATCCTCAACCAGATCCATGGCGCGCTGCTCGAACTGCCCCGACGCGATCCGGCCCGAGAGCTTGAGCCCGAATGCGCGGAGCGTGCCGCGCACCTCGTTCTCGATGTCGCCGTACTTGACCAGCAGGGTCTTGCGGTTGGCGAGCAGCATGCGCAGCTCCTGACCGACCGGGCTTTTTATATGGACCGGCCGATACCAACCGACGCGGATCACCTGAGCGATGGCGCGTGCGTCGTTGCGGTCCGTCTTCATCGGCATCGTCTTAGTCAGAGCGCGTAGCCGGCGCGGGTCGATGCAGATCATCGGGAGTCCACGCTCAGCCAGCTCGGAATACAGCCAGCGCGCCAAGCCGCCGATCTCTAATCCGACCTTCTCGGGATGAACGTCATGTTCAAGCAGCCAGTCGGCTATGGCGTCGGGCTCAGAAGGCGCGGTTCCCTCAAACTCGATCGTCCCGTCCTCATCGACCACACAGATCGCCACCTCGGCCAGCGAGACGTCGAGCCCAACATACTGCAACATGGCACCCCTCTGCGTCTGCCGGCACCATGCCGGCCCGGATCACGGTGCGCATCGAAAAGAGTGAACCGCAATCACCCCATCTATAGGCTGACGGCCAAGCAGGCCGAGGTGATGGCGTCGTTTGGCATTCGGCCGCCCTGCGAGCCCGATGAAACATTCCCCGCCGGTGACATCTTTCCGACGGGCAATAAGACACCTTTCTATGGCGCTGTGATCGTGAAGGAAGGCGACGATCGCCGGCTCAAGCGCATGGAGTGGGGCGTGCCGACACAGGTGCCCAGCAAGCGCGATCCGGCGGTGAGGTTGACGAAGTACGTTACCAACGTGCGCAATCTCAGCTCGAGCTTTTGGCGATCGATGCTGACCACGCCGGCACGTCGCTGCCTGGTGCCAGTGACGTCATTTTCAGAGTACGGGCTCACTCCAGGTGAGGACGGCAAGAAGCCTCTTCACTGGTTCGATGTCCCAAGCCGTCCGATCTTTGCTTTTGCAGGCATCTGGCGACCCACCGATCGCGGTCCGGCATTCGGGTTCCTCACTACCGAGCCTAACTCGGTGGTAGCCCCCATCCACCCCAAGGCAATGCCGATGATCCTCCATCCAGAGGACTATGAAGCGTGGCTTTCCGCGCCGTGGGAAGAGGTTTCGAAGGTCGTAAGCCCTTATCCATCGCAGCTCATGTCTATTTGCAGATAGGTATGTATGGCTGATCTGAGGGGGCAAAATTGAGCACTGAAGAATCAGATAGCGCGCCGGGTCAACACGCTGAGACGCGGGAGCAGCTTTTACGCATCAAGGATAGCTTCTCGCGCGCTTTTATCATTGTAGCGCCCGCTGCGACCGCGGTTATCGGTGCGCTGCTATACTACTCTGCATATGTCCTAGATCGATCATATTTGGCTCGGTTCGGGCTGTCCCCTGCTATGTTCGGGACCAGTGCGCCCGACATTCCTGCCATAGCTCTCCCCGCGCTTCTATTCGGAGCTTTGATGCTCATCGGTCTGTACCGGGGCATCATCAAGGACGAGGAACCCCCGGCTTGGATGCAGAAGCGCATCGAAGCTGCTCTCAGACGCAACCCCATCCAAGCGATTCTAGGCACGGCGTTCTGGACATTTTTGCTGCTGGTGTTCGCAGTCTGCGCGGTTGCTCACGCAGGTGCCTCAACTATTGGGACTTTGAAGGCGAATCATGCCATTTATCGTGTAGGTAATCGAGGTTGCCTATCAGGATGTGTAGCAATACGGCTTCGTTCTAGCCCCACACCCAAACAGGGCTTTGGCAAGGTTGATCTGATCGGATATCCTTTGAGGGAAGCCAGCAGCATCACCGCGATATTGACAAAGACAGGTGTTGCGATCGTCAAGACCGAGGATATCGCCATGCTCGCAGGTGCGAATGTTAAGGGGCGAGAGACCGGCGGAATGGACCTATTTTACGAGGTCATCGGCTTCCTACCGGTTTGACGTAGCGTGCGCGGAGCATCTATCCTTCGCGAGCCGCTTGGTAGGTCAATCGTGCGAACCAAGCGGCCTGTCGCTCGTTTACGTCGGACCAGAAAGGGCCTATATCTCTCTCATGGCGACGATCCTCACCATTGACCAACAGCGAGCCGCAGGCGCTGCGGTGGACAAGGCTGGTGGCTGGGCGGAGGTCATTCAGCTGGAAGCCGAGCGCCGCGCTGCAAAGGGTAAAGGCCGCGTGCTCCGCGATGGGCGAACTGGCCGCTTCGTGTTTTCCAAAAACAATCCAGCGCGCTAAATGGGCCTGACGCTCGGCGTCCTCGCCAGCGTTCTGGCCATGCTTCCGGGCCTTTCACTGCTCGCAGCCTTCAACTTCAAGACCCGCCGCGGTGGGGCACGACGGCCAGAGGTTCAGCTGACTGCGGTGTCCGCGCTCGTTCTGGCGGTCTTCTTCTCGATCGTCGCTCACGTTCTCGGGTTCATGGTATCCAGCGGCGTCACTGATCTCGGCCGCGCTATCTCCGAGAGTTATGGTATCACCGTCGGGGCGGTCATTCGAAATCCAATCGCTGCTGGTTTCGACGCTCTAGGCGGCAAACCGATGCAATCTTATGAGGCTGCTGCTCTCGCCGCAGTCCTCATGTTCGAGGTCATGACGCTCGTTACGATAGTGATGAGCCGATCGTTCGAACTGTTAATCGATTCTGTCGACTATAATGCGCAGGGCTGGGTGTTTGAGCATATCACCCGGCCTGCCGAGAATGGCTATACGCCGGTGGGGCATGTTTATACGTCGACGACCAGTGGTCGGTTCGGCATCGCCTATAAAGGTGCTGTTACCGACATCCGCCAGGACGAGAAAGGTCAGGTCCTGTCGATCGCGCTCGCTCGTCCTGAACGCTTCCTCTATGAAATCGGACATGAGGCACCCGCTGCAACTCCTGTAGCGGCGAAATGGCAGTTTTGGCACCGAGCGGCAGAGCAGCCGACGGGGACTGACACAAGTGTTCGTCACCACGGCCGTGAGACAGCAGGCGGCGTAGTTTCGCTTGACGCAAGGGTTATCAGCAACATCGTCGTTCATTGTATTTCGAACAGCATCTTCGACCAGATCAACGCTGCTGCTGCTACTGCTGCTGCAGGCACGGCGAACGGCGACTCAGAATGACTTCGCTTCTAAAAGCGATCGGCTTCGTCATCGGGTTCGGCACGCCATTTCTCTTTGTGTATCTTGCTGTTCGCAGTTTGCTATCCGACGTGTGGAAGCTCGCGCTTCTGACTGAGCTCCCAGGTAGACGGATGGCCGGCAGCGTCATCACCACTGTGTGGGCTATCGTGGTCTTCTTGATTTCGATCGCGGCGCTTGGTCCCAAGCGAGGAAACGCAGTTTTCTTTGTCGTGTTCGCCACAGTCCCAGCGCTTGCGTGGCATACGCTACGCTTCTGGGCGTGGTGGCGCGATCATGCTGACACTCGCGAGGATGCACTAGAGGTTGCGATCGAGCGGTCCCGCCGGCGAAACGAGCCTGAGCCTCTGCCCTCCCAGCGGCTGCCATGGAAAGATTATGTCTTTGATGTGGAGGTAGCACGTCGTCGCGCTCTCTACGAACCGCCACCAATCTAAATATAGCGGCCTACCGGGCGAGGCATAGCACCGAAGGCGTGCGAGTCCCCTGCATGAGCCAATTAGAATGCCTGGCTGCACCCACGGATTTACGAGAGCGTATGATTAAACGGTTTGCTCGCCTCTTCGTCGGAACTCCGCCAGAGAAAGATCCACTTACCCGTAGCGAAGGCGCGATCGTTTGGTTGTGTGGCATTGCTGTTTTTTCGGTTTTTGTCATCATTGTTCCCTTTGCAGTCTTCCAGCACGTCGTTTCCGACGTTGCTGCGGCGGAGAAGGCCGGTAAGGTCACGGTCCTCGGCTGCGGAAATACGATTCTTCTTTGGTTCAGCATCCTGTCCGCTGTGGTCGGCTCAATTTTTGCGGGAGGAATTTTTAAGATCGCCACCGAGCGCTCGGCTGTTCAATGGTCCTTTTATGCGCTCCTCGCCTGTCTCGTAGGGATCGCTTGGTTAGGAGACTTCGCCGGTATCGTTCGTGCCGCGTTCAGTGATCCGCAGCCCGGTACTTCCACAAAGGTCGGCGCCGCGCTGACGTTCTCCAAAGGCGGATGGGTCATCTGGTGGGTCAGCACCATCGTCGTTCTTGTGGGATGGACCCTCAAAGGGCCGTGGGATCGTTGCATGAAAGCGTTTGGAGATGTCACGACGAAGGTCATCACATTTCTGCAAAAACCGCACCGCTGGGATAGGATCATCGCGGCGGTCCTTACGTCATTTCATGTCGCCACCGCGTCAGTCGATAGCCCGGCGAAAATTCGCCCAGGTCATGATATTCAACGGCCTGATCTTTAACGGCCGCTACTTGTAGGCGCTCGCAATCGTAGCGATTTCCTGCTCACGCTCTCTGCCACTGGCGCATGACCCCGTACTCGAATTAGCTGCCAATGTGCTCGCCATCATCCGGCGCTGCTCGCAATCGGAGATGCCTGCTCACATTATCCGCTCCGGGCGTATGCTAGAGGCGGGTTCCTCTCACGGGCCGAATCGTCCCGTTTCTCCGTCTCCAACCGGCCATTTCGGGAATGAGCAATCGGGAACATATTTTGGGAAAACGGCTGTCTCCTTGCCGTCCAGTGCGCCTTGCGACCGTCAGCCGTCCCGACCATCCTTCCTTTACGGGAACGCCGATCAGGCTCTGGTTAGCTCAGTTTTGCGCGTGATAGTCCAATGCTCCAGTCGTTTGTAGACGATCACCTTGTCGCCGATCAGATCTCCATGCCGGCGACAGAAGAGGTCGAGCTGATCGCGATCGCCGACCAGTTCGACACAGATCGTCAGATGCGGATCGGCAATTTCCGAGCCGTTCTCCCGGATCGGTTCGTGATTGCTGAAGCCGTAATGGGTATTTTGCGCGACGGCGTTGATGATGCCGTCCGCCTTCGCGGTGCGAATCAGCTCGCGATAGAGCGGCTTTGCCCCCCAGAAGCGACGCGGGCCGATCTTGTCGGACGGTTTCAGATAGATGCGCAGCATCCCGACTTCGCGGTGATGGACGGTGAAACGATTGGGCATGACGGGCTTTCGACAGGAAACAGGATCAGGCGCGCGTGCGCCGGCGAGAAGCGCGGTGCGTGCGGGCATCGCGCAGGGTCGCGTCGGGTGTGAGGTGTGCGGCAGGTACCTTTGGCACAGCGACGCGCTGCGACAGGTAGATGCCGTTGTGGCCTGAGCAGAGGTAGGCGACGAAGCACGCGACTGCGATCGGCACCGTATAGGCCGCGCCGAACAACTCGATCCCCATGAACGTGCAAGCCAGCGGTGTGTTGGCCGCGCCCGCGAACAGCGCGACGAAGCCGATCGCTGCGAATAGCCCCGACGGTACTCCGAACATCGGCGCGAGCGCATTGCCGAGCGCCGCGCCGATAAAGAACAGCGGCGTGACCTCGC
>CAJYJW010000021.1 GCA_913775025.1 uncultured Sphingomonas sp. | reverse complement strand
TCTCGACCGATTATGTGTTCGACGGATCGGGCGATCGCCCGTGGCGCGAGGACGATGCGACCGGTCCGACCGGCGTCTATGGCGCCTCCAAGCTGGCGGGCGAGCAGGCGGTGCTGGCTGCTTATCCGGAGAATAGCGCGGTGCTGCGGGTGGCCTGGGTCTACAGCCCGTTCGGCGGCAATTTCGTGAAAACGATGCTGCGCGTCGGGGCGGACCGCGACGAGCTGGCCGTCGTCGCCGACCAGATCGGCAACCCGACGAGCGCGCTCGACATCGCCGACGGCATTCTTGCCGTGGCTACCAACATGGTATCGGATAGCGACCCGGCCAAGCGCGGCCTGTTCCACATGACAGCGACAGGCGAGGCGAGCTGGGCCGATTTCGCCGAGGCCATCTTCGCCGCCTCCGCCGCACGGGGAGGGCCCACCGCCAGCGTTCGCCGCATCCCCACCGCCGACTATCCGACGCCCGCGAAACGCCCGGCCAATTCGCGGCTGGACTGTGGCCGCATCGCCGCGGCGCACGGGCTCACCCTGCCGCACTGGCGCGATGCGCTGGATGTGGTGATCGCGCGCCTGCCCGCCTGACCCGAACCGCCAGACACCGCCAGACAAAGGAAGCAAGCAATGAAGGGCATCATCCTCGCCGGCGGCAGCGGCACGCGGCTCTACCCGATGACGCTGGCGACATCGAAGCAGCTGATGGCGGTCTATGACAAGCCGATGATCTATTACCCGCTCAGCACGCTGATGCTGGCGGGCATCCGCGAAGTTCTGATCATCTCCACCCCCCGCGATCTGCCGGCCTTCCGCTCGCTGCTGGGCGACGGATCGCAATGGGGCATGACCTTCGACTATGCCGAGCAGCCGAGCCCCGATGGCCTCGCGCAAGCCTATATCATCGGCGCGGACTTCGTGGGGGGCGAGCCTTCCGCGCTGATCCTGGGCGACAACATCTACCACGGCCACGGCCTGCCCGAGCTGCTGGAGAGCGCCAAGAGCCGCCCGACCGGCGCGAGCGTGTTCGCCTATCACGTGCAGGATCCCGAGCGGTACGGCGTCGTCGCCTTCGACGCTGCGATGAAGGCCGTCTCGATCGAGGAGAAGCCGGAGCGGCCGCAATCGAACTGGGCGGTGACCGGCCTCTATTTCTATGACGGGCAGGTGGTGGATATCGCCGCGAACCTGAAGCCTTCGCCCCGGGGCGAGCTGGAGATCACCGACGTCAACCGCGTCTATCTGGAACGCGGCGAATTGTCGGTGGAGATCATGGGCCGCGGCTACGCCTGGCTCGACACCGGCACGCCGGACAGCATGCTGGACGCCGCCGAATTCGTCCGCGTGCTGGAAAAGCGCCAGGGCTTCAAGATCGCCGCGCCCGAGGAGATCGCCTACCGCCAAGGCTTCATCGACGCCGCCGGGCTGGAGAAGGCGATCGTGAAGCTGGGAAAATCGGATTACGCCCGCTATCTGCGAAGGATATTGGACTGATAGCTAACGGATACCATCTTGGTATGCGATAGCTATCGGAAAACTTTCCCCTTCCGTTCCGCCGCCGCTTGATTCAAGGTCCGGGCCATGCCGATCCGGCCCGAACATCGCTGGCTCTACCCGATCGACTGGCGGGAATTGTCCGCCGCGATCCGTTTCGCGCGCGCGCGGGGGCGGTGCGAGCATTGCGGCCGCCCGCACGGCCGCCACGTCACCCATCTGGGCGATGGCCGCTGGTACGACGAGGATCGCGGCTGCTGGCGCGACGATCGCGGGCGGCGCCTGCGCGGGCGCGCCATCCCCGAGCACACGCCCCGCCAATATCGCTGGGTGGCGCTGGCGGGGGAGGTGCTGCTGCCCGTCACCCGCGTGGTGCTGGCGGGCGCGCACCTCGATCACGATCCGGGCAACAACCGCTGGCGCAACCTCGCGGCGCTCTGTCAGCGCTGCCATCTGGCGCACGACCGCGCCGAGCACCACCGCCAGCGCCGCACCACCCTGTTCCGCCGCCGTGCGCTGGGCGACCTGTTCCTCGGGCCGTACCGCTAGCGGATAAGGATTTGATCCGCTTGGCGTCGCGCCTGATCGGCTTCAGTCGTTCGGCCGGTCGAGCGTGATGTGGCCGGATTTCTTGAGTTCCTCTACGGCGCGCTTCACTTCCTGGCTGCTGCCGCGGGGCATGATGAGCACGGCGTCGCCGGTGGCGATCACGATCAGATCCTTCACGCCCACCGCCGCGACGAGCGGCCCTTGCGAACGGATCAGGCAGCCGCTGGTGTCGATCGCCACGACCTCGCCGTGATGCGCGTTGTTGCCGGCATCCTTCACCGCGATGTCGTGCAACGCATCCCAGCTGCCCACGTCGGACCAGCCCATGTCGACCGGCGCCACCGCCACGCGGCTCGCCTTCTCCATCACCGCATAATCGATGGAATCGGACGGCGAGGCGGCGAACGCCTTGGCCTCGGGAAACAGCCGCGTCCCCTCGCGATGCGCCGCCGCGATCGAGGCGCGCGATGCCGCCGCGATCTCCGGGCCATGCGCCTCCAGCGCCGCCAGATAGGCATCGGCGCGGAACAGGAAGATGCCGCCGTTCCAGGCGTAGCAGCCTTCCGCCAGATAGGCTTCGGCGGTGGCGCGATCGGGCTTCTCGACGAAGCGTTCCACCCGCTGCACGCCATCGGCCAGCGGCGCGCCGGTGCGGATATAGCCGTACCCCGTGTCGGGCGCCTGCGGTGCGATGCCGAAGGTGACGAGCCAGCCTTCCGCCGCCAATGGCGTCGCCGCCCCGATCGCGGCGCGGAACGCATCGACATCGGCGATCACATGATCGCTCGGCATCACCAGCAGCAGCGCATCGGGCGCCACCGCCAGCGCCGCCAGCGCGATCGCGGGCGCGGTGTTGCGCGCGACCGGCTCCAGCACCAGCGCCGCAGGCGTGACGCCGACCTCGGCCAGCTGCGCCTCGATCTGATCGGCATGCGCCGCGTTCGCCACGACGATCGGCGCCTCGAACGCCTGCGGATCGTTCGATCGGCGCGCCGTCAGCTGCAGCATCGTCTCGGCATGGGTCAGCGCCAGCAGCTGCTTGGGCCGCCCGGTGCGCGACAATGGCCACAATCGCGTCCCCGACCCTCCGGACAGGATGACGGGGGTGATGCGGAGGGCGGACTGGCTCATGTCGAAATCCATGAAGGAGCGGGGTTTACGCGTCAGGCGGATCAGGCAGATCGGTGCGGCCTGTCCGCTGTCAGCACGTTCTTCAGCATCGCATCGAGATCATGCCTGGGTGACCAGCCTGTAGCAGCGTGGAGAGCGCCGCTATCGATCAAGGTACGCGGTACCTCGCTTGGTCTCATCCTTACGTGATCGGGCATCGCCACCATCTCGATGGGCGAGAGCGCACGAAGCCGGTCGAGGATCTCGCCGATCCGCACCGTCCTGCCCGAGGCGATGTTGAACAAGTTGCGGGCGGGCAGGGCAGGGGCCGCCGCCAGCAATGCCATATAGGCCGCCACCACGTCGCGCACGTCGAGAAAGTCGCGTTCGGCATCGAGGTTGCCGACGCGGATCTCGGGCGGCGCGCCCGCCTCGATCCGGGCGATCTGCGCGGCGAAGGCGGGGATGACGAAGCGTTCGTCCTGCCCCGGCCCGCTGTGGTTGGTCGGTCGCGCCACGATCAGGCGGGCGGTGTCGGGCAGCACGTCGGCGAACATCGCCTCGGCCGCCGCCTTCGATCGCGCATAGGGGCCTTGCGGGCGGGGAAGCGTAGCCTCCGTCACGCGGCCATCGTTGAAGGCGAGGCCGTAGACCTCGGACGTGCTGGCGAAAAACACCGTGCAGTCGGGCACGGCGTCGCCGATCGCCCGCGCCAGCGTCAGGCTGCCGCAGACGTTGATGCCCCACGTATCTGCCGCCGCGCCGAGCGACTGACCCACCGAGGCCTGCGCCGCCAGATGGACCACCAGATCGGGCCGCACGTTTTCGATGGCGGCATGTACGCTGTCGGCGTCCGTCAGATCCAACGCGATCCGGCCTGGCTCGTCTCCGCCGCGCCGCGAGGCAAGCGTGAGGCGGGCGTCGGGCGCGAGCCGGGCGGCGAGGGCCGGCACCAGATGCCGGCCGACGAACCCGTCCGCCCCCGTCACCAGGATGCGGCGAAAGGGGAGTGGCTCTGGCTGCCCGGCGCCCACGATCAGGGATGGATTTCGGGCAGCGGCTGTTCGGTGGGGGCGGCTGGGGAGGAGAGGCGCTCCATGTCGGCGTTGACCATCTCGACGATCATGTCGCGCAGGCTCGTCTCCGCCTGCCAGCCGAGCGCCTTGGTGGCCTTGGCGG
>CAJYJW010000020.1 GCA_913775025.1 uncultured Sphingomonas sp. | reverse complement strand
CGCCGGCCGCAACCGATAGAGCCAGCTGCGGCGGTTCTCGTGCCGGGGGGCGGTAAAGGCGGTGACGGAATGCTGCTCCGCATAGAGGCCGAACGGAACCGCCTGCGGGCTGTTGCGGCCGATCGGCAGCGCCTCCGCCACCGCCTCCGTGGAAAAATGGTTGCCGAAGCCGGGCATGTATCCCGTCATGGTCGGTCCCTCCCGCGCCTCAGCCGTCCGCTGCGATGACGCCACGGCGGATCTGATCAAGTTCGATCGATTCGAACAGCGCCTGGAAATTGCCGTTGCCGAAGCCGTCGTTGCCCTTGCGCTGAATGATTTCGAAGAAGATCGGCCCGACCATATTCTCGGTAAAGATCTGCAACAGCAGGCCTTCCTCGCCGACCGCGCCGTCGATCAGGATGCGGTTGGCGCGCAGCCGCTCCAGATCCTCGCCATGGCCGGGCACCCGCTTGTCGACCAGCTCGTAATAGGTTTCGATCGTATCCTGCAACCGCACGCCGCGCGCCCGCAGTTTCTCGACGGTTTCGTAGATGTTGGCGGTGGTGAGGGCGAGATGCTGAATGCCCTCGCCCTTATACTCACGGATGAACTCCTCGATCTGGCTCGTCTCATCCTGACTTTCGTTCAGCGGGATGCGAATCGCGCGATCCGGCGCGATCATCGCCTGGCTGAACAGACCGGTCGCCTTGCCCTTGATGTCGAAGAACTTCTGCTCCTCGAAACCGAACAGCGTTTTGTAGAAATCGCTCCACACGCGCATCTGCCCGCGCCGCACATTGTGGGTCAGGTGATCGAGCATGTCGAGGCCGACGCTGTTCTCAGCCTCCGCCGCGCGCCAGCCGGGGAATTCGGCCCAGTCGCGATACGGATCCTCGCCCGCCCGGATGAAATAGAGGTAGCTGCCGCCGATACCCTCGATGACGGTATCGTCCTCGTCGGTGCGCTTCGCGCCATGATCGAGCGCCCAGGCCATCGCCTTGTCCGGGTCGGCGACGCGAAACGCCATCGCGCTGGCGGAGGCGCCATGCTCGCCCCGGAACCTGGCGACCCGGCCATCGGCATCGCGGTTGATCATCAGGTTGATGCGGCCCTGCTTGTAGCGGGTGATGTTCTTGCGCGGGTGACGGTGCGTGGGCACGAACCCCATCGCCTCGAACTGATGGGCGAGCGCTTCCGGATCGGGCGAGGTGAACTCGCAAAACTCGAACCCGTCGAGGCCCAGCGGATTGTCCCGGTCGGTCATCGGTCAGCCTTTCGGAAAGGGGGGATGGAAGGAGTCTGGGTCATGCGCGGGCATGGGTCTGGGTCCCGTGCGTATGGACGGTGTCGCTCGGTAGAATCGTCTCGCTATCGATGTCCGGCGCATCGGCCAGTTCGTCGTAAAGCGGCCCGAAGTCGGTTTCGAGCGTCTGCTCCAGCAGGTCCTCGAAACTGTCGATGACGAAATAGGTCTGCTGGAAATCATCGATGCGGTACTTCGTGCGCAGCAGGCGGCGCAGATCGAAGCCGAGGCGGTTGGGAGAGTCGCTTTCCAACGCGAACCGCGACTCCGCATGGGACGAGACGATCCCCGCCCCGTACAGCCGCAATCCCGCATCTGACCGAACGAGGCCGAACTCGACCGTATACCAATAGAGCCGGGCGAGCTTGTCGATCGCGCCATGACGGGCGGCACGCTGCCCGCCACGCCCATATGCCTGCATGTAGTCGGCGAACACCGGATGCGCCAGCAGCGGGACATGGCCGAACACGTCGTGAAACACGTCCGGCTCCTGAAGATAATCGAGCTCGTCGGGGCGGCGGATGAAGTTACCTGCCACGAACCGCCGGTTGGCGAGGTGATCGAAGAAGACCTCATCCGGCACCAGCCCCGGCACCGCCACCACCTGCCATCCGGTCGCCTTCATCAGCCGGTCGGAGAGCTCGTCGAAATTCGGAATGCCGGGTCGCGACAGGCGTAACATGTCCAGCCCCGCCAGGAATTCCGGTGCTACCCGGCCCGGCAACATGCGCGCCTGCCGCTCGAACAAAAGATCCCATGTCGCATGATCCTGGGCGGAATAGGCGCTCCAGCCCTGTGGGATTGTCCAGTCAGCCGCGGCGCCATCGGGGTGCGAGGGGTGATCATACTGCATATCGCCAGTTTCTCATTCCATCGGTGAAATTGCCTATCATTTTTCACGCTGCGGACGGTCGATATGATACCGTGCCGCGCAAATGAGCCAGAATGTGAAATCCTTTCGCGACTTGGATGCGGCGGACCGCAAGATCATCATGCTGCTTCAGGAAGATGCGACGCTCAGCCATGCCGCCCTGGCCGAACAGGTCGGCGCATCTTCCGCGTCATGCTGGCGGCGCGTCAAGGCGCTGGAGGCGGCCGGCATCCTCACCCGCACCGTCCGGCTGGTGAACCCCCACGCGATCGGCCGCGACGTCAACGTCCTGTGCAACGTCCGGATGCGCAGCCATGCATCCGAAGCGCGACGCAGCTTCGAGGCGTTCGTGGATACCCAGCCCCTCGTCGTGGAATGCTTCTCTATGTCGGGGGAGTGGGACTATCTGCTCCGCGTGATCGTCGCGGATGTGCAGGAATATAACAGCTTCCTTATGCAGACCCTGCTGGGCCATTCCGCGGTGGCGGGGGCGGCATCGCATTTCGCCTTGTCGATGACGAAATATACCACCTCCATCCCCCTTTAGCGGGGTTTGCGCGGGCGGATCATATGTGCAGGCCGGACGCGCGAAAGCATTGCAGGACGTGCGTGATCCGGGTGTGAATCGATGGCGGCAGGGTGAAGCGATCGCGATGATAATCCTGCGCGCCCGATACGCGGCGAACGATAAGCTCGTCGTGCAGGCTGCCCATCAGGCCGTTGATCGCCGCGAGGCTGCGGGCCATGCGCATCGCCTCGGGATCCGGGCGGAGGGTTAACGCCGCATTATAGAACGAGACCTGGCGGCTGACGACCTTGCGCGCGGCATGGAAATCCCCGCCGGTCACCTCGCCATGCCGCACTACCGCATCGAGCGTCGCGAGATCGCGGGAGACGAACACGCGGAAGCCCTCGGGCGTGGTCAGCACGATCCTGTCCCGCTCGCGCACGAACAAACTCCACGCACCCGGTGCGAGCAGAAGCTGCGCCACCCCCGCCTTTACCGCGACCCGGCCGGCTTGCCCCGTCTTGAACCCGTCCTGCGCATGGCCAAGCGCGGTGGTCAGCCAGTCGATCACCGGCGGATAACGGTGGCGTTCCCCGTACAGCGCGATGGCGAAGCGGAAATGCTTCAGCTTGGCCCGCATATCCTTGAACCGGACCCGGGCTGCCGCATCGAGATCCCGGTCGCGGCGCAGCTTGCCCAGCAGGGCGAACATTTCGTGACGATCGATGCCATCGATGAGAAGTTGGCGGGAGAGGCGGAAGCAATCGGCAAGCAGGCCGGGGTCATGATCCAATACGATCCTGTCCGGCAATTCGGTATGCGGATCGACCACGTCATCGATCTCGATCGCGTCGTACAAGCGGGCGATCTGCTCCGCTGTGAAACGTGGCCCGTCCATCGCGGCGGCGGTGAGGATCCGCGTCACCGGGCCGCTGCCGTAACCGTCGGCAGCGTCTTGCGGGCGCGAAAGCTGCCGATCGTCGGCACCAGCATCAGCCCCCCGTTCGCGATCGTGCCGAGCAGAAAGGCATAGCCCGCGCCGGGCAGGCCGAAACCCGTCGTCAGGCGATGCAGCAGGAGCAGGTAGAGCGCCGCCGCCGCCAGCTGCGCCACCAGCGCGGCCTTTTGGCGGCCGACCATGTAAAGCAGGGACTCCAACGGGAATGCCGCCGTGGAGACGAGCAGCGACCAGGCCATGATCTGTAACAGGCCGTAGGAGGCGAGGTAGCGATGACCGAACACCGCCTCGACCACGGGCTTGCCGCCGATCATCACCACCAGCACGAGCCCCATTCCCACCGATGCGGACAGCGCCGCCATACGCGCGCCGAGCCGCCACGGCGCGCGCGATCGCGGATCGAGCCGCATGATCTCCGGGTAAAAGCCGCGCGCCAGCAGGTCGGCCGGTTTCGCCGAGGAATCCATGAGGGTGCTGGCGATCTTGTATAGTCCGGCCGCCGCCGGGCCCAGCACCGAGGCGACGACGAGATTGCCGAGCGGCCCCCATGCGCCATAGACGGAATGGGCGATGTTCGTCGTCCAGACGAACCCCCAGGCCCCCGGCAGGCGGCGCGCGGTGCCAAGCAATCCCGGCCGGAACGCAGCCGACATATCCCGTCGGCGCAATTCGCGCGCGGCGAACGCCCATGTCACGAGATCGCCGAGCAGATCGCCGAGATACCAGGCGACCACGAAGCCGACGAAGCCAAAATCGGCGAAATAGGCGATCGCCGCCCCGATCGCGCGCACGACCGGCGTCACCGTTTGCTGTACGGCCACCAGATCGAAACGGTCGAGCAGACGCAGCACGCCTGTTGGCGTTGCGGCGGTCATCGTCGGCACCAGCGTGCAGTAGAATAGCGCGATGCCGAACTGGTCGCGCGGCAGGCCAAGGCTTCTGGCTAGCAGCGGCAGCAGCGCCATGGCGGCGATCATGCCGATCAGCCCGCTCGCCAGATCGAGCCCGAAGGCGAAGCGGATGACATCGCGCGCTTCGGCTTCGTCCCCTCGCTGCAGGGCGGGCGCCCCGGCGCGGATGATGAATTGCCATGTCTGGAATTTGGTGAGCGCACCCGCGCCGGAGGCATAGGCATGCACGATCATCAGGCAACCGAACAAAGCGGGGCTCAGCCCGCGCCCGGCGCAGGCGAGCGATACGAGGCCGAGCAGCGCGCCTGCCAGCTTGCCCGACATCAGATAGCCCGCGTTCCGCATCACCCTGCGAAACAGGCTGTCGGCCAGCCACGTCCTCATCGGCGGATGGCGGGTTCGATCGAGAAACCTGCGTCCGGCAGGGCGGCGATCGCCTGCTTCGCGCGGCCGATCACCTCGTCCAGCGGCAAGGTGGCGTCAATGTCGACGATCGGCGCGCCGCCGAACCTCAGCCGTGCGAGGTCCGCGATCTTGGTCGCGAGCGAGGAGGCGCGATGATCCGGTTTGCGCCGCAGCGCCGTTTCAAGGTCCACGGTCAGGCGGATGACGAGGTCGGGCCTGTACGCCGCCATCGCATCGTACAGTCTGCGCTCCCGCGCGGCCAGCAGTCGCACCATCGCGTTCGGGGCCGGGGCGAGCGCCAGCCCCAGCCCGTCCATCGGCCCCGGCACCTCCACCTGCGGGAAGCGATCCGTCAGGATCGCCACGCCTGCCCGCCGCCGAGCGAGCATCCGCCTGAATCGCCGCACCCGTCGCATGGAAAACAGATAGATCGCGATGGCGGTCGCCGTGCCGGGGCCGCCGGGGGCCTTGGCGGTATCGGCCTTTTTCTCCAGCGTGCGGTTGAGACGCCGACCGATGATCGGCCAGCGCGCGATCGCCCGCCCGATATTCCCGGTTTGCTTGCCGAGATGATGCATCTCCGCCGGGCGTTGCGCCCTCATCCAGCCCAGCAGCGCCGCGCCGACCGTCGATTTGCCGGAACCGTCCGATCCGACAAGCGCGATCAGCGGGGCATCGCGGCGGGCGCCAGGTGTAGCCATGTGTCCGATCAATTCCGTGCGGGCGTTCAGGCGGCTACCTTCACCACCGGTGCCGACGGGTGCAGGATCGGCGCGACGGAGGCAAGCACGGTCGCGCGGACCGTATCGTAATTCTGGCGCGCGTCGATATCGACCATGGGCGCCCCGTCGAACCGTAACAGCGGCGCGGCGGCGATCTTCGCCGCCAGCAGGCCCGCCTTATGGTCCGGCTTGCGGGCGAGCGCCGTTTCCGCATCGACGTTGAGCCGAAGGACGACGTCCGGGTGAAAGCTCGCCATCCGCTCATACATCCGCCGCTCCCTGCGCGCGAGCCATGCGACGGTAGCGCTGCCCGCCGCGGCGGCGGACAGGCCGGGCCCGTCGTGCATTCCGGGCACCTCGATTTGGGGATAACGATCGGTAATCACCGTGACGCCCTTTTGCCGCAGCGCGAGCGCGTGACGGAAGCGCCGGTAGCGGAGAAGGGAGAAGGCGAACACGACCAGCGCCGTGGCCACGCCCGGCACCGTCTTCGACTTGTCGCGCGTCTGGCCCGCCTTGCGGGACAGATAACGCTCCACCGCCGGCCCGACCAGCGGCCACCGCTTGATCCGCAAACCCAATTCGCCCGAACCGAGGCCGAGGTAGCAGCGCGCAACGGGAGCGTCCGACGCGATCACCGCCTCCAGATCGGCCGCGAGGGTCGATTTGCCCGAACCGTCACAGCCGACCAGCGCGATCAGCGGCGCCAGGCGTTCGCTCTTGGTGCGCTCCCGCTCGACGACGTCCGAGATGCCCATGACAAGAAAGGCCAAGGAGAAAGGCAGCTCGAACGCCACCAGCCGGCCCGGTGCATGGTACGCCAGCAACAGAAGGGCCCCTACAATTCCGAACGCCGCGATCCAGAGCCGGTAGCTGATCCTCGGGCGGCTGGGTGATGCTAAGATACGCATATAAGTAGAGATAACGCCTGTTTGCGGATCTGTCACGATATGGACATAAAACGTACACACAGCGGCCAGCGCGAGAGGCGACGAGACCAAACTTTCGGACCGCGCAGAGCATAAGAGGGATCGCGCCACGGCAAGCCCGCACTGGCCTTCGCCCGCCAATCATGGGAAAGCGCCCGCCCATGTCAGACAGTCCGTCGCCAAGGCCCGAGGAACGCCTCTGGTCGCCCGCCCGCTACCGCGCGCTGCTGCGCGAGAAGGGGCCGCGCTCCGTCCAGTTCAGGACGCGGCTGGCGATTCTGATCGGGGCGGTGGCGATCGGGCTTGCCGCCACCGTGTTCGCCAAGGCGGCGGATCTCGCGGCCGATCTGTTCGGCATATATTCTGCGCGTTTCCGCTACGCTCCGGTCCTCACGACGCCGCTGATCTTCGCGGGCCTCGTCTGGGTGACGCGGCGCTATGTACCGCTCGCACGCGGATCGGGCATTCCGCAGGTGATCGCGGCGCAGGCGGATCCGGAACGGGCGACGGGATCGCTCGTCTCGATCCGCACCGTCGGCGGCAAGGCGGTGCTGACGCTTGCCGCCGTGTTGGGCGGCGCGTCGGTCGGGCGCGAGGGGCCGACCGTGCAGATCGCGGCGGCGGTGATGGGGTTGAGCCATCGCCTGCTGCGCGTGCCGCTGCGTGGGGCGGTGCTGATCGCAGGCGGCGCGGCGGGCGTTGCGGCGGCGTTCAACACGCCGCTTGCCGGCCTGCTGTTCGCGATCGAGGAGCTTGCATCCGCCTATGAGCAGAAGGTCACGCTGCTGGTGATTGCGGCGATCGTGATCGCGGGCATGGTCGCGCAGTCGGTGCAGGGGGATTATGTGTATTTCGGGCTGATCGGGGCCAATATGCCGGTGATGGGGGCGCTGGTGGCGGTGCCGCTGGCGGGCATCGTCGGCGGCGTCGCGGGGGGGCTGTTCTCCCGGTTGATGCTTTCGCTCGCCACCGGCACGCATCGGGTGACCCGGTGGAGCAAGCGCCGCTCGATCCTGTTTGCCGCCGTCTGCGGGCTCGTCGTGGGTGGGCTGGGCGTCGCGACCGGCATGACGTGGGGAACGGGCTATGGTGCGGCGCGCGCGATGATCACCGGCGTCGATGCGCCGCTGTGGTTCGGGCCGGCCAAGTTCGTAGCCACGCTCGCCACGGCGGTCGCAGGGTTGCCGGGCGGCATTTTTGCCCCGTCGCTGGCGGTAGGGGCGGGGATCGGCAACCTTTTGCGTCCGCTGTTTCCCGGTTCGCCCGCCTCGGCCATCGTGATCCTCGGCATGGTCGGCTATTTCGCCGGCGTGGTGCGCGCGCCCCTCACCGCCGTCATCATCCTGTCGGAGACAACGGCGAGCCGGGGCCTGATGCTGCCGATGTTCGCCGCCGCTTTTCTGGCTGACGGCGCCAGCCAGCTGGTGTGTCGCGAGAAGCTGTATCACGGCCTGTCCCGCACCTTCGCGATGCGCGATCCCGTGCCGCCGCCGGAAAAGGCATGAGCCGCCACCGCACTTAACCCTCCTTGAACATTCCCGTTTTACAAACCGCCCAAGAACGCAAGCGGAGACGGGGATGAAAACGGCAGGCCTTGCCATTGCGCTGGCGTGCGCCACCCCGGCGATCGCATCCGCCGCACAAAGCGCACCGCCCTATGAGGCGGAGCTTTCGCAGGCGACCGCGCTGATGATGGCGGAGCCGCAAAAGGCGCTGCCCCACGCCCGCGCCGCCGTAAGTCTTGCACAGTCGCTCGCCGATCCGGCCGAGCGGGCGCTGGCCGAGGCGAAAGCGCATTGGCTGGAGGGCGAGGCGCTGACCCGCGTCAACCAGCCCGACGCCGCCGATCCCGTCATCGCCGGCGCCCTCCGGCAGGTCGAGCGGAACGCGCCGCGCAGCAAGCTGCATGCCGACCTGCTGATGTCCGCGGCGTCGATCGACTGGATGACCGGGCGGGTGCGCGATGCCCTCGTCGGTTTCCAGTCCGCCTATGCCATTTATGCCAGGCTGGGTGATGCACGCTCGCAGGCCAAGGCGCTGCAATATATCGGCACCATCTATTTCGATGCGCGCGATTATCCGCGCATGCTGCGCTACTATCGCCAGTCCGAGGAGGTCTATAGCGGCGATCCGGCGCTCCTCATCCCGGCGCTCAACAATCAGGGCGACGCGCTGAAGGAGATGAAGCGTTTCCCCGAGGCGATCGCACATTATCGCCGCGCCCTGGCCGTCGCGCGCAAGCTCGACAGCCCGGTGCTGGAGGTGCGCATCCTCACCAACCTCGCTTCCGCGCATTATCAGGCCGGCAACTATCGCGCGGCGATGGCAATGGCGGACCGGGGGCTGGCGCGCGCCGCCGGGCAGGACACGGGCTGGGAGCAATTCCTTTGGGGCGTGAAGGCGCAGGCGGCGTTCGCGCAAGGCGATCTCGCCGCTGCGCGTAGCTTTATCGATCGCACCTTTGCCGGGGCCGACCTGACGAAGACGACCGTGCAGCTGCGCGATTTTCACGAAACCGCGTACAAGCTGTTCGAGCGGCTGGGCGACGATCATCGCGCGCTGGCGCATCTCGCCGCGTTCAAGCGGCTGGACGACGAGGCGAGCGAGGTGACCTCCTCCACCGTCTCGGCGCTGCTCTCCGCCCGCTTCGATTTCGCCAATCAGGAACTCAGCATCGCGCGGCTGAAGGCCGGGCAGCTGCAGCGCGACATCGCGCTCGAACGGTCCCGCACGCGGTTGCGGACGATGACGCTGTACGGGCTGATCGCGGCCTTGGCGGTCGCAGGGCTGGTGCTGCTCGGCACGCTATGGGCGGCATTCAAGCTGCGCCGCAGCCGCAATGCGGTGCGGGCGGCGAACGACACGCTGAGCGTCACCAACAGCGCGCTGGAAAAGGCGCTTAAGGCGAAGACCGAGTTCCTCGCGACTACCAGTCACGAAATCCGCACCCCGCTGAACGGCATCCTTGGCATGACCCAGGTGTTGATGGCCGATCGCAAGCTTGACCGCACCGTGCGCGAGAAGGTGGAGGTGGTCCACGGCGCGGGCGAGACGATGCGCGCGCTGGTGGACGACATCCTCGACGTCGCGAAGATGGAAACCGGCGAGCTGGTGATCACCGAAAGCGATGTCGACCTTACGCGCGTGCTGCGGGAGGCGGTGCGGCTGTGGAGCGGGCAGGCCGAGGCCAAGCAGCTTCGTCTTGACCTCGCCGTCGCGCCGGAGGTTCCGCAATGGATGCGCGGAGACGAGGGGCGGCTGCGCCAGATCATCTTCAACCTGCTTTCCAACGCGATCAAGTTCACGCCTGCCGGGCGGGTCGATCTCGCCGTTTCGGTTGAGCCGGCGGGGGCGGATGAAACGCTTGTCCTGCTGGTCGCCGATACCGGTATCGGCATCGCGGCGGACCGGCAGGAGGAGATCTTCGAGCCGTTCAAGCAGCTCGAGGGTGGCACCGATCGGCGATTCGGCGGGACCGGGCTCGGCCTGTCGATCTGCCGCAACCTCACGACCGCAATGGGCGGTGCGATAACGGTGGACAGTGCTGTCGGGGAGGGCGCGCGCTTCACCGTTCGGCTGCCGCTGCTACGCGTGGCGACGGCGGTGCAGGCGACGGCGGCTGCTGCGTCAGGCCCCCCGGCGAGCCTTGCCGAGGCGCATCTCCTGATGATCGAATCGAACCCGCTCGCTCGCAGCATCATGCAGGCGGTCCTCCAACCCGTGGTGCGGCAACTGTCGGTGCTGGGCGATGCGGGGGATGCGCGACCCATGATCGCCGAGGGCGCGGTCGATCTGGTGCTGGTCGAGGCTGCGAGCGGAGCGATCGATGGCGAAGATCCGCTGGACGGGCTGCGGCAATTGTTGGGCGACTGCCGTTCGGGCGGCGTTCCTACGCTTTTGCTGTTCAAGCCGTCGGACGAGATGCCGGCGGAGGCGATCTCGGCGCTGGGCGCGGATCAGCTGCTGATGAAGCCCGTCGCCGCGCCCGCGCTGGTCAAGGCGCTGAGCCGCCTCTGCGTCGGGCCGGCCGAGGATCAGGCGACCGCCGCCTGACCGGCCGCGCCGTGGGCTTGTGTTAACCCTTGTCGATTATCCTGCCGGCAACAGACGAGGTCGGTGATGCAAGTTCTCTTTGTCGAAGACGATCCGATGAACCGGCGCGTGGTGCGCGACATGCTTAGCGTCGCCGGGGCCGAAATGGCCGAGGCGGAGGATGCCGAGCGCGGCCTGGAGATGATCGACGCCGGGTCGTACAACATCATCCTGATGGATCTGCGGATGCCGGGCATGGATGGCCTGACCGCGATTCGCCACATCCGCGCGCGGGGCGACGCCAAGGCGACGCTGCCGGTGATCGTGGTGACGGCCGACACCGCGCTCGATCTACGGGCGACCTGCCTTGCCGGCGGGGCCGACGAAGTGTTGCAGAAGCCGGTGGCGATGAACGCCCTGTTCGATGCCATCGGCCGGATGCTGGCGCAGGCCGATGGCGACGCGATGATTCTCGGCTAGGCCATCCGACGGCCGGTGCCTGCCCCCCGGCATTCTATATCTCTCAGCCTAAGTCGTTTTACCGAATGATCGCAGGCAGTTGGCAGGTACGCCAGCCTCTCCGCGCAGGCTTCTTCATGCTCGTTTAACATCGCTAGGGTAGCCGGGAATCATGGCTTCGTCGCGCATGATATCCGCTGCTGGTGTTCTGCCCCCGTGCGGCGGAAACTGGGCGGTGGTCACATGATCGCAACGATGCCCTTCGGGGCCGGCCGCCAGTTGCGCCCGCATGTCTGATCCTGCCGGCACAGTAATCGCAGTCGTGGTGGTCGCGGCTGCTCTACTTCTGGCTGTCCGGGCTCGTCATCGCTGGGGCAGGGGGGAGAAAGAGGCGCGTTTCTTTCCCGCGCTGCGGGCGCCGGGGCTGTCCAATCGCGATGCCGCCGCCTGTTTCGTGGCGGTCTGCCAGTTCGATCGGTTCGAGCCGATCCGGCGCAACGTCGGCTATGCCATGGCCAATGCCATCCTGCGTCACGCCGCCGGCACGATCCGGCGGCTGCTTCCCGGGGTTGAGATCGGGCGGGTCGATCGCACTTCGATCGAGTTCGCGTTCGAGGCCACGAGCGCCGATTCGGTCAGTGCCCTGCTCTGCGCGATCATTCGCGAATTCGAGCGGCCGATCCATGTCGAGGGTTGCGACTTCGATCTCTCGCCACGCATCGGTTTCGCCGCAGCGGGCGGGGCGCTGGCGCATGAGGAGGCGATCGAGCGGGTGGAGATCGCCCTGCACGACCGCGCCAACGCGCATGAAACCGTCATCGATGCGACCTCCGGCCCCGATGAGGCGGCGACGAGCCGCCTTGGCCTGCTCCGCGATCTGCATCGCGCCATCGATGGCGACAGGCTTGAGCTTCACTATCAGCCGAAGCTGCGCTGCCGGACCGATACGGTCGATTCAGTCGAGGCGCTATTGCGCTGGAACCACCCCGAGTTGGGCGCGATCCGCCCGGACGATTTCATCGTAATGGCGGAGGAAACCGGCATCATTCGCCGGCTCACCGCATGGACGCTGGCGCGGGCGGTGCGCGATCAGCGCACGCTGGCCGATGCCGGTCATGCGCTGGTCGTCTATGTAAACATCTCCGGCGTGCTGCTGCCAGATCGCGATTTCGCCGACGAGGCGCTGGCGCTGGTCGCGGCCGCACCCGGCGCGATCGGATTCGAGATCACCGAGACCGCGGTGATCGACCAGCCCGAGCAGGCGATCGCCAACCTTATCCGGTTCAGCGCCGCCGGCATCCGGATCGCGATCGACGACTACGGATCAGGTCTGTCCTCACTCGCCTATCTAAAGCAATTGCCGGCGCACGAGCTCAAGATCGACAAGCTGTTCATCTCCGGCCTGACCAAGAGCCACCGCGATCCGTTGCTAGTGCGATCATCGATCGATCTCGCCCATGCGCTGGAAATGGAGGTGACCGCCGAGGGGGTGGACGATGCGATGTCGCTGATGCTTCTGCGCGCGATGGGCTGCGATCTTATCCAGGGCTTCCTCGTCGCGCGGCCGATGGCCCTGCCGGCGTTGATCGGCTTTCTTGAAACGGCGGGCTATGCGGACCGGATTGTGGCGCCCGCATTCCCACGCTTCGGCCCTGCCACCGCATCGCGGTAAAGCGATCTGGCGAATGTAAATTAAGCCTTTTCGTTCGAAGCTTGCTCACGTCTCTCCGCCACTACCGTCTCACAGGATAGCGAGATTCGTTGGGGGAAAACCGTTGGGCACATCCGGTTTCATACGCGGCGCGGCGGCCTTGCTGCTTGGCAGCGCGCTCGGGGGCATGCCGGCGGTGGCTTCGGCCAAGCCGCTCATATCGATCAGTTCCGGGGTCAATACGGCACCCGCCGGGATCGACCCGCTCTATCGTAACATCAACCCCTTCTATCGGAACATCGGCGCCTTCTGGGGCAACGTAAATCCGTTCTACCGCAACATCGGTGCCTTCTGGGGTAATGTGGACCCCTTCTACCGCAACATCGGCGCATTCTGGGGCGATCTCAATCCGCTGTACCGGAACATCGGCGCGTTCAACGGCCAGATCGTGCCGGATTATCGCAACATCGGTGCCTTCTGGGAGGAAACGGGCGGCCTCTGGACGAATATCGACAGCAACTGGGCGGCGGCGGGCAACTATGCCGACAATCCGACCGCCTACGCCTCGCTCGCCTCGCAACTGCGCGACCTCAACGCCAAATCGGATGCCTATTGGGGCGCCGCCGTCGCGTCGCAAACCGGCAAGAGCTTCGCTGAGGGGTTCGCCAACCCGCTGTTCGCCAAATACGGCATCAATATCGATGATCCCGCGACACTGGAAAAGCTGCCGGCGAACGAGCGGTCGCATTTCTTCGTCGATTGGTACGATGGCCTGATGAATTTCAGCGGCACCGACCATGCCGATCACTGGATGAAGACGGTCAACTGGTCGCCGCTCCTCAGCCAGACCCAAGGATCGGGCAAGGATACCATTATCGGCCTGGTCGATATCCACATCGCGGGCGATGCCGATCTGCAATCCAAGACGATCTACAACGGCGGCGTCTCGACCTATTCGAACGGCCATGGCGCCGCCGTTGGCAGCCTGATCGCCGCCGCGCATGACGGCAAAGGCGTCATGGGCATCGCGCCGAACGCGCGTATCGCCGCTTACAATCCCTTCGACGCCACCGGCACCGCCGACTGGCCCGATATCCGGGCCGGCATCGTCGCGGTCGCCAGCCGGGGCGCGAGCGTCATCAATCTGTCGCTCGGCGTGCCGGGCACGGTGTTCGATCCGGGCTGGCGCGGCGTGTTCAACGATTCGAACGTGAAGCAGTATAGCGGTTCGGCGATCTACGTGATCGCCGCCGGCAACGACGGCGTCACGCAGACTCAGAATGTCGAATTCGGTAACGCCTTTTCCAACGCCTTCATCTTCGTCGGCTCGGTGGATCCCTCCGGCACCATCTCCGATTTCTCGAACCGGCCCGGCAGCGCCTGCCTTACCCAATATGGGAAATGCTCGACGCTGCTGAAGCTGAGCGTTGGTGGAATCAGTACCACCTCATTGAGTTCCCCCGGCTATCTGCGCGACCGCTTCATCGTAGCACCGGGCGAGCTTATCCTCGTGTCCGATGACAAGGGCGGTACCACCCGCTTGTCTGGCACGTCTTTCGCCGCCCCCCTCGTTTCGGGCGCGATCGCGCTACTGCACGATCGCTGGCCGTGGCTGAAGCAGCAGCCGCTGGTGACGGCCTCGATCATCCTCAATTCGGCGAAGGATCTCGGCGCGCCGGGCGTGGACGACGTGTACGGGGTCGGCCTGCTGGATGTAGAGGCGAGCCAGGCGCCGCTGAATTTCAACAGCCTCAAATATTATGTCGTGGAGGGTAATTCGACGAAGTCGGTCGACGTGAAGACCGTGCAGCAGGCGGCGTCGTCGCCCCGCCAATCGTCGATCAACTTCCAGAACGCCTACCTCACGGCGTTTGAGGATTTCGGCAACGGCGTGAAGCGCGACTTCCTGATCCCCCTGTCCAGCCGCTTCGTCGGCACGCAGGTGAACGGCAAGAATTTTCAGGGTTTCGTCGCGGATCGGCTGACCAGTTGGGCAACCACCACGACCGCCTCGAAACTTGCGGTCGCGCCGCGCATGGCGCTGTCGGGCACGTCCGGCTACGGCTGGCAGGTCTCGACGAGCGGGCGGCTGGTGAACCCGCTGGCGACACGCGCCGGGCTCAGGCCGCAAATCGAAAGCGCGATGCGCTTCACCTCGCCCGAAGGCGGGCTCAGCTTCACGCTGGGCCAGGGCGACGGCGCCGCGAGCGTGGGCGAGCAGGCGGGCTTCGCGCTCAGATCGGACCATGACGCGCTGAGCGGCGGCGTCAATCCGCTGCTCGGCTTCGCCGATGGCGGCGCGCATGGCGAGGTGCGGATGGCGCTCGCCCCCGATCTGAGCCTGTCGTTTGGCATGACCGAACAACATCGAGATCGGCGGGACGATGCGGATCGGTTCGCCCGTGGCGCGGATCGCAGCGCGCTCCTCGGCCTGCGCGCCTATCGCGCCTATGCCCAGAACGTGCAGGTCGATTATCGCGTCGATCGGCGGCTTGGCCTGTCGGCGTCGATGACGCAGCTGGTCGAGAGCAACAGCCTGCTCGGCCTGCGGTCGATCGATCCGGGCGATTTCGGCAACGGCACGGCGACACGATCGGTCACGCTCGGCGCGCATTATGTCCTGCCGCACGGGCTTTCGCTCAGCGCATCCGCCACCGGCGCGCAGAGCCGCAGCCGCGGTGCTGCCGCGCTGCGCATCGGGTCGGGCGGGCTGATCGGCTCGGCCTTTCAGATCGGCATCGCCAAGGACGGCGTGATCGGCAATCAGGATCACCTGCGCGTCTCGCTCGTCCAGCCGCTGATGCTGGAGGGGGGCGCGATCGATTTCAAATCGGTCGCCGTGATCGACCGGCAGACGGGCGAGATCGGCGTCGTGACCCAGAGGATCGGCGTAGGGCAAGGCGCGCGCCGCTTCGTGGCGGAAGCGGTCTACGGGGCGCCGGTGCTGGACGGCGTGGCCGAGCTGAGCGCGTTCGGGCGGGGTGAGCTGACCGGCTATGAGGATGCCGCCACGCAGGTGCCCGGCTATGTCGTCGGCGCGAAGGCGCGGCTTTTTTTCTAGACTGGCGGGATAGGGGGGAGCCGGGGGCCGGCGCGTACGTCCGCGTCGGGCCCCGCGACGGCTCAGCGCCTTGCCGTGAGCAGATCGCGCTGCGGCTGGCCCTGCCGCTCCAGCATCCAGCCGGGGTATTCCGCGGGCAACGCGCTGGCCGCGTCGAGCGCGGCGAGATCGTCGGCGGTCAGTTCGATCTCGCTCGCGGCGAGATTTTCGGACAGCTGTTCGGCCCGTTTCGCACCGACGATGACGCTCGTCACGATGCGCTGGTGCAGCAACCAGGCGAGCGCCACCTGCGCCACCGAAACGCCCTTCGCCTCGGCGATCGGTCGCATCGCGGATATCACGGCATCGCCGCGCGCCAGATCGACCGGCGGGAAATTGAAGCCGGCGCGACGCCCGTCGCCAGTGCCGCCGCCGCTATATTTGCCGGACAGATATCCCCCCGCAAGCGGGCTCCACACCATCAGGCCGACCTCCTCCGAGGCGAGCATCGGCGCGATCTCGCGCTCCAGATCTCGGCCGACGAGGGTGTAATAGGCCTGTAGCGAGGCGAAGCGGTGGAGGCCCAGCCGCTCCGCGATTCCCAGTGCCTTGGCGATCTGCCATGCTGCCCAGTTCGATACGCCGACATAACGCACGTGGCCGTGCTGAACGAGTGTGTCGAGCGCGCGCAGCGTCTCCTCGATCGGCGTCGCGGGATCGAAGCCGTGAATCTGGTAGAGATCGATGTGGTCAAGTTGCAGGCGCTTCAGGCTGGCCTTGCACGCATCGATCAGATGATAGCGCGAATTGCCGCGCCCGTTCGGGCCGTCGCCGGTCGGGCCGAAACCCTTGGTCGCCACCACGATCTCGTCGCGCCTGACGTTCAGGTTGCGGAGGGCCTGCCCGGTGATCTCCTCCGATCGGCCGCCGGCATAGACATCGGCGGTATCGATGAAGTTCACGCCCCCCTCGATCGCGGCGCGAACGAGGGCATCGGCATCCGCCTGGCCAAGTTCGCCGATCTTGGCCCACATATCCGCGCCGTTGCCGCCGAACGTCATCGTGCCGAGGCATATCTCGGAAACGAAAAGGCCGGTGCGGCCAAGCCTGTTGTAGCGCATATATGCAAACCTTCGTGCCGGTAAGGATGGCGTCTCAACGCATCGGGGGCGCCTCCGGCCCAAACGGCCATGCCGACGATCGGCCAGCTATACGCCAGCACTATGCGATAGTCGGGAATCGCTCTCGAATTGCTACGGCGCATGGGCCTAATCGCCTGCCCTCGAAGGTGCCCCGACCATGTGCGGCACCGATCATCGGGGGCCATGATGAAGTCCGTATATACCGCCGTAGCCATGTTGCTGGTGCTGCCGGCCGCCGCACAGGCCGAGGCCGCGCCCGGCGACACGCCGACCCCGCTCACCGTCAACGGATCGATCGGGATCGCATCCGACTATCGCTTTCGCGGCGTCTCGCAGAGCGACCGGCACATGGCGGTGCAGGGCGGTTTCACCATCGCGCACGAGAGCGGTTTCTATGTCGGCACATGGGGCTCGAACCTCGCCGGCTGGGGCACGTTCGGCGGCGCGAACATGGAGCTGGACCTGATCGGCGGCTACAAGGCGAAGCTAGCCGACAATGCGACGCTGGACGTCGGACTGACCTGGTACATGTACCCCGGCGGCGCGGACAAGACGGACTTCGCCGAACCCTATGCGAAGCTGACCGGCACCGCCGGCCCCGCCACGCTGACCGCAGGCGCCGCCTATGCGCCCCGCCAACAGGCGATCGGCAAATGGTACAACACTGGCACTGATGCGGCGAACGGGGTCTACAATAATCCGGGCGCGAAGGATGATAACCTCTACCTGTGGGGAGACGGCGCGCTCGCCATCGTCGGCACGCCGCTGACCGCCAAGGCGCATATCGGCCACAGCTGGGGGCAGAGCGGGCTTGGCCCCAACGCCACCGCCGTCTCGCCGACAGGCAAATACTGGGATTGGTCGCTCGGCGCCGATGCGACGTACCGGAACCTCACCCTGAACCTGTCCTACGTGGGCACCGACATTTCGAACCGGGATGCGGCCTACCTCCGCCCCAGCTTCAGCCGGGGGCAGGACGGCACCGGCAACATCGCCGGCGGCGCGGTCCTCGCCTCGCTGACGGCCGCGTTTTGATCATCGGAGGACAGCAATGCCGGACCTGCTTTGGATCGCGATCATCATCGGGCTGTTCGCGCTCACCCTTGCCTATGCCCGCCTGTGCGACAACGCGTGAAGGAGGCCCGGCGATGACGCTCGATCTCTGGCTGGCGGCGCTGACCGCGATCGGCCTTCTCGTCTATCTGGTGGCGGTGCTGATCCGCCCCGAACGCTTCTGAAGGGGGCGGTTCCATGACATTCCAGGGCTGGTTCCTGATTCTTCTCTTCGTCGGCATCCTGCTGGCGCTCACCAAACCCGTCGGGCTGTGGCTCCACGCGCTCTACGAGGGGCGGCGGACGCCACTGCACATTGTGTTCGGTCCCGTCGAGCGCGGCTTCTACAAGCTGTCGGGCATCGATCCGAACGCCGAGCAGGGCTGGCGGCGCTATGCGATTCACATGCTGCTGTTCAACGTGGCGCTGCTGATCCTGACGTATGGGATACTTCGCCTGCAAGGCATATTGCCGGGTAATCCTCAGGGGCTCGCCGGCCTCTCGCCAGACCTCGCATTCGACACGGCGGTCAGCTTCACCACCAACACCAACTGGCAGAGCTATGGCGGCGAAAGCACTATGTCGAACCTCAGCCAGATGCTGGGGCTGACGATCCACAATTTCCTGTCGGCCGCGACCGGCATCGCGCTCGCCTTCGCGCTGTTCCGCGGCTTCGCGCGGCGCGAGGCCAAAGCCATCGGCAATTTCTGGGCGGACATGACGCGGATCACGCTTTATCTGCTGCTGCCGATCTGCATTGTCTACACCGTCTTCCTGATCGCAAGCGGCGTGCCGCAGACGATGGCGGGCGCCATCGATGTGAACACGTTGGAGGGCGCGCGCCAGTCGATCCTGCTCGGCCCCGTCGCCAGCCAGGAAGCGATCAAGATGCTCGGCACCAACGGCGGCGGCTTCTTCAACGCCAACAGCGCGCACCCGTTCGAAAACCCGACCGCGCTTGTCAACCTTGTCCAGATGCTGTCGATCTTCGTCATCGGCTTCGGCCTGACGTGGACGTTCGGCAAGGCGGTCGGCAACACCCGCCAGGGCTGGGCGATCCTGTCGGCGATGGTGATCCTGTTCCTCGCCGGCGTCACCGTCACCTACTGGCAGGAGGCGGCGGGCAACCCGATCCTGCACCAGCTCGGCGTCGCGGGCGGCAACATGGAGGGCAAGGAGGTGCGTTTCGGCATCGCCGCCTCCGCATTATTCTCCGTCGTGACGACGGCTGCCTCGTGCGGCGCGGTGAACGCCATGCATGACAGCTTTACCGCGCTCGGCGGCATGATCCCGCTGTTCAACATCCAGTTGGGCGAGGTCGTGATCGGCGGCGTTGGCGCGGGCATCTACGGCTTCCTGCTGTTCGCTATCCTAGCCGTGTTCGTCGCCGGGCTGATGGTCGGCCGCACGCCCGAATATGTCGGCAAGAAGATCGAAGCCCGGGAGGTCAAGCTTGCGGTGCTGGCGATCGCGGTACTGCCGCTCGTCATTCTCGGCTTCACCGCGCTGTCATCGGTCTTGCAGCAGGGGCTGGCCGGACCGCTCAACAAGGGGCCGCACGGCTTCTCCGAGATCCTCTACGCCTTCACGAGCGCCGTCGGAAACAACGGTCAGGCCCGCGAAGGCCGAACCGTTGTTTCCGACGGCGCTCGTGAAGGCGTAGAGGATCTCGGAGAAGCCGTGCGGCCCCTTGTTGAGCGGTCCGGCCAGCCCCTGCTGCAAGACCGATGACAGCG
>CAJYJW010000019.1 GCA_913775025.1 uncultured Sphingomonas sp. | reverse complement strand
CGCGGCTGGTGCCGCTGGTGGAGGAGCGTGCGATCCGGCCGCCCCGCGGGCGCGAACCTGTGCCGATCGATCTGCGGGTGATCGCAACCGGTACGGCCCCGGATATGAGCGCAGACACGGCCATACTGCCAGCCTTATTCTATCGCCTCGCCGCCGTCCGTCTCACCATGCCGGCCTTGCGGGACCGGCGAGAGGACGTGCCGTTGCTGTTCGCCCACCATGCCGGCCTCGCCGCCGCCCGCGCAAGACGACCGGTGCCGGCGATGTCGGCTGGGGTACGGCATTATCTGGCGTCGCATGATTGGCCCGGCAACGTCCGTGAACTGGCGCATTTCGCCGAACGTTTCGTGCTGGGCCTGGAAGGGGAAGCCGCCGCTTCCTCGGCGGATGCCGCGTCGCTGCCCGATCGCGTCTCCGCGTTCGAGCGGGACGCCATCGTCGCGGCGGTGCTGGCGGCCGAGGGGGATATGGGGGCGGCGATCGCCAGCCTCGGCCTGCCGCGCAAGACCTTTTACTACAAGGTGCAGCGCCACGGTATCGACCTGTCCGCCTTGCGCCGCCGCAGGAACACGTCATGATCCGGCCGGCGATACAGACATGTTGACGACATGGCCCGACTGGTGGCACCTAGCGGCCGACCCGATGCTTCATCGCGTCACGACCGGGCGGGCGGGTGTAGCATAGTGGTAATGCTCTAGCCTTCCAAGCTAGCTAGGAGGGTTCGATTCCCTTCACCCGCTCCAGTCCTAGCCCCGGCGGATGGCCTATGGGTCACACCTCCGCCGTCAGTGCGCTTGCCAGCCAATCAGGTATCAGCGCCCCCTCCAGTGCCTCCACCCGGCGATGCTCCACCGCCAGCCCGAGGTCGGGATACAAGGCGCGGGTGCGATCGGTCTCGTCATGCGTCCTGACCGTGACGAGACGCCGGTTCACCTTGGACCGATGATGCATGCGCGCGGTATTCTCCTGCCCGACGTAACAGCCTTTGGTGAAGCTGACGCCGTGCAACTCGCGCGCATTCGCCTCCAGCCACAGCGTCTTGTCCTGCCCCAGCTCCTGCACGCCCTCCGCCACGCCAAGGGAGAGGCGATGTTCGGTCCAGCCTCCCGCCGGGGCATCCGGCGGGGCGATCCAGCGGCGGCCAAGGGCGGGCAGGCGCGGGTCGGGCACGCCCTCGGTGCCATCCATCGCCCAATGCACCGCCAGGTCGGGCTCGCGCGCGATGCCGATGGGGCGGCGCAGCCGATAGAGCGTCAGCCGCCGCGCAAGGGCATCGGCCTGCGTCGCCTCGCAATCGATCAGCAGATCAGCGCCATCCGCCCAGACGATGAAGTCGAACAGCGCCTTGCCTTGCGGGGTCAGCAGGCCGGTCCACACCGGCAACGGCCCCGCAACGTCATTCGTCACGAGGCCCTGGAGAAATCCGCGCACGTCCTCCCCGGAAAGGCGGATGAGGGCGCGATCGATCAGGGTGGTTCCGTTCATCCTCAAGAGGTAGGAGGCGGCAGCACGGAAGGGAAGCACGCATGGCCACCTACGACCTGATCCTGAAGAACGGCACCGTCTGGACACCATCCGGCCCCGCCGAAACCAGCGTCGGCGTGCTCGACGGGCGGATCTTAGGCATTGGCGTGTCGGGCAACGCCGGCGAGACGATCGACTGCACGGGGCTGACGGTGCTGCCGGGCGTGATCGACAGCCAGGTCCATTTCCGCGAGCCGGGCCTGGAGGCGAAGGAGGATCTGGAGAGCGGCAGCCGCGCCGCCGTTCTGGGCGGCGTTACCGCCGTCTTCGAGATGCCGAACACCAAGCCGAACACCGATTCGGCCGAGGCGGTGGCGGACAAGCTGGCCCGCGCAAAGGACCGCATGTGGTGCGACCACGCCTTCTACGTCGGCGCGACCAACGCCAACGCCGCGCAACTGGCCGAGCTTGAGCGGATGCCCGGAACGGCGGGCGTCAAGATCTTCATGGGCGCCTCCACCGGCGACCTGCTCGTATCGGAGGACGCGCAACTGGCCGAGGTTCTGGCATCCGGCCACCGCCGCGTGGCGATCCACGCCGAGGACGAGGCGCGGATGAACGCGCGCGCGGGCGAGCGGATCGAGGGCGATCCCTCCTCCCACCCCGTCTGGCGTGACGATGATAGCGCGATGCTGGCGACGAAACGCATCATCGCGCTGGCGCGGGCGGCCGGGCGGCGCATCCACATCCTCCATGTCACCACGCCCGCCGAGCTTGAATATATCGCGCAGCATAAGGACATAGCCACCTGCGAGGTGACGCCGCAGCATCTGACGCTGGCGGGCGAGGATGCCTACCCCCGCCTGGGCACCTACGCTCAGATGAACCCGCCGATCCGATCCGGCGCGCATCGCGACGGCTTGTGGCATTGGCTGAGTCAGGGCGTGCCGGACGTATTGGGATCGGACCATGCCCCGCATCTGGCGGAGGAGAAAGCGAAGCCCTACCCCGCCTCCCCCTCCGGCATGCCCGGCGTTCAGACGCTGCTGCCGCTGATGCTGGATCATGTCGCGAACGGACGGCT
Organism: uncultured Sphingomonas sp.; assembly: GCA_913775025.1. Lineage (GTDB taxonomy): Bacteria > Pseudomonadota > Alphaproteobacteria > Sphingomonadales > Sphingomonadaceae > Alterirhizorhabdus. Next base: position 5,708 of record CAJYJW010000019.1, on the reverse strand, counting down.
GACTATGCAGCGGCTGGTCGATCTTACTTCCGCCGGGCCGCAGCGCGTATTCGGTCTGGTCACCAAGGGGCGGATCGCGGCGGGCTATGATGCCGATTTCTCGATCGTCGACACTACCGCCCGCTGGACCGTGGAGGACAGCTGGCTCGCCTCCAAATGTGGCTGGTCGCCCTTCACCGGCATGACGCTGACCGGGCGGCCGGTGGGCACGATCATCCGCGGGCAGCGGGTGATGTGGGACGGCCAGCTTGCCGCGAATGCCATCGGGCGACCCGTGCGCTTCGAATCGACCTACCGACCCGCATGAAGTCTTAGCGGCGCGGGGCGCGGGCGCGCCTCACGCCGCCCTCAGAACGGCAGCCACTTCGATTCCTCGGTGAACTTCAGATAGCCGACGTTCGCGCCAAGCCGCCAGCCGACACCGAGCCGGATCGGAATGAGCACCACATCCTTGCGGCGCAGGTAGCTGACGTTGAACCCGCCGATCAGATAGGCCGCGCCTTCGGCGGCGGGGTAGCGATGGAACAGATCCTGGCTGTCGTAGAGGTTATAGACGAGGATGAACGTCTTTGCGCCGTTGCCGCCGAAATCGAAGCCGAGCGACGGCCCTGTCCAATAGACCGGGCGATCCCCCTCGATCTTATGGTGCATCACGCCGGAGCCATACCGCAGGCCGATCGCGAAGGAGGCCCCCGCCTCGCGACCGGCGATGTAGGCGTTCGGCTCGCCCTGATCCTTCAGCACCTTCTCCACCGCCTTGGCGAGGCCCTCCGCCCCCCGGCCGAACACACCCTCGGCCGCATCCATCACGTCGCTCTGCTGATAGGTGGCGCCGGTGCCGGCCGGGGTCGCGGCGGTGACGGGATGGCTGTCGTCCGTATCGCTGGAGGCGCCGCCCGGCAGCGTGCGATCGGTGACGGGAGGGGCCGCCGTCGTATCGCCTACGGCAGCCGGCGCGGGAGCGTTCGTCTCACTCTGGCCGGAACCCCGCATCGCGGCGGAAGGATCGACGGTACGGACCTGCGCGCCCGCCGGCATTGCGACGATCGCCGCCATCATCGCGCCGATCAGGCGCAGCTTGCTGTACATCGTGCATCCCCCGGAAAGAGGGCGGGACCATAGGACGGCGCACGCTGTCGCTGCAATGAACGCGCGGCGGGCCGGCCCATGGCGGCGACGGAAAAGCTGTCTCGCCCCGTTGATCCGCCGCCCACCTCTCGCTATAGCCCTCGCGAAGCCTCCCGGAGACGTGGGTGAGTGGCTGAAACCAACGCTTTGCTAAAGCGTCGTACGGGGAACCGTACCGAGAGTTCGAATCTCTCCGTCTCCGCCAGCTTCCACCAGATGCTGCACCCGGTCATTCGGGACAAACTATGCAAGCGATCTTGGTGAAATTGCAGCTTGGCGGCAAGGCCAAGGTAGTGCTGGCGTCTCCAGCACTACAATTCGTCAGCAGCCCTGATTGCCCTTCGCCCCCCGTGATCGTGGACTTGTCCGCTTGCGGGCATTGAAGTGCCGGGTATCAATCGTGGAAAACGCGTTATCTTGCATCGAGGCGCTGGCAGAAGAGCCATTCGTTACGGTAGGCAAACGATCGATATCCCGCAGCGATCAATGTCGGAAATCTGAAGATTGCGGCATTCGTTGTTGTTCGTGCCGCGAGCCGCATCAGGCAAACGAGACACTGTCATTTCCAACCTGCCCGACCGGTGCTTACTAAACGCGAATTTAGACAACCCGCGAGGCGGCCGCACGTTCTGTCGTACGAATTCCATAGCCTCCGCCCGCTCGGCGCGCCGGCATCATTCGTTCGAGGAGCTTGATCCATGCGTTACTTGCTGCTTGCCGTCGCCTCGGTTTTGACGACCGTTCCGGCCTATGCCCAAGCCCAGCAGCAAACCGGCCCCTTCCCCCTCAACAGCGTTACCGACAGGGTGCATTCCGGGCCACAGGGGGGTGCGCTGCGGCCTTCGATAATCGCCCTCCAACAGACGCTTACCGAGTTACAGCAGCTGCAATTGCAGACCAAGCAAGCTCACTGGAACGTGTCAGGCACTTTGTTCTACCCGCTCCACGAGCTTCTTCAGGATCATTATGAGGGCGTCGCCAAATATGCCGACGAGGTAGCCGAACGACTGCAAGGTATCGGCGTCTCGTCCGATGGTCGGGCAAATACCATCATCCGCGGCAGCCGCATTCCGGAATATCCGGGCGGCTTTGTCGATGATGCGCAGGTCATTCAATGGTTTGCGCAATATTACCGCGTCACCAGCGACGAGATAGCCCAGGGCATCAAGGCGACCGAGGATACGGATCCGACGACGTCCAACCTGCTTCAGGAGGTGCAGCATGCGATCGACAAATATCAGTGGCAGATGCGCGCGATGATTCAGCCGACGCCGACCGACCCCAATAGCGGAAGCGATCTCAACAACGGTCGCCCGGTGGCGCCCGCCGCCCTCCCCCGCTCTCCAGCGAACTAACCGGGTGACAGCGCGGCGCTATGGTCCGATTCTGTTGCTGGCGCTTGGCGGGTGCGTCCCGTCAGGCCACCTTGCCGAACGCTATGCGCCCGCCCCGATCTTCGATCCGATTGCATTCTTCATGGGCTCCACGGAAGGCCGGGGCAGCCTGAAGGTGGTGACGCGGCATCGCAAAAGCGTGCTCGTCGAAGGGCATGGCGTTTCAGACGGCGCAGGCGGCATCATCCTTCAGCAGGATGTGCGTCAGGGCGCCGACCCAACAACGCATCGCACTTGGCATTTGCGGCGCACTGCCGCGAACGTCTATGCCGGCACCCTGTCCGATGCGACAGGTCCGGTCAGGGGCGAGGTGACGGGGAATCGCCTGTACCTCAGTTTCAGGATGAAAGGCGGATTGCGGGCCCAGCAATGGCTCTACCTGCAACCCGGCGGGCAGGTTTCGCTCAACCGCATGATCGTGACGAAGCTGGGTCTGCCCGTTGCCGCCTTGGACGAGACCATCACTCGCCAGCCGCGATGACCGCTCCTTCAGCTGTAAATGAGGCGACGGAGGTATCTTCCGCCTTATACGCGCCCGTACCACAAGACTTGTCCCGAATGACGGCCGTGCCAGCGACCCGATGGGCTCCCGTACTACGGCTGCATCTGCTGTATCTGGCGCGGCATCGCCGCTTGCTATCCCTGTCGCGGCCGATACGCTTCACCGAACTCGTCCAGCACCGCAAGCTGTTCGGGCGTGATCCGCGGCTGCCCGGCCTGATCGACAAGCTCGCCGTCAAATCCTTCGTGGCGGAGAAGGTCGGATCCGCATGGGTGACGCCGACCTTGTGGTCCGGCAGCGAGCTTCCGGCTGCCCCCCCTTCGACCAAGACATGCGTGGTCAAGTCGCGGCACGGCTGCAATCAGATGGCAGTCCTTGCACCGGACGCCGCGAACTGGAACGATATCCGCCATCGGGCGCGATTCTGGATGAAACGCGCTTATGGCGGCTGGCTCGACGAATGGGGTTACCGTCATGTTCCGCGCGGCCTGCTGATCGAGCCATTCATCGGAACCCCGCCGGTGCTGCCGGTGGACTACAAGCTCTTTGTGTTCCACGGCCGGGTGGAGGCTATTCAGGTACATCTGGATCGCGCCGGCAATCATCGGTGGTGGCTTTTCGATCGCGCGTGGAAACCCTTGTCCCATCGCCTGCCCGCCGGCACGATACGACCACCGAAGACACTCGCACAGATGATCGAAGGGGCAGAGATTTTGGCGGCAGGCTTCGATTTCGTCCGGATCGATCTTTACGATGCCGGAACCGTGCCCCGCTTCGGCGAGATGACCTTCTATCCCGGATCCGGTCTCTACCGTCTGGATCCGCCTGATCTGGACCTGAAGTTCGGAGATCTGTGGCGCGCAGACCCGAGCCTCTCCCCTCCCCCGGACTCCCACGCCTGCCATGCAGCGGCGGCGACCGATCTCGCGCACGACTTAAGGGAAGTTCCTGCATGACTGGCCGATCCCTCCATCGCGAGCGCCATCTCGTCTCGCGGATCGGCTGGCTGCGCGCCGCGATCCTCGGTGCGAACGACGGAATCGTCTCGACGGCGAGCCTCGTCATCGGCGTCGCGGCAGCGGGTGCCCCATCCTCCGATATCCTCGTCGCCGGCGCGGCCGGGCTCGTCGCCGGTGCTATGTCGATGGCGGCCGGTGAATATGTCTCGGTCAGTTCTCAATCGGATACGGAGCAGGCCGATCTGGCGCGTGAACGAGCCGAATTGGCGAACGATACCGACAACGAAATAGCCGAACTGGCCGGCATCTATGTCGCTCGAGGGGTGGAGCCGGCAATCGCCGACACCGTAGCGCGGCAACTGATGGCGCATGACGCGCTGGAAGCCCACGCGCGCGACGAACTGGGCATCTCCGACATGACGAAGGCGCGGCCGATCCAGGCGGCACTGACATCGGCGGCGACCTTCACGACGGGGGCGATACTGCCCCTGCTGCTCGTCATCCTCGCGCCGGCCGCTTCCCTCGTTCCGATCGAGGTCGTCGCATCCTTGCTTTTCCTGGCGCTCCTCGGCGCGATCGGCGCGCGCGTCGGCGGTGCCCCCGTGCTGGTGGCGACGCTTCGTGTCAGCTTCTGGGGCGCGCTGGCGATGGCGCTGACTGCCGCTGTCGGTCATTTCGTGGGAACGGCGACGTGATATGAGCTAAGATGCACGGCGCGCGCCCTCCGCCGCCGGAATCAGGATCCGTGGCAGATCAGCCGCACTGCGCTCCCCGTATCGGCGAAGCGGATCTCGAACCCATGCAGATCCGCGATGCCTTTCACCAGCGCGAGGCCCAGACCCGTACCTGTCGTTTTGGTGGTACCACGATGGAAGCGCTGTATCACCGATTCGCGTTCCGACATCGGCACGCCCTCGCCCTCGTCCTCCACGATGATGACCGCCGTTCCTCCTTCCCGGATCAACGAGACGATGACGCGCCCGCCGGCCGGGCCGAATTTCATGGCGTTGTCTATTAGGTTCGCCATGGCCTCCATCAACAGGCTCGCATCACCGTCGATCGTCGCCGTCGTCTCGATGCGGCATTCAAGCGAGAAGCCGGTGTCAGTCGCGGCAGGTCCGTGAAGATCGCACGCATCGTCCACCAGCCTGGCAAGATCCACCCGCCCGAAGCGGCTGCGGCGCTCGTGATTTTCCAATTCCCGCAAGCGCAACAGAGCCGTGACGATGCCGAACAACGTGTCGATCTCGCGCAGGGCGCGCTCCGCGACGTGCACGAAGGCCGTCGGATCGGTGGCCTCCCGCATTCCCCGCTCTATTCCTGCACGCAGCCGGGTCAGGGGCGTACGGAGCTGGTGCGCGATGTCGTCGCCAAGGCCGCGCATGTCGGCGGCGAGCATCTGAAGCTTGTCTAGCATGGTATTGATGTGCGCGCACAGCAGGCCGAAACTATCGGGCGGTTGCCGCACCGGCAGCCGCCCCTTGAGGTCACCGGCGACGATCCGCTCGCTGAAGGCGCGCACCGCATCGACCTGGCCCGCCGCCCGCCGGCCCGCCAAAAGCCCCGCCGCAAGTGCAACGAGAAGCCCCGGCACAAGCCCGAGGGCCAGAGTTCGCGAGGTAAGCCGCAATGCCTCCTCCGTATCGTCGAGATCGACACCGGTCAGGAGGCGCGTGCCATCCGTCAGCGGACATACGGCGAGCCGCGCGACGTCGCTTGTCTTGC
>CAJYJW010000018.1 GCA_913775025.1 uncultured Sphingomonas sp. | reverse complement strand
CGGCCGGCGGCGCAGGCCCCCGGCCTGTCCGACTCGACGCTCGATTCGATCGTGGCGGGGATCGTGGTGGAGAATGAGGAGATCGGCCCCCGCCGCTATATCGCGCGGCTGGGCGTACTCTTCGATCGGGCGCGCACCGGCCAGTTCCTCGGCGGCGTGGGGCAGGTCGTACGATCCGCCCCGATGCTGGTGATACCGATCCTCTATTCGGGCGGAGCGGCCACCGCATTCGAGCAGCGCAATCCCTGGCAACGCGCCTGGGCACGCTTCCGTACGGGCGGCAGCCCGATCGATTATGTACGGCCGATCGGCAACGGCAGCGATCCGCTGTTGCTGAATATCGGGCAGACGCGCCGGCCGGGGCGCGGGTGGTGGCGATTGCTGCTTGATCAATATGGCGCGGCGGACGTCATCGTGCCCGAGGTTTATCTCGCCCGCGCCTTTCCCGGCGGGCCGGTGACGGCGCGCTTCGTCGCCCGCCACGGGCCGGATGCAGAGGTGATCGACAGCTTCACGCTCGTCGCGCCCGATATGGATGCGATGCCGGCGATGCTGGACAACGGCGTGCGCCGGCTGGACGCCATCTATGCGCGGGCGCTGCAGGGCGGCCAACTGACGCCGGATCCGTCGCTGGTGGTGGAGGAGCCGGAGACCGCTCCGGTGGACGAAACGCTGGCCGAGGATGTGCCGGTCGACGTGGCGGCCGCCAGCCCCTCCGCCACCGTCACCGTGCAGGTGGATACCGCCGATGCCGCCGCGCTGGGGCAGGCGGAGGCATCGCTGCGGGGTACGCCCGGGGTGCGCGGCACCGCCACGACAAGCCTTGCCCTGGGCGGCGTCTCGCTGATCCGGCTGACCTATGAGGGCGACTTTGCGGCGCTGCGGGCGGCGCTGGCGTCACGCGGCTGGCGTGTGGAGGATGCCGGCGGTGGCCTCCGCCTGCGTCGCGGAACCACCGACGCGGGCACGCCCGACGCCCGGCCGTGAGCGCCGTTGAATGAGCGGGCCGCAGATCGCGCTGCCGCTGATGTGGCCGGAGCCGGAGAACGACCGCGATTTCATAACGTCCCCCGCCAATGCCGATGCCGTCCGTCATCTCGGGCAATGGCATGGCTGGGCGGTGCCGGTGGCGTTGCTCAGCGGGCCGCGCAAATCCGGTCGCAGCCTGCTTGCCCGCATTTTCGCGGCGAAAAGCGGCGCCATGCTGATCGACGATGCCGAGCAGGCGGACGAGGAGGCGATCTTCCATGCCTGGAACCGGGCGCAGCAGAGCGGACGTCCGTTGCTGATCGTCGCGGATGCGCCGCCGCCCGCATGGGCGATCACGCTGCCCGATCTCGCCTCGCGCCTCGCCGCTACGCCGCGCATCGCACTTGGCGACCCGGACGAGGCGCTGGCCGCCGGGCTGATCGAGAAACTGCTCGGCCGTCGGGGCCTTTCGGCCGGGCGCGAGGTGGTCGCCTATCTGCTCCCCCGGATCGAGCGGAGCCATGTCGCGATCCATCGGCTCGTCGATGCCTTGGACGGGGTGGCGCTGGCCCGGCGGCAGCGGATCACGGTGCCGCTTGCGCGCCGTGCAATGATGTCGCTGGGCGTCATCGACGATTCACCGAACGCGGCGTAGGATGAAGGCATGGACGATACCAGCCTCTCCGCCCCCGCCGCCGATCATGGCGAAACGCTGACCGGTCAGCCCTGTGTTGATCTCCACGACGCGCAGGCAATCGGCGCGCCGCCGCCGGCCGTGGACGGTGGCGGGATCGGAGAGCCGGCCTCGTCCGCAGGGGCGGAGGGGCTTGTATCGGATGTCGCCGCGCCCGTGCTGCCGGATATCGCCGCTTTGCATAGCCCGCCGGCCGAGTCCGCGGCCTCGGCCGCCGTCGACGTGCCGGACGATCAGGCCGCCGATCGGAAGCAGGCGGAGCCGATCGCGCCGCGCCATCGCTACTTCAACCGGGAATTGTCGTGGCTGGCGTTCAACCAACGCGTGCTGGAGGAGGCGTGCAACAAGGCGCACCCGCTGCTCGAACGGCTGCGCTTCCTCTCCATTTCCGGCAACAACCTCGACGAGTTCTTCATGGTGCGTGTCGCGGGCCTGAAGGGGCAGCAATTGCAGGAGGTCGAAAGCCGCTCCGCCGACGGCCTCAATGCCTCGCAGCAGCTTGCCGGCATCGCGCAGGAGGCCGACGCGCTGATGGACGCGCAACAGAACGTCTGGCGCGACCTCCAGGAAGAACTGGCGCGCGAGGGGATCGCAGTGTTGCAGGGCGGCGACTTCACCGATGCCGACACGGCATGGCTGGAAGCGCATTTTCGAGAGCAGGTGTTTCCGGTGCTGACGCCGCAGGCGCTGGACCCGGCGCATCCTTTCCCGTTCATTCCGAACAAGGGGTTCAGCCTCGTCTTCGATCTGAAGCGGCTGGCGGACGGGGAGCCGATTCGCGAGCTGCTGATGGTGCCCTCCACGCTGCCGCCCTTCATTCGATTGCCGGGGGATGCGGCGCGCTATGCCGCGATCGAGACGGTGATCCGCCATTTCACCGGCATCCTCTTTCCGGGCTATGCGGTGGAGGGGCACGGTGCGTTTCGCCTGATCCGGGACAGCGATATCGAAATCGAGGAGGAGGCGGAGGATCTGGTTCGCTACTTCCGCTCCGCGATCAAGCGGCGGCGCAAGGGCCGCGTGATCCGCCTGGAGATCGAGGCCGGAATGCCTGCCGGTCTCGAAAAGATGCTCAAGGACGAGATGGGCGGATCGGATGCGATCATCACCGATACCGCGAGCGTCCTCGGCATCGCGGACCTCGAAATGCTGGTCGACGAGGATCGGCCCGATCTGAAGTTCCCGCCCTTCGCCCCCCGGTTTCCTGAGCGGATCCGCGAGCATGGCGGCGATTGCTTCGCCGCGATCCGATCGAAAGACATCATCATCCACCATCCGTACGAGACGTTCGACGTGGTGCTCGCCTTCCTGAAACAGGCGGCGGCCGATCCGGACGTGGTGGCGATCAAGCAGACGCTGTACCGCGCCGGCAAGCAATCCGCCGTGGTGCGTGCGCTGGTGGACGCGGCCGAATCAGGCAAGTCGGTGACGGCGATCGTCGAGCTGAAGGCGCGTTTCGACGAGGAACAGAATCTGATGTGGGCCGCTCAGCTGGAGCGCGCCGGCGTGCAGGTAGTGTACGGCTTCATCGACTGGAAGACGCACGCCAAGGTTTCGATGGTCGTCCGGCGGGAGAATGGCGCGTATCGGACCTACTGCCATTTCGGCACTGGCAACTATCATCCGGTGACGGCGAAGATCTACACCGACCTCAGCTTCTTCACCGCCGATCCGCGCGCGGGCCGGGATGCCGCACAGCTGTTCAACTATATCACCGGCTATGTCGAGCCGGGCGATCTGGAACTGCTCACCTTCTCGCCCCACGGCATGCGTGAGAAGCTGGCCGCGCTGATCGACGGCGAGATCGACCATGCGCGCGCCGGCCGCCCCGCCGCCATCTGGGCCAAGATGAACTCGCTGGTCGATCCGGCGATCATTGAGAAGCTGTATCGGGCGAGTGCCGCGGGGGTGGAGATCGATCTCATCATCCGCGGCATCTGCTGCCTGCGGCCAGGCGTGCCCGGCCTGTCGGAGCATATCCGCGTGAAATCGGTGATCGGCCGATTTCTGGAGCACAGCCGCATCGTATGTTTCGGTAACGGCGGCGGGCTGCCGAACAAGGACGCGCGGGTCTATATCTCCTCGGCCGACTGGATGCCGCGCAACTTCGATCGGCGGGTGGAATATATGATGCCGATCGAGAACCCGACGGTGCACGCCCAGATCCTAGATCAGGTCATGGTCGCCAACCTGATCGACGAGGAACAGAGCTGGCGATTACTGCCGGACGGCCGCTACGAGCGGGTCGAGCCGGGGCCGCGCGCGTTCAACCTGCATCGCTATTTCATGACGAACCCGTCGCTCTCCGGTCGGGGGGCCGCCCTTCAGCGGAGCGGCTCCGTACCCAAGCTCAGCCTGAAGCGGGGCGGATAGGCCGGGTGGTGGCATCCCGCCGCCCGATCCCAGACCGCGCTAGGCGGATGCCGTCCGACGCTTTATGGCCACGGTGATGCCAGCCCAGCCGCTTCTCGCCGCCGTGACCGACACCGCCGCCGCAGGCCGGGTGGGGATCATCGACATCGGGTCCAACTCCATCCGTCTGGTCGTCTATGACGGGCCGGCGCGCATCCCGGCCATCCTGTTCAACGAGAAGGTGATGGCGGGCCTCGGCGCGGGGCTGGCGCGGGACGGGCGTCTGGATGCGGAGGCGATCGATCGTGGCCTGTCGGCGCTGGCGCGCTTCGCCCGGCTGGCGGCGCAGATGGATGTCAGCTCACTTCGCACGGTGGCGACGGCGGCGGTGCGCGAGGCCTCGAACGGCGCGGCCTTCCTCGCCCGCATCCGTGAGATCGGCCTGCAAGTCGAGCTTCTATCGGGCGAGGACGAGGCATTGATGGCGGGCTACGGCGTGCTCGCCGCCATTCCGGGGGCCGCCGGCATCGTTGGTGATCTTGGCGGTGGCAGCCTCGAACTTGCCCGCGTGGCGGACGGGGTGGTGCGCGATCGCGTCTCCTTTCCGCTCGGCGTGTTGCGGATCGCCAAAATCCGGGCCACCGGGCCACGCGCCCTCGATCGTACCGTTGCCAAGGCGATCGCCAAGGCGGGCTGGCAGAAGGCGGGCGCGGGGCTGCCCTTCTATCTCGTCGGCGGCTCGTGGCGCGCGCTGGCGCGGCTGGACATGCATTTGGGCGACGCGCCGCTGCCGATCATTCATCACCATCGCATGGCGTCGGATCGTCCGGCGCGGCTGGTGCGCGTTCTCGCGCGGATCGACAAGCGGCGGCTGCGCGCGGTGCCCGGCCTTTCGGGCTCGCGCATCGCGACCTTACCGGATGCGGCGGCGCTGCTCAGCGTCCTGGTGCGGCGGCTCGAATCCCGCGAACTGATCGTTTCGGGCTATGGTCTGCGCGAAGGTCTGCTGCATCAGAGCCTGCCGCCGGCCGTGAGGGCGCAAGATCCGCTGATCTGCGCCACGCGCGAGGAGGGGCGGCGGCAGGGCCGTTTTGCCGAGCATGGTGACCTGCTCTATCGCTGGATGGCTCCGTTGTTCCAGACCGAGAGCGCGGAGGAAGCGCGGCTTCGCCATGCCACCTGCCTGCTGGCCGACGTCGGATGGCCCGCCCACCCCGAGTTCCGGGCGGAACGCGGGCTGGAAACGGCGCTGCAAGGCAATTGGGTGGGGGTGGATGCGCGCGGGCGCGGGCTGATGGCGCGTGCGCTCTATACCAGCTTCGGTGGCGATCAGCCGGTGCCCCTGCTCGATCGCCTGTGCACGCCGGCGGAAAGGGCGCTGGCCGATCGCTGGGGGCTTGCCATGCGGCTGGGCCAGCGGCTGAGCGGGGGCGTGGCCGAGCCGCTGACCGCCAGCCGCCTCACGCTCGGCGCGAACACGTTGGCGCTGCACCTGCGACGCGACGATCGCGCGCTCTATGGGGAGGCGGTGGAGCGGCGGCACAAGCTGCTGGCGGCTGCTTTTCAACGCAAGGCGACCGTTACCACCTGATCGGGCGAGACGGAGCCGCAAGGCGCGAATTTCGTTGTTGCGCACATGCGTTGCAGGATCATCCGTGTGCATTCAGGATGCTAACCGGCGTATCGCGTCCGCTGCGCCAGACGATCGTGCGCGAGGTGCGCGGCCTGCTGACATCGGACGGGCAGACGGTGAAGCGGCGGCCGGACGGCTGGTTCGGCCCCGACTCCGTAACATGGCGCGTGCATGGCGATGTCGCGGGGATGCTTGTCGGCGGGGTGGCGGGGTTGCTGATGCAGATGCTGCATCCGGCGGTGCTGGCCGGCGTATGGGATCACTCGCGGTTTCGCGCGGACATGCTGGGTCGCCTGCGCGGCACGGCGCGCTTCATCGCGGTCACGACCTATGACGGGCCGGATGCGGCGGCGCGTGCCGTCGCGCGCGTGCGGGCGATCCACGATCGCATCGCGGGCACTTTGCCGGACGGCACGCCCTATGCCGCGAACGATCCGGAGCTTCTCGCCTGGGTGCATGTAACGGAGACGACGAATTTCCTGGCGGGGTGGATCCTATATGCCGAGCCGGCGATGAGCGGGGCCGACCAGGACCGCTATTTCGCCGAAATGGCGCGGATGGCTGAGCGCCTGGGAGCCGATCCGGTCCCCCGGTCGCGTGCGGAGGCGGCGGCGTTGATCGCGCGGATGCGGCCCGCCCTTCGTTCGGACGCCCGCACGCGCGAAGTGGCGCGGGTGCTGCTGCGGCAGGCGGCGGACACGCCCGCGCGGCAGCCGCTGCGTGATCTGACGATGCAGGCCGGCATCGATCTGCTGCCGGCATGGGCGCGGCGGATGCATGGCCTGCCAGCGCGTCCTCTCGCATCGCCGCTGGTGCGTGCCGGCACGATGGGCCTCGCGCGCACGTTGCGCTGGGCCTTCGCCTGACCCAGCACCGCGCGGTCTATCAGCCGCAGCGGATCGCCGTCACCATGCCCTTTTCGTCCACCACAACGTTTAATCGATCGACGCGATACTCCATCGTCACCATCGCACCCGGTCGCAGGGTGCGGACGATGCCTGCACCGGCCGAGCGCCGCGCCGTCTCCGCCAGCGCATCGGAACCGCGCTTGCCGATCAGGCCCTGCGCGGGTGCGGCATCGCAGCGGCCCGAGGGGGTGGGTTCCGGCACGTTCGGATCGGGCGGCGTGTCCGTCAGCGTCGTGCATCCGGCGAGCAGGGCGAGGAGGGCGGGGGCATACCTCATGCCGCATCGATCTCCGACATCAGCAGCTTTCCGTTGCGCACGCTGAAAGCGGTGCGCCCTTCCACCAGCGCAAGCGCATCCTTGCCAAACACATCATAGCGCCAGCCGGACAACAGGGTCAGGCCGCTGCGCTGGCCCGCGGCGATCGCCTCAAGCTCCTCGCTGCGGGCGATCAGGCGGGGGGCGACGTCGGCCTCGCGCGCGCGGATCTTGAGCAGCAGTTTCAGCAGGTCAGCGATCAGCGCGCCTTCCTTGCCAAGGCCGGGGCGGCGGTCCTCGCGCGGCGGCATCTCCGCCTCCGGCATGGGCCGGCTATCGTGCAACGCCTGCATCAGCCGCCCGCCGATATCATTGTGCGCCCAATTGGCGGACAGGCCGCGCACCTTGGCCAGATCCCCTTGCGATTTCGGCGGATGACTGGCCATGTCGGCCAGCGTCTCGTCCTTCACGATGCGGCCGCGCGGCAGATTCTTGCCTTGCGCCTCATGCTCGCGCCATGCCGCCAGCGCCTTGAGGCGGCCGAGCACCTCGGCCTTACGGCTGGAGACGCGGATGCGCGTCCAGGCAAGATCGGGGACGTTCAGATAGTTGCC
>CAJYJW010000017.1 GCA_913775025.1 uncultured Sphingomonas sp. | reverse complement strand
TAGCGGCGGCACGCTCCCTGTTCTTCGAACGGGGCTATGAGGCCGTGACGCTTGGCGAGATCGTGCGTTGTTCTGGTGGCTCGCTTGCCACCCTCTATGCCTTGTTCAACAATAAGGAGGGGTTGCTGCGCGCCGTGGTGGCGGAGGAGCGCTTCGAGGGTATTGAGCGGCTGGACGCGATCGTCGCGAAAGGGGCGACGCCTGCGATCACGCTGGCAAGGCTTGCCGAGTCGACCGTCAATACGCTCGGGCGCCCGGAGGTGATGCAATTGATGCGGGTGGTGATGGCGAAATCGCTAAGCGACCCTCGCTTCGCCCAAGCGATCTACGATAACGCACATCGCCCACACCTCGAATGGCTTATCAATCTGTTCACGCGATGGCGCGAGGCGGGCCAGGCGCGCATCGAGGATCCTGCCTCGGCGGCGCATCTGTTTCTTGGCCTCACCCTGCACAATGCCCAAATCCGCGCTATCTTCGGCGAGCCGGCGGGGATGCCAACGACCGCCGGCAGCCTGGCGAACGCCGTTGCGGTGTTCATTGCGGGCTATGGTATCGCGGACACGGGAGACGTTGATTGATGCAGGCCGCGATCCCCGCCGCGACACTGATACTATATCGCGCCCGCAGCGGCCCCCCGGCCGAGGTGCTGATGGTGGAACGCGCGCGCGCCATGGCCTTTGCCGCCGGCGCGCTGGTATTTCCGGGCGGCCGGATCGATCCGGAGGATGTAGAACTGGCGGCGAAAGTCTTTCCGGAAAAGCCATCGGATATCGCGGCCGCTCATGTCGCGGCCGTGCGGGAAACGATCGAGGAGGTGGGGCTCTCTATTGGTCTCTTCCCGCAACCCGATGCGGCAGCGGTAGCGCGGCTGCGAGCGGGCCTGGCGGCGCGAGGGCCGTTCGGGGCCATGCTCGAAACGGAGCATTTGCGCTTCGCGCCGGAAGCGCTTGTTCCGTTCGCCCGATGGCGGCCCGACTTGAGAGTCAGCCGCAGATTCGACACGATCTTCTTTCTGGCGGAAGCGCCCGAAGATGCGAACGCCACGGCCGACGGCGCGGAATGCGTACGGGCGCTGTGGGCGACCCCGCGTGCCGTACTAGATGATGCCGCAGCCGGAGAGGTGACGATAATCTTTCCCACGAAGGCCAATCTTGAGCGCCTGGCGCTGCTGGACACGATCGATAGGGCGCGGGAGCATGCGGCGGCATTTCCTGTTCGCACGATTACGCCGTTCCTGACCGTCCGCGACGGCCTGCGGTATCTCAGCATTGCAGAGGATCATGGCTATCCAGCCGTCAGCGAAGTGGTAGCCGGCTGATATGTAATTGCCTCACCTCAATGTCTGTAGCTCGCTTCGCCTGCTGCGATGGACTTGTCCGCCGGCGGAGTCATAGCGGATACCGACGCCTCGACAGGGTTCGTTGCCGGCATCGTTCTGGCGCGCCATTCCGCCAGTTCGAGCCGATAGCGGTCATAGCGCATATAGAAATCGAGGAACGGCGCTTCGAGACGGGGTAGGGCGCTGTCTGCGAATGCTTGAAACTCGGCGGATGACACCGCGACCGCCTCTGCCGCAACCCGAACGGCAACCGTGCAGAAGGCGGACTTGACTGGCGGTAAGGCGAAATAGTTGTAGAGCCGCGTCATCTGGCGGTCGTGAGTATCCCGCCAGTCCTTCCCGCCCACAGCGCGTGCGTCCGCCTCGGTCTGGGCGAGCGCGCTGGCGAGCAACGCACGCTTCTCTGCGAGCAGTCGATTGTAATCGCTGGTCAGCGTCGCTTCCAGCGGCCCGCGACAGCCGAGCGCTGCGACGTTGAGCGCGGATCGGAGGTGCCAGATCATGGCAGCCTGACTGATGCCGAAATTGATCGTATGGTAACGCCCGAACGCATCCCGTGGCGGCACGACAAGATTGATCGAAGCGCCAGCGGGTGGCTTGGGTTCGACGAGCGATATCTGCGGCGGAGGCGGGGCGGGGGATGTCAGCCGTGGCGGCGTTGTGCTGCAGGCGCTCAATAGGAGGGCCGCGATCACCGCCGTGATGGCCGACCGCATCGTTAATGTTGCTTCGGCCATATGTGCATCACCCCCACGCGTGGTTAAGCATAGGCGCGGGGCTGATGGTAACGAATTCGCGGTCGGAAGCGGCCGTCCGTTTCAATCGCGAGGGCGACGCCGTTCAGGGCCAGTATAGGCGGCGTTCGATCCGGCGACCCGGCGATCATAGGCTTTGAGCTGGCGGCCGAGCCAGGCCCTGTCGACCTGCTCGGCCATGGCTACCGCTTCCAACGAGCCAAGCTCCAGGTAGCGCTGCTTCAACAGCGCCACCGGCTTATCGGAAACGGCAGGTGTTCGGTTCCAGAATCCCATCGACACCTCCTTGGTCCATAACGGAGATATCAACGGTAATGCTTGCCGCGGGGTTAAGAGCCGTCGCTCAATGCGGCGTCTTGTGACGGCGACGCGAAATTCCGTCGGCGGCTTGCGAAAATGCCTTCAGCTGGTCGGACCAATAGGCCGACTCCTCGCCCCTTCCCGAGCGGAAGCGAGCTGCATAAACGTCTGCGACGCTGCGAAGCCAGCGGATGATGCGCTTACGTTCGCGCGCCTCTGCGGTTCGAGCAACGCCACCGGCCGCCCGTTCGACCGATTCGCAAGCGACGTGGATATATTCTGCCGGGCAATCCCGGCGGGTCAGATCCTGCCGGACGGTGGCGACGATCCTATCCAGATCCGCCTGATTGACTTCCGGGCGGGCGCTATCGCCGGACTGAGCTCCGCCGATTTCCTCTGTGTGCATTGATAGCTCCAACTTTGGTAATCTGCGATAGCCTAGGGAAAACTCAGTTAATTCGCCGTTACGTACCATCCTTGATAAAAGGTTGCCGTGCTCCTTCCGACTTGACGGACGGGCGTTCCGTCGGGTTCAGGCCAAGATGGTTGTTGGCAAATGCGCCCTCCCGAATTGCGGGCGGCGCAACGACGCATAAAACTTTTGCACTTGCGAAGCGAATTGGTGCAATGCACAAGAGACGTGCCTTTCAGGCATCCTCTCCTAAACTTTCCAGGCGGGCCTCATCGAGGTTCGCTTTTTTTTTGGAAGAGGGCTGATCGCACCTTAGGTCTCAGTTGCGATCACGGGACGCGCATAGCCTCGGCGGCCTGCGGCGACGGTGTCGCTGCTGAGTGACCGGTGGCCCAGCCGATCGTGTAAACGCCATTCGCCTACCTGGCCGAATATATGTCGGGCTGTTCAGGCGTCGGGAAGGGGCCGGGGGCGGCTGTTCTCGTTCAGCGCAACGAAGGTGAATAGCCCACTCGTGACCTGATGCTCCTCCGGTCGCTGGCTGCGACGGGCGAAAACATCAACCCGAACGGCGACCGAGGTGCGCCCCCGCCGCTCGACTGCCGCATAGACGGAAATGACGTCACCCATGAGGATCGGCGACAAGAACTCCATCGCGTCGACCGCCACGGTCGCGACCGCGCCTTTCGCGACACCCCTGGCAACGATGCCGCCGGCGATATCCATCTGCCCAAACACCCATCCGCCAAAGATGTGGCCGTTGGCGTTGATATCCGCCGGGCGCGGCACGACGCGCAGGACAGGGTCGCGCTTACCTATCGATTCGATCGCTCCAGTCCTCCGGTCCATTGCTGACGGTATCGTCATGGCCGCTGCCGGCACTTAGAAATACCGCCATCATCAGTGCCGCGCCGAGCAGGACGGTGAAAAATACGCCCGCGATGGTGGCTATCACCACATGGATCGTCACCAGGCCGCCGACATGTCGCAGCCAGGCTAGCGCCGCCACGACCGCGAGAATGGCGGCGACGACCATCCAGCGCATCATTCGCCGATACCGCGCCCAGGCGACAGCGGCGACGGCGGGATCGGACAGGCCGGGACCGGGGTTCGACATGGGTTCCCTTTGGCCTGCCGGCATGGGATCATCAAGGGGCGTCGCATGCTCAAGACGGCGCGGTGAGACAAGGAGACGGAATATGACGATCGCGGCGATACTCGGCGGCCAGGATCGCGCCGTCATTACCGTGACGGGCGAAACCCCCGTATCTGAAGTCGTGGCCCTGCTGGCGGAAAAGCGGATTGGCGCAGTGCCGGTGCTTCGCGACGGAAGGGTGGAGGGAATCATCTCAGAGCGGGATATCCTCTATCGTTTGGCGAGCGATGGCGCGGCCTTGCTCGACCGCCCGGCGGGCGAGGTGATGACGACGCCGGCAATCACCGTCACGGCGGACGTCCATGTTCTGCAGGCGTTGGGCCTCATGACGAAACGACGCATCCGACACCTCCCGGTGATCGAGAACGACACGCTGATCGGCTTCGTGTCGATCGGCGATCTGGTGAAGATGCGGATCGATCATATCGAGGCCGAAGCCATCGCCATGCGCGATTATATCCAGGGGGCCTGAAGCGCGATGGGCAAGTCCCGTCGTCGATTCGTATCGAGATTCGGTCAATCGGAGGCGAACGAAGCGGTGGGCATCGAGCCCGTAGGCACCAAAAGGCGCGGTATTCCGGGCTTTTCAACGATGCCCGTCACAAAAGTGAAAAAGCCTGTTGACGGGTCGGGCGTCTCCCCATAGAAGCCACCTCACCGGCGGCGGTGACACGGTTTTCCGGGTCGCTAACGCGCCTCTCCTGATCGGTAGAACGATCGCCCGACCTGAAAAGCGGGGCCGGAGAGGTATCGGCTCTTTCTCATTGTAGTTTTGATGAAGGGACATGTGGGCGGCGGCTCCGGTTTCTGTGGGCATTCAGGCCACGGAGGATCGGTTAAAGCTGAAGCCGTTTCATGTGTC
>CAJYJW010000016.1 GCA_913775025.1 uncultured Sphingomonas sp. | reverse complement strand
GTCGTCCAGCATCGCCTTCGATCCCGATCCGATCTCTTCCGCCGGCTGGCCGATCATCACCAGCGTGCCCGACCAGCGATCCTTCATCGCGGCCAGGCGGCGGGCGGTGCCGATCCATGCGGTCATGTGCGTATCGTGGCCGCAGGCGTGCATCACGCCCGTCTCCACCCCGCCGGCCGCCTTCGCCTTCACCGTGCTGGCATAGGGGAGGCCGGTCTGCTCGACGACGGGCAGCGCGTCCATGTCGGCGCGCAGCAGCACGACCGGGCCGGGGCCGTTCCGCATCACCGCGACCACGCCCGTCTTGCCAACGCCGGTGGTGACGGTGAAGCCCGCCTTGCGCGCCTCCGCCGCCATGATGCCGGCGCTACGCACTTCCTGAAAGCTCAGTTCGGGATGGGTGTGGAAATCACGGTAGAGCGTCAGTAGCCCCGGCATGTCCGCCCGCACGGCCTGATGCAGCGGATCGGGCTGGGTCTGCGCGGGGAGCGGGGCGGCGGCGAGGGCGCCTGCGAGGAGGATAAGCTTGTGCATCCGCGCAGAGTGCCAGATTGAGCGGGCCGGACAAGCATCATGGGGCGCAAGGCAATGGCATCTGGCAAGAAGGTATGGGTAAGGATCGCCGATGCGCTGGAGCGGATGGCCCCACCGCCGCCCGCCGCCGCCGATCCGCTGGCCCACCCCGCCTATATCTGGCGGGGGGGCGTGCTCGCCCCGGCCCGCGCCTTCGCCCCCCTGCCGCTTGACCTGCTGAGCGGGGTGGAGGCGCAAAAGGCGGCGCTGGTGGCAAATGCGCGGCGGCTGGCGGCAGGCCATGCCGCGCATGACGTATTGCTGTGGGGCGCGCGGGGGGCCGGCAAGTCCGCGCTCGTCAAGGCGAGCGTCGGCGCGCTGCAGGCGGAGGGGGCGGCCATCGCACTGATCGAGGTGGCGGGCGAGCAGCTGGCCGAACTGCCCCGCCTGTTCGATCTGATCGCGGGGGCGGATCGCGCCTACATCCTGTTCATCGACGATCTCGGCTTCGAGGAAGGGAGCGCCGCCCCCCGCCTGCTGCGATCGCTGCTGGAGGGCGGCGCGGAGGCGCGGCCGGCGAACGCGCGCCTCGTCGTCACCGCCAACCGCCGCCATATCGTGGCGCGCAGCCTTGCCGAGCAGGACGATCCGATCAACCCGCGTGATGTGATCGACGACAAGCTGGCGCTGGCCGATCGCTTCGGCTTGTCGCTCGGCTTCCACGTCTGCGATCAGCCGACCTATGTGGCGATGGTGGCGGGCTATGCCGCGCGATACGGCCTGCCCCTCGACGAGCAGGAGGCGATCAGCTGGGCAACGCAGCGCGGCAGCCGTTCGGGCCGGGTCGCCTGGCAATATGTGGTCGAGCTTGCCGGGCGACACGGGCGCGCGCTCTAGCCGCGTGAACTTTGCGCCGGGCGGGATACGCGCGGCGGCGGAGATGTTAATAGCGATGACGCACGCCCCTTCACGGGCGTGTACGGGACAGGTCCCGCCCCGGCGGGGTGGGCGATCGACGGGTAAGGAGCCGGGATTGTCATGCTGACTGGTCTGATCGCCCTCACGGTTGCGGCTGCGGCGCCACTCGCGCCGCCGCCGCCCAAGGCGCCGCCCGCCGCCACCCCGCGCGGGGTGGCCGCGATGAAGGCGCTCGGCATGTCAGATGCGGGCATCGCGGTTCTGCGCCGGCAGGGCGCGCCCGATCCGGATGCCCGCGCGCTGAACGCGAAACGGCAGACTCTGCGCGCGAAGCTGGCGGAAACCGCCGGCGCGACGCCGTTCGATCTTGAGGGCTTCACCGCGTTGTTGCGCGAATCCTCGACACTGGAGGCGAGCGTGCGCACGCGTAACGAGGAACGCATCGTCGCCACGCTGAAGGCCTTGCCCGAGGCCGACCGGCCGATCTTTGCACGCGCCGTGTTCGGCCCGCCGCCCGCCCCCGCCGCGGCGCCCGCCCCCGCGCCGCGCCCCTGATCCGCCATGGCCGATCCCGTCGTCCTCTGGTTTCGCCAGGATCTGCGGCTTGCCGACCATGCCGCGCTCGTCGCCGCGGTCGATGAGGGGCCGGTGGTGCCCGTCTATGTTCTGGACGACGATGCGCCCGGCGACTGGGCGATCGGCGGCGCGCAACGCTGGTGGCTCCACCATAGCCTGACGGCGCTTGGCGAAGCGCTGAAGAAGAAGGGCGCATCGTTGATCCTGCGACGCGGCGACGCCGCGAAAGAGGTGGCGAAGCTGGCCAAGGAAGTCGGTGCGAAGCGTATCCATGCCCTGCGCCACTACGAACCGTGGTGGAAGCAGGCGGAGGAAGCCCTCGCGAAGTCGCACGATCTGGCGTTGCACGACGGCACTCGCCTTGCCCCGCCCGATCGGATCAAGACGGGCAGCGGCGGGCGTTATCGCATCTTCTCCGCCTTTTGGCGCGCGCTGCACGAGCAGATGCCGCCGCCGGAGCCGCTGCCCGCGCCGAAGAAGATCGCCTCTCCGTCAAAGACGCCAAAATCGGACGGATTGGCGGACTGGGAATTGCTTCCGCAAAAGAACCTCAAGTGGGCGGAAGGTTTTTCCGAATGGACACCGGGCGAGTCGAGCGCCCTCAAAACGCTTTCCGCCTTCGAGGATGAGCTCGGAAATTATGACGTGGCGCGCAACCTGCCCTCGCAGGATGGCAGCTCGCGCCTGTCCCCCCACCTCCACCATGGCGAGATTTCTCCGGCCACCGTCTGGCACCGCATTTCGGCTGTGGAGAAGGTCGATGCCGAGCCGTTCCTGCGCGAACTTGCCTGGCGCGACTTCACCGGCAATCTGATCGATCAGTTTCCGGATTATGCCGATGAAAACGGGCGCGACGCCTATGACAAATTCCCTTGGCGCAAGGGCAAGGCGGCGGATGCGGACTATAAGGCGTGGACGAAGGGCCGCACGGGCTATCCGATCGTCGATGCCGGGATGCGTCAGCTATGGACGACCGGATGGATGCACAATCGCGTCCGCATGATCACCGCCTCCTTTTCGATCAAGCATCTGCTGCTCGACTGGCGGCGCGGCGAGGCATGGTTCTGGGATGCGCTGGTGGATGCCGATTATGGCAACAACAGCGTCAACTGGCAGTGGATCGCGGGAACCGGCGTCGATTCGAACCCGTTCGGCCGCATCATGGCGCCGCTGGTGCAGTCGCCGAAGTTTGACGCGGCTGACTATATTCGCCGTTGGGTGCCCGAACTGGCAAAGCTGGACGATAAGGCGATCCACGATCCGCACGGCGCGGGGTGTGCCCCCGATGATTATCCGAAGCCGCTGATCGGCCATCGCGAGGCACGCGATCGCGCTCTGGAGGCTGCCGCCAAGATCCGCTGATTTCGGGCACGGTCGCATATTGCGTATCGACCGGAATCTGCACAGAAAGCAGGCGATGGACGTTTCGACCCCTTCGCGGCCGCAGGCGCGTGGACGCCACCTGCTGCGCGCCGATCGCGGTTTCGCCACCGGCCCCGGCTGGCTTGCGCGCGCGCTGGCACCGGGCTTTCACGCCATGCTCGACCGGATCGACGCGGGGCTGCCATATGGCTCGCTGGAGGCGACGCTTCCCGATGGCACGCAGCGCCTGCTTGGTGGGCGGGGCGAGGGGCCGGCGGTGATCGTCGATCTGCGCAGCTGGCGCGCTTTGCTGCGATTGGCGACGACCGGATCCGTCGGCTGGTATCGCGCCTGGGCGGACGGGGAATGGTCCAGTCCCGATCCGGTCGCGCTGTTCGATCTGTTCATGCGAAACCGGCTGACGCTGGGGGGTGCTGCGCGCGCCAAGGGTTGGGGGCGGCTGGTAAACCGCGCCGCCCATGCGCTCCGCCGTAACAGCAAGGCGCGGGCGCGGCGCAACATCGCCTTTCACTACGATCTCGGCAACGATTTCTACGCCGCGTGGCTCGATCGCGGGATGACCTACTCCAGCGCGCTGTTCGCCGATCCCGCCTCCCCGCGCGAAAGCCTGGAGGTGGCGCAGTCCCGCAAGATGCGCGCGCTGCTCGACCGGTTGAGCCTGACGCCGGGGCAGCGCCTGCTGGAAATCGGTTGCGGCTGGGGCGGCCTGGCTGAGCTTGCGGCGCGGGATTATGGCGTCGCGGTGAAGGGCCTCACCCTCTCCGCCGAGCAGAAGGCCTATGCCGATGCGCGGGCGGCGGCCGGGGGCTTGGCCGACCGTATCGACATCGCCCTGACCGATTATCGCGACGAGACGGGCCGCTATGATGCGGTCGCCAGCGTGGAAATGGTGGAGGCGGTGGGCGAAGCCTATTGGCCGGAGTATATGGCCGCGATCGCCCGCCTGCTAGAATCGGGCGGCCGCGCCGCGATCCAGTATATCGCCATCGACGACGCCATCTTCGATCGATATGCCGCCAGCGCGGACTTCATCCAGACCTATGTCTTCCCCGGCGGCATGCTGATTTCGGAATCGCGCTTTCGGGCGGCGGCGGAGGCGGCGGGCCTGATCTGGGGCGAGCCTGCCCGCTTCGGCCTGCACTATGCCGAAACGCTGCGCCGCTGGCGCGATGCCTTCACCATGGCGGAAGAGGAGGGCCGGCTGCCCCCCGGCTTCGATCCCGCCTTCTGCAACCTGTGGCGCTATTATCTGATGTATTGCGAGGGCGGCTTCCGGGGCGGCGGCATCGATGTGGCGCAGGTGACGCTGACGAAAGCGTGACGCCCCCTCAATCGATCCAGAGCCGCTCCGCCGGAAAATCGATGACCAGCCGCTGCCCGGCCAGATAGTCCGCGCCAAGCAGCATCGCGGGCTGATCGGCAATGCCGAACTGGGCGAACACCGGCAGATCCACGACCCGGATCGCCCGATCGCGCAAGGTGAGCCCTGCGAAGGATACGGTGCGGGTCGCGGCCGCCGCCATGTCGATCGCTACGTTGGTCGCGCCGAAGATGCGCCCGCCCTGGCCTTCTTTCGAGACAAGGCCCGCCGCATCGGCGAAGCGCCGGTTGATCCGCGTCTCGCGCGCGCCGGTATCGACCACCGCCAGCCCCCGCGCGCCATTCACCATGACCGGTATGGCGAGCAGCCCGCCCAGCATCCGCTGCGCCGCGATACCCCCGGTGCGATCATATCCGCCCGCGGCCCGGAGGGAGACCTGTCGCTGCCTGAAATCGAACGTGACCATCTTGTCGCCGAGAACATCAAGCCCGACGATCCCGGCCAGTGGAATACCGTCGCCGCGATCGGGAAGAACGGCGGCGGATATCGCGGGCGTCACGAAACCGTCCAGCCTGACGTTCGCTAGGGCCGCGACCGGCACATCGGCCGCACCCGTCTGCCCGACCAGTTTTTCGCCCGACTCCGCGACGGGCAGATTCTGCTCATGCGCGAAGCGGGCATAGACGGCCGTAGTCTCGGCGCCGCTATCGATCACGAAGTCGAACGGCCCCTTGCCGCCGATGGTGATGGGCACCGTGACGTGGCCCGTACGGGCGACGGACATCGGCACCACCGCCCCCGCGGTCGTTGCGAGCAGGGCCGTGGCGAGCAGCGAAGGGCGCAGGATCGACATGCCGGCAAGGTGCTTCATACGAGGCGATGCCGCAACGGGCGATATGTGCGGGAGGATCACCGGGCGGGCGTGGTCGATGCCGGGGTTTCGCCGACGCCCCGACACCTGTCGGAGCAATATTTTACCTGGTCCCAGTCCCGCGCCCATTTCTTGCGCCAGGCGAATGGGCGGTGGCAGCTGGCACAGATCTTTTCCGGCAGATAGGGCTTCTTGTGCGCCACCTGATCGTCACACCGCTTCGACCTGATCGCGGGCGGAGCCGGCGACGCGGAAGCGGAAGCCGGTGGGGAACGGCTCGGCGATGAAGCGCAGGATCGCGGCGGCGACATCAGCCGGCTGCTGGATGGTCGCCGCATCCTCGCCCGGATAGGCGCGCGCGCGCATGGCGGTGGCGGTGGCGCCGGGATCGACGATCGCTACGCGTACCTTGCTGATCGCCTTCATTTCCTCGCCATAGGCCAGCAGCAGCGTTTCCAGTGCCGCCTTGGACGCGCCATAGGCCCCCCAATAAGCGCGCGGGCGCTGCGCGACCGACGAGGTGAGGCCGATCACCTTCGCATCATCGCTGGCGCGCAGCATCGGATCGAACGCGGCAAGCAGTGCCTGCTGCGCCGTCACGTTGAGCGTCAGCAGCTTGGCCAGTTCCTTGGCGTCGATCGCGGGTACCGGGGTGAGCGTGCCCAGCATCGCGGCATTCAGCACCAGCAGGTCCAGCGCTTGCCAGCGCCCCGCGATGGCGGTGGCGAGGCGGGCGATGCTGTCGTTCTCGGTCAGATCCAGCGGCGCGATGGTGGCGGTGCCGCCGAGGTTGTGGATCTTCTCCTCCACCTCTTCCAGCCCGCCCGCCGTACGCGCGGTCAGAACGACATGCGCACCCGCCTTGCCCAGTGCCAGCGCGGTGGCCGCGCCGATCCCGCGCGAGGCCCCGGTGACGAGCGCGAGCCGCCCTTCCAGCGGCCGCATCAGACGGGCACCCGCTCGTCCAGCATGGAAAGCTGGTCGGCCGGGGCGATTTCCTCCTGATCGGTCAGGTGGGTCGGATAGTCGCCGGTGAAGCAGGCGTCGCAATGCTGCGGCTGCGCCGAATCGCGTCCCTCGGTGCCGAGCGCGCGATAGAGCCCATCGACCGAGATGAAGGCGAGGCTGTCCGCGCCGATGTAGCTCGCCATCTCCGGCACCGTCATCTGCGCGGCGAGCAGCTTGGCGCGCTCCGGCGTATCGACGCCATAATAGCAACTATGCCGCGTAGGCGGGCTGGCGATCCGCAGATGGACCTCCGCCGCGCCCGCATCGCGGAGCATCTGGAGGATCTTCACGCTCGTGGTGCCGCGCACGATCGAGTCGTCGATCAGCACGATGCGCTTGCCGTCGATCAGCGCACGATTGGCATTATGCTTCAGCTTCACGCCCAAGTGACGCACCTGATCACCGGGCTGGATGAAGGTGCGGCCGACATAATGCGAGCGGATGATGCCCAGCTCGAACGGCAGGCCGCTTGCCTGCGCGTAGCCGATCGCCGCCGGCGTGCCCGAATCGGGGACTGGTACGACAAGATCGGCCTCGACCGGATTTTCCCGCGCCAGCTCCGCGCCAATCGCCTTGCGGACCGAATAGACCGAGGTGCCGCCCGCGATCGAATCGGGGCGGGAGAAATACACATGCTCGAAGATGCATGGGCGCGGCCGCACATCGGCGAAGGGGCGGACGGAGCGGATGCCCTTTTCCGACACGATTACCAACTCGCCCGGCTCCACCTCGCGCAGGAAGGTGGCGCCCACCACGTCGAGCCCCACGGTTTCGGATGCGAAGATATACGAATCACCCACCCGGCCCATCACCAGCGGGCGGATGCCCAGCGGATCGCGGCAGGCGATCATCCCCTCCGGCGTCATGCAGACGAGCGAATAGGCGCCCTCGACCCGCTTCAGGGCATCGATGAAGCGATCGAGCAGCGTGCGGTAGCTGCTGGTCGCGACGAGGTGGATGATCGTCTCGGTATCGGAGGTTGACTGGAAGATCGAACCGCGCCGCACCAGCTCGCGCCGCAGCTTGGTGGCGTTCGAGATGTTGCCGTTATGCGCGACCGCGAACCCGCCGGACGAAAGCTCCGCGAACAGAGGCTGCACGTTGCGCAGCGCGGTCTCGCCGGTGGTGGAGTAGCGGACGTGGCCGCAGGCGACGCGGCCGGGCAGCGCGCGGATAATTTCGTCCTTGTCGAAATTGCCCGCGACATGGCCCATCGCGCGATGGGTATGGAACTGGTGGCCGTCCCAGCTGGTGATGCCCGCCGCCTCCTGCCCGCGATGTTGCAGGGCATGGAGGCCGAGCGCCACCATGGCAGCAGCGGTATCGGCGCCCCAGATGCCGAACACGCCGCACTCCTCGCGCAGCTTGTCGCCATCGGGCAGATGAGCGTCGAACGGATCGGTGATGAGCATCGTAATTCCGCCGCGGTGTCTGGATGGCGGGCCTATAGGCCGTACGCCCCGCTTTGTCGCCCCCCGCTGTGACATGGATACGTCATCGAATGGCGGCGCGGGGAGCGGAAGCGCCCTCGGCCGCGTTATATCGATAGTTTCGGCCACTCGGGAGAAGACGATGGCGAAGGACCACGGACCGCAGATCAAGGACGACAAGCTGTACGACGATCTGCGTGCGCGGGGCGAATCGAAGGAGAAGGCGGCGCGCATCGCCAACGCCAAGGCCGCCGGCACGCTCGACAATAAAGGCACCACGCTGGAGTCGCGCAGCAAGCAGGACCTTTATGACGAGGCGAAAACGATCGGAATCGACGGCCGCTCGACGATGACGAAAGCAGACCTCGTCAAGGCGATCCGCGAAAACTGAGGCACCTTACCCGATAGCGAAGAGAAGGAGACGATCATGGCCAAGCCACCCCCCAGCGGCCCCCATTCCGATATCGCCGGCGTCAATCGCGATGCCCGGCCCGGCAGCTTTACCCCGGACCCTCAGGGCAACAAGGCCGGTGCATTG
Source organism: uncultured Sphingomonas sp. (assembly GCA_913775025.1). Lineage (GTDB taxonomy): Bacteria > Pseudomonadota > Alphaproteobacteria > Sphingomonadales > Sphingomonadaceae > Alterirhizorhabdus. Next base: position 1,119 of record CAJYJW010000016.1, on the reverse strand, counting down.
CAGCAGGCCGACGAGCAATCCAAGGCGCAGCCGAACGAGGGCAGCGTGGCGGACAAGAGCGACGCTTGATCCACGATCATTGCCCGCCTAACCCCCGGCGGCATGGATCAGGATCGCGAAAACGGCACCGCCCTCCAGCCCAAGTTCGATGCAGCGGGTCTCGTCACCGGCGTCGTGACCGACGCCGGCAGCGGCGAGTTGCTCATGGTGGCGCATCTGAACGCCGAGGCGCTGGCCGCGACGATCAAGACCGGCGAGGCCCATTTCTGGTCGCGATCGCGCGGGCGGCTGTGGCGCAAGGGCGAAAGCTCCGGCCATGTGTTGCGTGTCGTGGAAATGCGGATCGATTGCGATCAGGATGCCATCTGGATCAAGGCGACGCCCGCCGGCCCGGCCTGCCACACGGGTGCCCGCACCTGCTTTTACCGTAAGATCGAAGGCGACCGGCTGATCGACGAGCGTTGAACGAACGTTGACGTTTACGTGAGCGTCAACTATCTTCGTGCCATGCCAGCAAACAGCCACGCCGTCATCGACACGCCGGATACGCAGGACCGCGCGACGTTCACGATCAGCGACCTTTCCGCTGAATTCGGCGTCACGGCCCGCGCCCTGCGGTTCTATGAGGACGAGGGGCTGATCGCGCCCGAGCGGGTGGGGCTGTCCCGCATCTATTCGCGACGAGATCGAGCGCGGCTCGCATGGATCCTGCGTGGCAAGCGGGTCGGGTTCAGCCTCGCCGATATTCGTGAGATGATCGATCTGTACGATGTCGGCGATTCGCGCCGGACCCAGCGGAACGTGACGATCGAACGGTGCCGCCAGCGCATCGATCTGCTCGAACGCCAGCGCGCCGACATCGATGCGGCGATCGGCGAGCTTGCCGGTTTCGTCGCGACGCTCGAACGATCCGAGCGAGAGGCCGCGTCAGCAAAAGCGAAAAACGCCTGATGCCGACCTACACTGCGCCGGTGCGCGATACGCACTTCCTCCTCGACACGGTGCTGGAGGTGCAGCGGTACAGCCACCTCCCCGGCTTCGCCAACGCCACGCCCGACGTGGTGGAGGCGGTGCTCAGCGAAGGCGCACGGTTCTGCGAGGAGCAGCTGTTTCCACTCA
>CAJYJW010000015.1 GCA_913775025.1 uncultured Sphingomonas sp. | reverse complement strand
CCGCCTAGCCGCTCGGCCGCCTGTGCGATCCAGCCGCTATGGGCGGAGGCATCCGAAGCATCGATGGCATCGCCGATCACGGTGCCGCCGCCGCCAAGCGCGGCAACTGCGGCATCGACGCTCTCTGCTCCCGCTCGCAGCAGAGCGTCGATGCCGCAGTTGCCGCGCTTGGCGGCGGCGGCACCGTGATCGGCGATGCCATCGATGCTTCGGATGCCTCCGCCCATAGCGGCTGGATCGCACAGGCGGCCGAGCGGCTAGGCGGATGCGACATCTTCATCCCGTTCACCTCGACGAATACCGGGGTGGATGACGAGGCCGGCTGGCGGGCCGTCTTCGAGGCGGATACCCTCCCGCTCGTGCGGGGCGTCGCCGCCGCCCTGCCGGCTTTGAAGCAGTCCGACGCCGGCGCGATCGTCACCCTCTCCTCGACCGCCGCCGTGGAGGATTTCATGGGGCCGGGAGGGTATAACGCCCTGAAGGCCGCGACGATCAATTATACCGCCGCGCTGGCGCAGAAGCTTGCCCCTCAAGGGATCAGGGTCAACTGCGTTACGCCCGGCCCGGTCCAGATGGAAGGCCGCGTCTGGGATCATATCGAATCCTCCATGCCCGATTTCTATAACGGGATCCTCGGCCAGATTCCCGTCGGCCGCATGGGGCAGGGTGAGGAGATCGCTCGCGCCATCGCCTTCATCGCCTCGCCGGCCTGCCGTTTCATGACCGGCGCGAATCTGGTGATCGATGGCGGCCTCACCAAGCGCGTGAATTTTTGATGGCATGAAGTCACCCGGAACGAGACGGTTTCGGGTGACTTACGCATTCCCTCCGGCGACGTGCTGCATAACAACGTTTCAGATCATGCGGCCGGGATTTACCGTCGGGCCGGATGCCACCTTCGGGCGCACAGGCCTTCGTCCACCGGCGCCCGATATTGTGCTTTGACGTGCCGACCAATGAAGGGACGCGCATGACCATGACTCTGATCACGCTGCTGAAACGGCGCGATGGCATGAGCCGCGAGGCGTTTCGGGACTATTACGAGCGCGTACACCGCCGGATTGGCGAGCGCGTGCTGGCCGGGTATGCGACGCGCTACGTCCGCCGCTATCTCACGCCTGTGGCGGGCGACGAGCAATCATGCGACGCGGATGTCGTCATGGAGATCGATTTCCCTAACGAAGCGACGCGTGATGCCTGTTTCGCCGCCATGGCCGAGCCCATGACGATGGCGGAGATCATGGCGGATGAGGAGAAGCTCTTCGATCGCACACGTATCCGCACGTTTACCGTCAGCACGAAGGAATCCTGTCTGCCCTGAGCCTGCATGAACCTGTCCCCTCTTTTGCAAAGGGATTTCGGCTGCCGTACAATGGGCCTTCGTGCACACCAGCGAACGACAATAACCGCGCATTTGCCCGTGCTTATCGCCGAAGGGTTACCGAAGTTCGGGCGGGGTCCGATTTACGGAGCCGCCTTTCTCCTCACCGGCACCCGCATTTCGATCATCTCACCGCCCTTGCGGGTGATGCCGTAAAGCAGGCCGGGATTGCGTTCGTCCCAATCGATCGCCTGGCCTTCGTTGGCGACGGTGTAGGTGCCTACATGATCGAGCGTCGTGCCGCCCTTCGGCAGGCTTACCGCATAGATTTCCGGCCGGTCGTGCCCGCTCAGGTAGAGCCGTCCGTCCGGCCCCCATCCCCCGCCGGAGATGCTCATCGGCGCGATCCGCTGAAGAATGGAGGGCGGCAGCGCCCAACTCTCGGTCCGCCGCCACGCATCGTCGAAGCGGACGAGCAGGGTGTAGCGATGGTCGCGCCCCGGTTCGCCGCCCTTCGCGTCATAGTTGGCGAACATCGCCCACCACGCGCCGTCGTGGCGGTCCACCCATGTCAGCGATCCGATGCCCTGCCCCAGCGACACCGATCGTTTGTGCGCCAGCGTAAGGCGATCGAAGCTCTCGACGGAGCTGGCCTGCGGCACCGCCGGAAAGTTGGATGCCGCGCACACCAGTTCGTTTCGAATGATCGCGCAACTGTTGATGTGGGGGAAGCGAACCGGATCACCTTCCCAAGCGGCCTGCCGCGCGCCGGTCTTTCGATCGTAGCGCGCGATACGATAGTTGGCGATCGCGTAGAGATGCCGCCGCCCGACCGCCACGCCCTGCCGCGCCTCCGGCGCGGGGAGACGGCGCAGCGTCTCGGCGCTACCCGTGAAGGTCGGGGCAAGCGCGGGAACGTCGGCGAGCGCGAAAAGCAGTGCGAGCACGTTCAGAAGCTCGCCGTCACGCCGACAAAGAAGGTGCGGCCATATTCCGCCGCCTCCTGAAGGTAGGCCCGGCTCGGCCCGACCAGCTCCCGGCGTCCGGCATCGGAGAGGTTTTGTCCTTCGGCGTACAGCGTCAGCTGCGGCGTGATCCGATAGCTGATGTTCGCATCGAAGGTGGTGCGGCCCTTCCAAAACTGGTCGGCGTTCGGAATCGTGTCGTTGATCGTCTCCAGGAAGCCGCCGATGTAGTTGTACGAGACGCGCCCCTCGAACCTGCCGCGCTGATAGTAGATCGAGGCGTTGCCGGTCACGTCCGGCTGCAGGAACAGGCCAGTCCGGCGCGGTCCTACCGAGGTGAGGAAGGTGAACCGGCTGTCGATCAGCGTCACGTTGCCGCTGACGCCGAAACCGTTCAACGGATCGGGCAGGAAGGTCAGCGCCTGCTGCACCGCCATCTCCACGCCGCGAATACGTGCGTCGTCGGCGTTGGTGGGGGTGGTGACGATCACCGTCTCGGCCCCGCGTCCGACGTTCAGCGTCTCGGTGCTTGTCAGCGAGAAGATCTCGTCCCGGATGGATTTGGAGAAGGCCGCGATCGAGATCAGGCCATCGCGCGGATAAAATTCGAAGCTGATGTCGAAGCCCCGGCTGCGGCGCGGTTTCAGGTCCGGATTGCCGCGAGTCAGTCGCGCCTGGCTGCCGTCGAAGGTGAGATTCTGCGAGGCGGCGATCGATCCGTAGTCCGGCCGTCCAATCGTGTTGGTATAGGCGGCGCGCAGCACCACCTTGTCATTCACGTCCCAGCGTAGATGCGCGCCCGGTAGCCAGTTGTCGTAGCTGCCGCCGGTCTCGACCGGGGTGAGCGTCGCGCCCTGCGTGAGGACGCCGCGCGAGTCGATCCTCGTTTTTTCATAGCGCAGCCCGGCTAGCAGCGTCAGCGTGCCCAGCTTGACGCTGCCCTGTGCATAGCCCGCATACACGTCCTCATCGACGCGGTAGTCGCCGCCGTTCGGTCGAACGGTAGTTGTAAAACGCGCGCGATTGGCGTCGAAGAAGGCCTGATATTCGCCCACACCGATGCGCGGGGTCAGAAGATAGCGCCCCTCAATCAGCTTGTCCGGGCCAGGCACGTCCACCTCGTCCAGCGTGTAGGCAAAGCCGCTACCTGCGGTGTAATCGGTCTGGCGGTTCTGGTAGCCGCGCCGGGTCGTGCGATAGACAGCGCCCGCCTTAAGCTTCAGCAGGTCACCGTCATCATAAGCGGCATTGAGGCGGAACTGGCTGCTTTTCTCGAGTGTCCGCACCTCGTTGTCGCGCTGCTGCTGGAGGAAGAAGTTGGCGGGGTTGCGGTTGGCCGCCAGATTGGTCGGGGTGAAGACGGGAAAGAAGTCCGACGTATCGTAGGTGAAGGCGTAATTCGCCGCCTGCGCATCGCGCGTGCGGAACTCGATCGACTGGTTCGGCACACGCAACCGCCCCTGTGAGTAGATGGCGTCGCTGTCGATCTTCAGCCGTTCGGTCGGCGTCCACTCGGCGGCGGTACGGCCGATGAGGATGCGGCGTTTGGTGATCGGCTGGTTGAGCTGGATGATGTTGCGCCCGCCCGCGAACCGCCCGCTCGTTAGCGTCTGGTCGAGCACGTTGGCGGCCACGCCGCTGGTCAGCGGCTCGGTGCGATACTCGATCCGCTCCTCGTCGTCCTCGGTGCGGGCATAGACACCGCTCGCCAGCCAGCGGAAGGTATCGCCGCGATACTCGATCTTGGCGTTGGCGCCGGCGCGCTGCTTGGTGTTGTTGTACCAGAACAGGCGCAGCTGCGTCGGCACCTGGATGCCGTTGCCGCGCGGATCGCCCGAATTGACCGGAGAGCCCACGGTTGTGCCGGCTATGCCCGCGCGGGCGTATTCACGCACGGAGGGCGTCGCGCTTTCCACCTGCGGAATATCGTAGTCGAGCTGCTCGAAGCTGCCGCCCAGCACCACGCCCCACTGTTCGTCCGCGCCGAAGCGGCCGCCAGTCGCGAACCCGAAGCGCATCGACGGCTTGTCGTTGCGGACATCGCCGTGCTGCTCGTAAATGCCGTAGGAGCCGATACCGTTGAAGAAGAACGGTCGCTTGGCATCGAAGGCGCTGCGCGTCTCGATGTTGATGATGCCGCCGACGGCATTGGCATCGTTCTCGGGCGTCACCGTCTTGATCACCTCAATCCGGCCGGCCATCACCGATGGCACGATGTCCAGCGGCACCGTGCGCCCGCTCTCGTCCACGCCGGAGACGATCGCACCGTCCACCGTGGTGCGGTTGTAGGTGGAGGTCAGGCCGCGCAACACCGGGAAGCGCGGTTCGCCCTGATCCTCCTGCACCGATACGCCGGGTATACGGCGCAGTGCGGCGGCGGTGTTGTGATCGGGCAGCTTGCCGATGTCGTCGGAGGAGATGATGTCGGAGATGGCGAACGCCTGCCGCTTCACCGCGCGGGCGGCGCGCTGCGCCTCGCGTTGGCCGGTGACGAGGATCTCCTCGGCCGGAAGCGCATCCGACTCGCCTGGCGGCGCATCCTGCGACAGCGCCTCCTGCGCAAATGCCGGCGTTGCCCCAGCCCCGGCCAGAAGCGTAACCAACAGGCGCGAACGCCTCGTGAAAGATATCATGACGTTACCCCGCTGCTGATAGTTCGCTATGCGCAGTACATGACGAGGCGGGGGCGCGAGTATTGCAGAATTGTTTCAATAGTCTTTGGTAATGATATGTGGAAAGGCGTAATAGCTCTATATTTAGCGGCGATTTGCAGCGCCGGTTGTAACCGCTCATCCACACAAATTCTTGGATAATATCATCGTGCGTTTGTATTCGGCAGCCGACCCGATGCGGACCGACGACATATCGGATAGCTCGGCCCCGGGGGTTTAGATGTATTGCCTCCGTATTCGCCGCTCTTCGCCGTCCGCGCTGCAATTACCCTGCACCCTTCCGCCATCGACCTTGCTTGCGCAGACCGCCCCGGAGCGGCTCTCGTCGTCACCGGTACCCGCCAGTCGAACAACGTCGCGATCCACAACAAGCGCGCCGCCGCCAACATTATCGACGTCATCAGCGCCAACGAGGGTCAGGCGCTGCCGGAGCACGCCACGGCGCCTGGATGCTCCTGAAGCGGCTCGGCGGCGGTGCCGATGATGTTGCGCCCGGAACAGGACGAGACCGAGCCCGACCAGGATCCCGCCGCTTGCAGCCGTCCAACTTCGCCACCGCTTTTCATGCAAGCCGGGCGGCGATCAGCACCGGCGCATAAGAGCCGACGTTCCGCGCGAAGACCTGACTGAAGAAGGTCGCGCCGATATTCGCTCCGAGGATCACCCGCAATGCCTTGGCGAACGGCCTCAATCCGGCGTCGATGATGGTTATGGGCAGGATGATGAGGACGGACGACGAGTCCAGCACGACCGTTGCCACGGTGCCGCTGGCGAGACCGGTAAAAACGATTGGAGAACGACCGCTCCAGCAGCCTATGAAAACGCCCGCCCCGCGCCTCCCTCAGCGCGATCGCCAGCACGTCCGTACCATAGAGGAACAGGGCAAGCCTGCCCATCGCGCCCGTCGTCAGCTTGAGCCAATCGATCTCGCCTGCTGTGCCCCCCTACGCCGCCATCGCCGGGCCGGACGTTAAAAGCGCAAGCCGACGACAGACGAACGCATCGGGTGAAGCGGCGCAATGCGGTCATGGCAAGTTCCTACCGACCGGTCGTGACCGGCCGTTAGCACCGGCGCACCATGCGGCGACATCGGTAATCAGTCGCCAGACAGCGGTCCGCCGGATCGCATCGCCGCGAGCCGATCACCGGCGACAGCCGCTATCGCGTCATGTCGGACAAAAAACCTCAATCCGTCACAAATCCAACGCCGACCGACCGTAGCGAGCTTGCAGGGTACGACACCGGCCGAAACGGCAAGTGTCCTAAAAAGGGGGTCAAAATGATTCGTCTAGTCTGTTCTTTCCTGCTTGTCGGCGCCTCCGCGGCGGCACTTGGCGCACCCGCTGCCGCCCGACAGGCCGCTGCAGACGATGCCGCAGGCGACGGCGTGCAGGAAATTGTTGTCACCGCCGAGCGACGGGCTGAAAATCTCCAGAACGTGCCCGTCTCCGTGGGCGTGGTGCAGGGGGCTGATCTGCGCGCCTACACCAGCGGCGGCGACGACACCCTGCTCTCGCTGGCGGGCCGCGTGCCGAGCCTGTACGTCGAGACGACGACCGGGCGCATCTTCCCGCGTTTCTATATCCGCGGTCTCGGCAACATCGATTTCTATCTAGGCGCGTCGCAGCCCGTCTCGATCATTCAGGACGACGTGGTGCTCGAACATGTCGTGCTGAAATCGAACCCGGTCTACGACGTGGCGCAGATCGAGGTGCTGCGCGGGCCGCAGGGGTCACTGTTCGGCCGCAACACCACGGCGGGCATAATCAAGTTCGACACCATCCGCCCGGGGCAGGAATTCACCGGCCGCGCCACCGCCACTTACGGCACCTATAATACGGTGACGGCGGACGCCGGCGTCGGCGGACCGCTGGTGCAAGACAAGATCGCCTTCCGCTTGTCCGGCCTCTACCAGCGCCGGGACGACTATGTGGACAACACCTATGCCGGCCCCAGTGCCGACGGCACCAGGACGCCGCGCCGAAACGCGCTCGGCGGCTTCGAGGAAAAGGATGCGCGGCTGCAACTGCTGTTCACTCCGACCGAGACCTTCTCGATTCTCGCCTCCGGCCACTATCGCGACTATGACGGCACATCCACGCTGTTCCTGCGCCAGGGGCTGGTCAAGGGATCGAATGATCCGATCGCGCCGCGCAATATGGTACGCTTTGACGAGGCGGCCGACAACCCGCAGGCGTACAGGACCAAGGGTGCCTCTGTGAAGATGGAGATGGAGTTCGGTCCCGCCACCCTTACCACGATTACCGCCTACGAGACGACGCGGGGCTTCAGTCGCGGCGATACGGACGGCGGCGCGGCGGCGGACTATCCGGTGGCCGGCGTGCCCAACGGCTTCGGCCAGAGCCAGGGCCAGATCCGCGATCTCGATCAGTGGACACAGGAGCTTCGCCTCGCCTCCAGTGGTGACGGCGATTTCAAGTGGCAGTTGGGCGGCTATTATTTTGACAGCCAGGACATCACGGATTTCTATCAGCGCGCCTTCTTCCTAACCGCGCCCGCCGCGCGCAATCCGAACAACTGGGTGCGCCTGCGCAACCGCAACTACAGCTACGCCGGGTTCGGCCAGATCAGCTACCGCATCGGCGCGCTGACGCTCACCGCAGGCGCGCGCCAGACAAAGGACAGCAAGCGCACCATTCTGCTCAAGACAGCCGACACGGCGGCCGGCGTCGTCACCTATCGCGGCCGGCGCGACGTCAGCCTGTCAGACAGCAAGCCGAGCTGGGACGTGTCGGCGCTCTACACAGTCAGCCCGGAGGTGAACCTGTACGCCCGCGTAGCACGCGGCTTCCGCGGCCCGACCATCCAAGGCCGATCGGCGGTGTTCAACGCCGATTTCACCACCGCCAACTCCGAGACGATCACCTCCTACGAGGCGGGCATCAAGACGCAGCTGCTGGACCGCAAGCTGCGGCTCAACGCCACCGGCTTTGCCTATCGGGTGAAGGACATCCAGCTGAACGGCAACGACGTGAACGGCAACGGCGTGCTATTCAATGCCGACAAGGCCGATGCATACGGGTTCGAGGCCGATGCCGAGTTTCGTCCTGTCCCCAATCTGGCGATCACGGCGGGCGCCAGCTTCCTGCATAGCGAAATCAAGGACCGGAACGTCTTCGCACAGGTATGCCAGCTGAACGGTGTCGTCGTGTGCACCGTGCTCGATCCGACGATCAGGGTCGGTGCCAACACATTCGCGCAGATCAACGGCAACCCGCTGCCGAACGCGCCGCGATACAATTTCAACATCGCCGCCCGCTACGATCTGCCGATCGGCAGCACCGGCCGGGCCTTCGTCGCAACGGACTGGAACGTGCAGGGCTACACCAATCTCGTACTCTACAAGACGCGGGAGTTCTTCGCGAAGGGTAACTTCGAGGGCGGTGTTCGCGCCGGCTTCTCCGAGGCGAATGGCCGCTACGAGGTGGCGGTGTTCGCCCGCAACATCACCAAGGAAAAGAACCTGAAGGGCGTGATCGAGAATTATCTCGCGGCGGTGTACAACGAGCCACGGATCATCGGCGTCTCGCTTTCCGGCAGATTCTGATCCACTGACGTCCCCGACGACGCGTCGGGGACGTTGGAGTTCGATTTTCTCGATTTCGAGCCGGGGCACGTTTGTGTTTGGACTCCTACCCAACGCGATAACGCTGCCACCGGCCAAGGACATCAGCTTGCCGAGGCCGACACCATACATCGGCTGGATATAGCCGCCGTTAAGGCAATTGGAGCGGATCGCGCATATGTTCCAAGGCTCGTCAGCAGCCACTCCGCCTGCACGCAGAGCGGCTGATGCGCCGACTTCCAAAACTCGCCCCTCCAGTACACCGCCGAGCGCACCCAGATCGAACAGCCACGTCGCGATCGCGACCGTCATCGGATCCCTGTTTCGCTCCGTGCGGCTAATGCCGTGCTTGTTAAAGAGCACCCCACCGAACGCGCCGTATTTGCAGGACGATTTCAGTTTGCAGGTCAAGACCTGCACACGCGACCAATACTTATTACATTATTGTGACATCAGAACTAAGTCTTATTTTACGTCCCATTCCCTATGACGTCGAACAGTCAACAAGTCTTTGCAAAACAGGCACGATGATTCCCGCAATTCACGAAATTCACGGCCATGGCCAGGCGATCCGGCCAAGCGTCGCATTGCTCGCGATGACGGATTTCGCTTACCAGCCGATCGTCAGCACCACGACGCTGCAGGTCCACGGGTTCGAGGCGTTGGCCCGCCTGCCGGACGGCATGCCCGGCGTGTGCGACCTACTCGATCAGGCCGCCTGCGAGAACGTGTTGCGGCAAGTGGATCTGACGCTGGTACGCAAGGCGATCAGCAAGTTCGCTGGTTTCGCATCGGCGGGCACCACTCGCCTTTTCTGTAATGTCGATAATCGCACCTACGAGGGTACGCCTCCGACCGCTGCCTGGCTGGACGATCTGATAGCGGGTTCAGGCCTCGGCGCTGTCAATCTATGCCTTGAGATTTCAGAGCGTAACCCTGTGCGGTCGCAGGCCAACCTGCGCCATACGGTGGAGTTCCTGTCGGCGATGGGCGCTCGCATCGCGCTCGACGATTTCGGGATCGGCACGTCGGGCCTCCACATGCTACTGACGATTGAGCCGAATTATGTGAAGATCGATCGCGTCTTCATCGACGATCTGGCCAGCAGCGCCCGCAAGCAGGCGATCGTCGCCAAGCTATGTGGTCTGGCTCATGCCCTCGGCTTTCTTACCGTCGCGGAGGGCGTGGAAACGGAATCCGACTTCCGCATGGCTCGCGATCTCGGTTGCGACTTGGCGCAGGGTTACGGCATCGCGCGGCCGACGACGCACCTCGGCGATCTGACGATGTCCTACGATCGATCCTTCGGTACATTGGCTGTCGCCACGATGGCCCCTCGGGTTGCCGAACTGCTTACCCCTACGCCGCCGATCCTGCTTGACGATCCGTTGCTAAACGCTGCCGATGCCTTCAAGGCCGCGCCCGAGCTGCGCGTGATACCGGTTACCGACCCGACAGGGATGGTGATGGGTGCGCTGCTGGAAGAAGATATCCGACGCTATCTGTTCAGTGATTTTGGTCCGGCCCTGCTTGCCAACAAGGGCGCGGCACCGCGCGTGGCCCAGCTCGTACGGCGCTTTCCCACCGGCGAGGCGCACGGCAGCATCGAGACCATCGTCAACAGCTATGTCGCGGCGGAAAGCACCTGTGGGTTGATCCTGGCAAACGACGGGCGTTACGCCGGCTACCTGAGCAATCACGCGCTGCTACGCCTCGCCGCCGAACGTGCGGTCTCCACGGCGCGTGATCAGAACCCGCTCACTCAGCTGGCGGGCAACCGCGGCGTCGCCCGCCACATCGACGAGATGCTCCTGCAATCGGGCTCGCGGACGCTCGCCTTCTTCGACTTCGATAACTTCAAGGCTTTCAACGACACTTACGGTTTCGCCGCCGGCGATCGCGCGCTGATGATGTTCGCCGATCTACTGCGCGAGCAGGAGATGACGTCCGGCGCCTTCGTCGCCCATATCGGCGGCGACGACTTTTTCATCAGCCTTAACCACGCCGAGGACGAAAGCCGGGTCATCATCGCGGGCCTTTGCGCCCGCTTCGCCAGCGACGCCGCCAGCCTCTATTCCGCATCGCACCGCGACGCCGGCGGCATTCATGCGACCGACCGCTACGGGGAGCTTCGATTTTTCCCGCTGCTGCGTGTTTCCGCAAGCATATTGCATATGCCCGCCGCCCGCGCGCATCTGACAGCAGCGATGGTCAACGATCAACTGGCCGCGGGCAAGCAGGCGGCCAAGCTTGCGGTTTCGGGTGTCGCCACCGTCAGGCTCCCTGAGAGCGGTGTCGCCGCACTGATGGAGAAGGTGGTGGATCTTCGCTGACGGAGAGAGGCGCCGCTAGTTCATCGCGCCTGGCGACCGAATGAAGCGACCCGGCCGCTATATGACGCGAGGATCACCAAGCGAGCGACGGGCACAAATCTTCCCGACCATGCGGCCCTTTGATGAAGGGACAGCGCCGACCGCGAATCTCCATTACGGGCATGAGCCCCGACCAGGACACCGTCCACGCCAGCGGGTACGGCAACAATTCGGTAACCGTTTCATAATGTTTATGTCGATCCTTCGTAGCTTAGGCGACGTCATCCATCACCACTGAACCTATCACGATGTTCATCTGGGGGTTCGGATCATGTCTCGCGAATATGCACGCCTGGTCGGGCGAATGCCGGCGGCTGCCGTGGGTATTGCATTGACGTGTATAGCTGCCTCCTATCCTGCCCATGCGGCGGAAAAGGAGGCCGCCGATGCGGCAGCCGAAGCTGACCAGTTGACCGAAATCGTCGTCACCGCGGAAAAACGACCCCAGAGCCTCCAGAAGACCCCCATTTCAATATCAGTGATGCGCGCCGACGATCTGGTGAATCGTCATGTCCAGTCGCTCGTCGATCTTGGCGACGGCGCGATTCCGTCGCTGCGCATCGCGCCCTTCTTCTCGCGTCCCGGCGCGCTGATCGTCAACATGCGCGGTGTCGGCGTACTGTCCGACAGCAATCAGCCGGCGCGCGATCAGGGCGTCGGCGTCTATATCGATGGCGTCTACATGGGTCGGCCGCAGGGGCTGGGTGCCGCGCTCTACGACATCGAGAATATCGAGGTGTTGAAAGGGCCGCAGGGTACGCTGTTCGGCCGTAATACGGAGGGCGGCGCGGTCAACATCGTCACCAAGCGGCCTAGCGGCGAATTCAGGATGAACACGACGTTCGGGGCCGGCAACTTCGGCAGCTATAATGGGGAGGTGCATGTCGACCTGCCCGAGTTCAACAACATCAGCCTGAAGCTGGACGGCGTCGTCACCCACCGCAACGGCCTGGTGAATAATCCGCTCAGCGGCCAGTCGGACTTCAACGGTTACAACCGGCGTGGCGTGCATGGCGAAATGCTGTGGACGCCGTCGCCGGACTTCATAGTCGATCTGGCGGGCGACACGTCCTACGATGCGACAACGACGTTGTACCAGCAGCTGTTATCGGCCGGCACCAACCGGCTCGCCGCAGCTGCCCGACTCCAGCCGGCGCGCGCGCGGAACGCCGCTGTCGGTGCGATCGAGCAACCCAGTGTCGGCAAATCTTCCGGTGTCCGCCTGAACCTCGAATGGCAGGCCACGCCCTCGCTGACGCTCAAGTCGATCACCGCCTATCGCGAATTGACACAAAGCCAATTCGATAACGCCTCGATCGTCACCTCGATGCAGCAGGCCCCTACGACGGCGAATCCCAACGCCGATTTCAACCGCCCCTCGATCGTCACGACGCCCGGCACCGGTTTCGTCACCAGCTATCCGGGTTTCGCCTTCGGCCGCTACAGCCTCGCTTATTTCAAGCAGAACCAGGTCAGTCAGGAGCTGCAGGCGATCGGCGAGTTCGCGGATCAGGTGAAATACGCCGTCGGCGCGCTCTATTATCGGGAAAAGGTGTCGGACAACGCGCAGGCGTACAATACCGCCGCCTTCCTCGATGCGGCCGGCAGCACCTTCACCACGCTCAACATCGATCCCGGGACACGCGCCATCGATCGCGCCAGCCAAGTCAGGACGACCAGTATCGGCGCTTACGGGCAGGCGACCTACACGCCTACGTTTCTGAACGACGTCGTGCACCTGACGGGCGGCCTGCGCTGGACGCGGGACGAGAAGAAAGGCGCGCTGACCATCGTCAACAACGTGCCGCCGATCCTGCCAGTGAACGGCGTCAACGTGCAGGGGCCGATCGGGCTGGATGCCAGCTGGTCGCGCGTCGATCCGATGGTCAACCTTTCGATCGACGTGACGCGGGACGTGCACGTCTATGGCAAATTCAGCACCGGCTATAAATCGGGTGGCGCGAACTCGCGCGCGACGGATTACCGGCCGTTCGACCCCGAGACGGTCTCGATGTTCGAGATTGGCGCGAAGACGGAATTCTGGGACCGACGCGCTCGTCTCAACGTCGCCGCCTATATCGGCCGATACAAGAATATCCAGCTCGACTTCAGCGGCCTGTACGAGGATGTCGTCAACGGCGTGCGCGTCACGACCACCCGCACCACCACCAATA
>CAJYJW010000014.1 GCA_913775025.1 uncultured Sphingomonas sp. | reverse complement strand
CCCAGCAGCTTGGGTCGAGCGAGGGCAACTGCAGGTTCGTCGCGATATAGGCCGGGCGGCCGCCGTACAGCAGGTCGCCGGCCGGAACCAGGCTGTTGCGGAATTCGCGCATACGGTTTTGCGCGGTCTGATACAGCTCGCCCTTGCGGCGATCGAGCGCGTCACGGCCGATCGATCCCGCCGTCTCGCAGAAGCCGACCTGCGCATAGAGCGTCGAGAAGCCGTTATAGGTCTTGGTGGTATATTGATCGAGCGCGGTCTGCCACGTCTTGCCCGCGGTGCGCTTGAAATAGCCGCTGATGTCCTTGTACGCGCCGTTCAGCTCCTCGCCATGCTGGCGCAGCACGTCGTTGTAATTGCGCACGGTCATCAGCGCCGGGGCGAACTGACACTGGAGCGCCGCGACGTTGAGGCCGGCCCGCATGTTCCAGAGGAGGTGCGCGCGAATCTCCTTGTCCGTCGCCTTCGGCATGGGCAGGCCCAAGCCCGGTTCGTCCCCCTTGACGGGCGCCCCCGCGAAACTCGGCGGCTGCCAGAACAGGAAGGCGGATGCCTGCGCGCTATAGCTGACGGCCAGACCCACCACCGCGGCCGCATTCAGCAGCCGACGTGAACGAAACAGCATTTCCACACTCCCCGAACCGGGCTGGCGAGGCCCGGTCTCATCGATTGGCTCGTCGACGACGATCCGCACGGCGAAACCCCGCGTGCCATGCGATGGCCTCTTATGCCTGACGGACGAAGCGCGATGCAACCGGATCGAGGGGAATCATTTGGCGGGATGCGGCGGGCCGAGCGCAATTGCGATGGGGGCGCCTGCGCGAGAATCGAAAAGGCCGCGCGGTTGCCCGCGCGGCCTTCCCATAAACGATATCGACGCCGATCAGGCGTATTACATCGCGTTGCCCATGGCGGCGTTGTCCATCGCCATGTTCGAATCCATGCTGTTCGACATCATGCTGTTGTCGCCCATCATGTTCGCATCGCCACCCATCGTGGCATCCACGGCGGTCACGTCGTTCATCGAACCCTCCATGGCGGGCTCCATGCTGTTCATTTCCATCGTGTTGGTCTCGGTGGTCTTCGTCTCGCTGCTGCCGCAAGCGGACACCAGCAGGGCCGCACCCGCGACCATCGAAGCGGTCATCATCTTGGAAAAGGTACCACGCATATCAGACTCCCTAGATAGTCGATCTGGGCCGGCTCTAGAGGCCTAAATATCCAAACCGCAGTAGACATTACTCATAAAAGGGCCTGCGCCTCAAGGCTGATCGGTGCGCTGCGACAAAACAGACATGAAATCATATGAGGTCCGGCGCAGCGCGGCGTCCACCTCCGCCATCGTGGCGGGCACCCCCAGCGCATGCAGGCTCGTGACCGAAAATTCCGGCAGGCCGCACGGTATGATCCCGTCGAAGTGCGCCAGATCCGGGCTGACGTTCAACGCGAAGCCGTGAAACGTCACCCAGCGCCGCACCCGCACGCCGATCGCGCCGATCTTCGCTTCCTGTGCGTCTTTACCCACCCAGATGCCGACGCGACCATCCTCACGCCGCGCCGCAACACCGAATGTCTCCAGTGCCGCGATCACCCAGCCTTCCAGCGCATGGACGAAATGCCGGACGTCCCGCCCCCGCCGGTCAAGGTCGAGCAGGACATAGCCGACGCGCTGGCCGGGGCCGTGATAGGTGTAGCGGCCGCCCCGCCCGGCGGGATAGACCGGGAAGCGCGACGGGGCGAGCAATTCGCTTTCGTTGGCGCTGGTGCCGGCGGTGTAAAGCGGCGGATGCTCCAGCAGCCAGATGAGCTCGCGCGCATCGCCCGCCCGAATCGCGGCGGCCCGCGCCTCCATTTCCGCCAGCGCCGCCGGATAGGGGACGAGGCCATCGGATATGCGCCACTCGATCCCGTCGATATCGCTGCTCGTCATGCCGGCGTGATGGCCCCTGCGCCGATGGCGATCAAGGTCGCATCACGATTGCGCGCCGGGCCGGGGCGGGCCTAGAAGCAGCGACGAACGGAGGATGGATGACGGGCTTATCACTCTCTCGCGCCTTCGAGGAGGCGAACGCGCTGGTCCGGCGCGAGGCGGGGCTGCTCGCCCCGGTCGCGCTCGCCCTGATCGTGCTGCCGGCGATCGTGATCGATTTGCTGCATGGGGGGATGCCGGCTTCGCCCGCGGCGGCGGCGGCACAGGGATTTCAGCCGGCGATGCTGGCGAATCCGGTCGGCCTGCTGCTGACGCTGCTCGCCTCGCTCGTCATCGGGCTGTTGGCGCTGCGGCCCGCGATCAGCGTGCGCGAGGCATTTGGCATCGGCTTGCGGCGGTTGGGGATCGCGGCCGGCTCGTCCCTGCTGCTCGGCGTGGGCCTGGCGCTGATCGCGGTGCCCGCCATACCGGTGATGATGGGCGGGCAGGCGGCGGTGCAGCGGCTCAATCCCGCCGTCTCTCTGGTGCTGCTGCTGTACATGGCGGCGGCGCTGGCGGCGCTGGTGTTCGTGCTCGTGCGGCTGCTTCTGCTGAATACCGTGATCGCCGTGGAGCGGGAGGGGCTGCTCGCCTCCATCCGGCGCGCATGGCGGCTGACGCACGGAATATTCTGGCGATTGTTCGGCCTGGCCGCCGCATTTCTGGCGGTGAGCCTGATCGCCACGATGGCGGTGGTGACGGCGGGGGGCGTGGTCTTCCTCACGCTCGGCCGGGTGATGGGCGATCCCGACCTTGGCCGGCTGCTCGCCAGCATCGTCGCGAGCGTGGTGAACGCCGCCTTCCTGACGTGGCTCTATGTCATGCTGGCCTGCATCTATCGTCAGGTGGCGGGGGCGGCGGGGTCCAGCAGGGGGATCTGAGGCGCGGCCTCGCGCGGGAGAAGCCCGACGAGACGGGGATCGGCGAACGTCTCCACCGTGCGGGAGACGGCGCGAAAGCCGCTCCTGAGGTAGAAGGGCAGAGCGGCGGGGTGATCGAGCGTGCAGGTATGCACCCACACCCGCCTGATGCCCTTGCGCCACGCAAGCCCCAGCGCCTGCGCCATCAGCCAGCCGCCATGCCCCCGCCCGGCCAGTTCCGGCACCAGGCCGACATAGGCGAGGGTGCAGGCATCGGGCTGGCGAAAGTCCAGCTCCAGCAGCCCGATCTCGATCCCCTGCCTGTCCGTCACCGCATATACCTCGACCGCCGGGTCGTGGAGGGTGGCGATCAGCGCCGCATCGGCCATCGCCAGCCGAGAGAACCACAGCCACCGCTCACCGACGCGGCGGAACAGCGCGCGATAGCGATTCGGCTGCGGCTGCGGCCATCGCACCAGCCGGAAGGGTGAGGCGGGCAGAGGGCGGGGGCGGGGCCGCGCCACCATGTCCAGCGTGGTGACGATCGTGGCGATCTGCCCCGGCGGCACCGCGTTCAGGCCCATCGCAGGCGCTTCGCCTAGGCCCAGGTGGCGACGGGCGGAAGGCTCATCAGGATGGCGTCTATGTTGCCGCCGGTCTTGAGGCCGAACAGCGTGCCGCGATCGTGGACGAGGTTGAACTCGGCATAGCGCCCGCGATAGGCGAGCATCGTCGCGCGATCATCCTCGCTTGCCGGCATGTCCATGCGCCGGCGGACGATCGGCGGGAAGCTGGCGAGGAACGCCTCGCCCACCGCGCGGGTGAAGGCAAAGGCGGCGTCGAAGCTTTCAGCGTCCGGGCATTCGAGATGATCGTAGAAGATGCCGCCCACGCCGCGCGCCACCTGCCGGTGCGGAATCCAGAAATACTCCTCAGCCCATTGGCTGAAGCGCGGATAGTCTCCGGGCGGATGCGCCTCGCACGCCATCTGTAATGCCTCATGGAAGTCCGCGGTATCCTGCGCATAGGGGATCGGCGGGTTGAGGTCCGCGCCGCCGCCGAACCAGCGTTTGGTCGTCGTAAGGAAGCGGGTGTTCATGTGGACCGCCGGCACATGCGGGTTTGCCATATGCGCGACCAGGCTGATGCCGGTAGCAAAGAAGGTGGGGGCGCTGGCGCTGGCGCCATTGATCGATCCGGCGAATTCTGGGTTGAAGGCGCCGCCGACGGTGGAGACGTTTACGCCGACTTTCTCGAACACGCGGCCCTTCATCAACCCGCGCACGCCGCCGCCGCCGCTTTCGTGCCCCGCGTCCGCCTCGCGCGTCCATGGCGTGTAGGCGAAGCGGGCGTCGCTGCCGGCTTCCTGCTCGATCGTTTCGAACGCCGCGCAGATGCGATCGCGCAGGCTCTCGAACCAGATGCGGGCGGCACGCTGCTGTTCGTCCATCGCGATCATGCCGGATACAATCCCGTCTGCCTCAGTGCCTCGGCCAGCGCGATGCCAGCCGAGACCGCTACATTCAAGGAGCGCGCGCCCGCCACCAGCGGTATCCGCACCGCAAGGCCCGCCTGTGCATGCACCATATCGGGCACGCCGGCCCCTTCGGATCCGAACAGGAGAACATCGTCGGCAGCGAAACGGGCCTCGTCGAGGCGGATCGCGCCGCGGGTAGTGAACAGCACGACTCGCCCCGGCGTCGCGGTGCGAAACGCCTGCCAGTCGGCATGACGGCGAACCGTGGCCGGCGTATAGTCCATCGCGGCACGGCGCATGCCCCGGTCCGGCCGATCGGGGGAGAAGGGGAAGCCGCACGGCTCGATCACGTCAAGCCCTACGCCCAGGCAGGCCGCCGTTCGCATGGTGGTACCGACGTTTCCAGCGATATCGGGCTGGTACAAGGCGATACGCACGACACCTCCGGCTGCGAACAATTCGCAAAGGAGGGTAGTATTCGATTAGCAGTTGGCAAGATGCCAATGCGAAGGCTATCAGCGCCCCAACCGCCGGGGGTGCAAGGGCGGTTGCGGGATGTCGCGGGGAGATCGCCGGAAACGGAGGACCACGCTGGCGTCACGCGTTTCGTGGCAGCGATAGGGTCCGGTACATGGCGACGCTCGAACAGACTGGCAGCCCGGATGACGGGCATTTGGGCGACGGCCATCGCCGGCGTGATTTCATAAACATCGCCGCCGTCAGCTTTGCCGGCGTGGGGGCCGCCGCCGTGGTGATCCCGCTGGTCAACCAGATGAATCCTTCCGCCGACGTGCTGGCGCTCGCCTCGATCGAGGTCGATATCTCGGCGATCAAGGCGGGGCAGGCGATCAAGACCTCGTGGCGCAAGCAGCCGGTGTTCATCCGCAATCTGACGCCCAAGGAGATTGCAGAGGCCAATGCCGTTCCCGTCTCCACGCTGCGGGACCCGCAGACGCTTCAGGAGCGGACGAAGGAAGGCAAGCAGAACTGGCTGATCACGCTCGGCGTCTGCACCCATCTCGGCTGCGTGCCGCTGGGCGCTGGCGAGGGCGAAGCCAAGGGCGACTTCGGCGGCTATTTCTGCCCGTGCCACGGTTCGCATTACGATACCGCCGCACGCATCCGCAAAGGTCCGGCACCGCTGAATCTGCATGTTCCGGACTATGCTTTCAAATCCGACACCGTCGTGCAGATCGGCTGAGGGGTAACAGACAATGAGCTTTCCCTGGGCACAGCATTATGCGCCGAAGCATCCGGTCACCCAGTGGCTGGACGAACGGCTGCCGCTGCCGCGGCTGGTCTACAATGCGGTGGGCGCGGGCTATCCCGTACCGCGCAACCTGAATTATTTCTGGAACTTTGGCGTCCTCGCCGGCGCGGCGCTCGGCATCCAGATCATCACCGGAATCATCCTGGCGATGCACTATGCCGCCAACGGCGCGATCGCGTTCGACAGCGTCGAGAGCATCATGCGCGACGTGAACTCGGGCTGGCTGCTGCGCTACGCCCACGCCAACGGCGCCAGCTTCTTCTTCATCGTCGTCTATCTCCACATCTTTCGCGGCCTCTATTACGGCTCGTACAAGGCGCCGCGTGAAATGGTGTGGCTGCTCGGCGTCGTGATCTTCCTGCTGATGATGGCGACCGCCTTCATGGGCTATGTGCTGCCATGGGGCCAGATGAGCTTCTGGGGCGCGCAGGTCATCACCGGCTTCTTCTCGGCGATCCCGGTCGTCGGCGATCCGATCCGCATCTGGCTGCTCGGCGGCTTCGCGCCGGACAATGCCGCGCTCAACCGCTTCTTCTCGCTTCACTATCTGCTGCCGTTCGTAATCGCGGGCGTCATCATCCTGCACATCTGGTCGCTCCACATTCCGGGCTCGAACAACCCGACCGGCGTTGATGTGAAGGGGCCGCAGGATACGGTGCCGTTCCATCCCTATTATACGGCGAAGGACGGTTTCGGGCTGGGCGTGTTCCTGATCGCCTTCTCGACCCTGCTGTTCTTTGCGCCGAACCTGCTCGGCCATCCGGACAACTATATTCCGGCCAATCCGCTCTCCACGCCGGCGCACATCGTGCCGGAATGGTACTTCCTGCCCTTCTACGCGATCCTGAAGGCGTTTACCTTCAACTTCCTGTGGATCCCGGCGAAGCTGTGGGGCGTGATGGCCATGTTCGGCTCGATCCTGCTGCTGTTCTTCCTGCCGTGGATCGATAGCTCGCCGGTGCGCTCGACCAACTATAGGCCGCTCTACCGCTGGTTCTTCTGGATGCTGGTGGCTGACGTGTTGGCGCTCGGCTATCTCGGCCAGGCGGAGCCGAGCACCTTCGTGGTGTTCGCCAGCCAGGTGTGCGCGGCTTATTATTTCGCGCACTTCCTCATCATCCTGCCGATCGTCTCGCGGATCGAGCGGCCGTTGCCGCTGCCCAACTCGATCACGGAATCGGTGCTGCACGGCGAGAAGGCCGAAGCCGCGCCGTTCGGCACGCAGACCGCCTGACCTTAAGGGAAAGACAGAACATGCTCCGCCTTTTCGGTCCGCTGATCGCCCCCATCGTGGGCCTGGGGTTCATCGCGGCCCTGGTGCTCGCGATCCTCACCACCTCCTGGGAGGCTGAACCGCCGACGGCCGCCCATCACTTCCACTTGGCCCCCAAGCCGCTCCACCTTGCCAGCGACGGGCCGCTCGGCAAGTTCGACCGGCAGCAGCTTCAGCGTGGCTTCCAGGTCTATAAGGAGGTCTGCTCGGCCTGCCATTCCGCCCGCCTCGTCGCCTTCCGCGACCTGCAGGAGATTGGCTTTACAAATCCGGAAGTGAAGGCGATCGCCAAGAATTGGGCGACCGAGGTGCCGTCCGTAAACCCGGAGACGGGCGAGCCGGCGACGCGCAAGGCGTTGGCGTCCGACTATATCCCGAGCCCCTATGCGAACGAGACGGCTGCACGCGCCGCGAACAACAACGCACTGCCGCCGGACCTTTCGCTGATCACCAAGGCGCGGCATGGCGGGGCGGCCTATGTTCACTCCCTGCTGACCGGCTACCAGAATCCGCCGGCCGAACTGCTGGAGAAGTTCCCCGACGCCAAGCCCAGCGGCACGCTGCATTACAACCCCTATTTCGCGAACCTGAACATCGCGATGCCGCCGCCGCTGGCTGCCGACGGGCAGGTGACCTACGCCGATGGCACCAAGGCGACGATCGATCAGATGGCGCAGGACGTGTCCGCGTTCCTCGTCTGGACGGCTGAGCCAAAGCTGGAGAATCGCCATCGCACGGGCATCGCGGTGTTGATCTTCCTGCTGATCGCGACGACGCTTGCCTACATGTCGTACCAGAACATCTGGGCTGATCGAAAGCACTGAGCTCGTGTAACAGCGACAAAGGGGTGACGGCGACGATCTCGCCGCCACCCCTTTTCTTATTCGGCTTTACAAGAGCCGGATGCTCACCCTCGCAACATCGGATGTCTTCATCAAAGGATGCTGATAGCAGCTGGGTTATTCAGGCAATTATGCTGGCGTGCCTGATTGGCATTCGGGCGGCGTTCGCAGGGCACCATTAAGAAATATCTGCAACGCCATCTCTAAATGGCCGCTTTTCTGATAGTCCGTCAGCCGATCCTCAGGAATGAAGAAGGGCGACAGAGTACCGAGCGCCAGCAGATTGAATAATCGGGTCGCCACCTCGCAGTCATCGATGCGAAGACGGCCGGCATCGCGGAGCCGCACGAAATAGGCCGTAAGCGCGACGAGGCTGTCCCCCAAGACGTCGCGAAGTCGCTCGGTCAGTTCCGGAAACCGCTCCGCTTCGCTTATGCATAGACGCATGAGTTTCAGGTTCGGCTTTCGGTAGTAAAAATGCCGTATTGCGCGGATCGCATCCGTCAGAACCAGCTCCGGCGGGCGATCGTCGAACGCCACCCACGCTCCGATGTCGGTATGGGAGACGGACTCGCGCAGCATCGCGCCGAACAAGGTCGCCTTGTCACGATAGAGGGCATAGATGGTCGTGCGGCTAACCCCGGAAGCGCGCGCGACTCCCTCGATCGAGGTCGCGGAATAACCGTTGCGCAAGAATTCCCTGAGTGCCGCATCACAAAGGCGCGCCCTCAGCGCGGCCGCTTCCTCCCGCGAGGGCCGGCCGCGGCTCGCTGACCGGGGAGGGACAGGACGATCGGTCATGCTGCCTGGGGCGGAAGCGCTTTGGGCGAGGATGGCGCATCGTCGTCACGACACCGCGAGGGCCGCCATGATTGGCCTATGGTCATCATCATGCGGCGCCTCTAGCCGATGTTATGGCAAGGCTGTCTATCGTATGTGTGCGAATGGCGGGCGAAAAGATGCGTCCATCATCGACGCGGTATTTGGCCTGATATCGTAAGAGACGTATCGCGCTGTCGGAAGGCGTCCAACTGCTCCCACAGTCGGACGCCTACAGGTCACATATGGATGGGCTTGCCCAACACCGCCATCGCCGCCTCCTTCATCGCATCCGACGCATTCGGAGGCGATGAAGGAGGCGGCGATGGCGGTATTGGGCAAGCCCATCCATATGTGACCGGTAGGCGGCGTTCGACTGAGGAAGCAGTTGGACGTCTTCCGACAGCGCGATACGTCTCTTACGATATCAGGCCGAATACCGCGTCGATGATGGACGCATCTTTTCGTCCGCCATTCGCAAACATACGATAGACAGCCTTGCCATAACATCGGCTAGAGGCGC
>CAJYJW010000013.1 GCA_913775025.1 uncultured Sphingomonas sp. | reverse complement strand
AGGAACGTCTCGCCCGGCGCCTCCGCCGTGCGAGACGGACCTGTACCAGGGGCGCACCTCCAAAAGCTCTCGCGGCAGGGGCGCGGTAGGGGCCATGGCGCGGGGTTCGGCCGATCGCTATTTCCAGCAGGACATCAAGGATCAGATGAAGCTGGTGCCGGAGGGAATCGAGGGGCAAGTGCCCTACAAGGGCCCGGCCAAGGACGTGATCCATCAGCTCGTCGGCGGGGTGAAGGCGGCGATGGGCTATACTGGGGCGGCAACGATCCCCCAGCTTCAGGAACGGGCGAAGTTCGTCCGCATCACCAACGCGGGCCTTCGCGAGAGCCATGTGCATGACGTATCGATCACGCGCGAGGCGCCGAACTATCCGACACGCTGATCAAAGGCACGGCGGGGCGGCCCGAACGCTTGCGGGTAGCCGAGCGGGTATGAGGCTGCCAGAATGACGCCAGGCGCGCGGGCGCAGGCGGCGATCGAATTGCTGGACGAGATCATCGCTGCCGCCGATCGCGGCGGAGCGGCGGCGGATACGCTGATCGCGCGCTATTTCAAGGCACGGCGCTATGCCGGGTCGAAGGACCGGCGCGCGGTGCGCGATCTCGTCTATGCCGCGATTCGCCTCACGGGCGAACGACCGGCGAGCGGCCGCGCCGCGCTGATCGGCGTCGCTGTCGGCGATCCATCGTTGGCCGCCGCGTTTGACGGCGGCCCGCACGCCCCCGCGCCGATCGACGCCGCGGAGCCAGTGGCCCTCGCCGGGATCGCACCCGGCTGGCTTTCGTCGGCGCTGGCCCGATCCCTCGACGAGGACGAGTTGCCGGCCTTGCTGGATCGCGCACCCCTCGATTTGCGCGTCAATCGCCTGAAGACCACGCGTGCCGCCGTGTTGGCCGCATTGCCGGAAGGGCGGGCGGGCGAACTCTCGCCGGACGCGATCCGTCTGCCGGAGGGCGTGAGGATCGAGGCCATGCCGATGTGGGCGGAAGGTTGGATCGAGGTTCAGGACGAGGGCAGCCAGCTTGTCTCCGCCGCCTGCGCCGCCGCGCCGGGCCAGACCGTGATCGATCTATGCGCCGGGGCGGGGGGCAAGACACTGGCGCTGGCGGCGGATATGGGCGGGGCGGGGCGGCTGATCGCCTGCGACAGCGATCGCGCCCGCCTTTCCCGTCTCGGCCCCCGGGCGGATCGCGCCGGGGCAACAGGGATTGAGACGCGTCTGCTCGATCCGAACCGGGAAGCCGCCGCTCTCGGCGATATGCTGGGCGCGGCTGACGTGGTGCTGGTGGATGCGCCCTGTTCCGGCACCGGCACCTGGCGGCGCAATCCGGAGGCGCGATGGCGGCTCACGCCCGATCGCATCGCAAGGGTTTGCCGCACGCAGGCGCGGCTGATCGATGTCGCGGCGGGGCTGGTGCGGCCCGGCGGTGCGCTCGTCTATGCGGTCTGCTCGCTTCTGGATGATGAGGGGCGCGATCAGGCGGAGGGGTTTCTCGCCCGTCATGGCGGCTGGATCGCGGCGCCGCAGGCGGGGCGTGCGCATGGGGCGGGGCGGCTGCTGACGCCGGCAAGCGACGGAACCGACGGCTTTTTCATCGCGAGGTTGATCCGGCCATGCTAGAGGCCGGAGAAAGCAGTCTTCGGGAGTATGTGATGCGTTTCTCGCCGATCGCCGTGGCCATGTCGCTCACGCTCGCCGTCGTATCGAGCGCGGGACAGGGGCAACGGCCGGACGACCAGATCAATCCGCGATCGGTGGCGCTGGTGCAACAGGGCGAGGCCGCGCGCCGCGCCGGCAACCTTGCCGGAGCGAACGATCTGTTCGAAACGGCGCTTGCCGTCGATCCGCGCAATCGCGCCGCTTTCATTTCCCTGGCGCAGGTCGCCCGTGCGCAGGATCTGCCGGGCAAGGCGATCCGCCTCTATCGCGAGGCGTTGACGCTAGAGCCGAACGATCTATCCGCGCTGGAAGGGCAGGGCGAGGCGATGGTGCAGAAGGGGGCGGTCGAGCGCGCGCGCGCCAATCTCGTGCGGATCAAGACGCTCTGCAAGGTCGATTGCGCCCCCGCCACCACGCTTGCCGCCGCGATCGCCAAAGGCCCGCCGCCTGCCGTGGTGACGGCGCAGGCCAGCACGACGGTGCCCCCCAAGGGTAAGGAAGCTACCACCAATCGGCCTTGATCCGGCCCGCCGCCATCAGGGTACGATCTTGAGCAGGGGCGGCTGGGCGACATCGACGCTATCCCCCTGTACCTGATCTCGCCCGCTACGCTTGGCGACGTAGAGCGCGCGATCGGCCCGCGCCAACGCCATGTCCAGATCTGTGTCGGTAAGGCGCACGCGGGCGAGGCCGATGCTGGCTGTCAGGCGCAACGCCTCGTTCGGCGCGGGCAGGCGCAAATCACGCAGCGCCGCGCACAGATCCTCGGCGATGGAATAGGCGGCGCGGACATCCGTATCCGGTAGCAGGATGCCAAACTCCTCACCGCCGAGGCGACCGACAATGTCGGTACCCCGCAATTGCGCCACGCAGAGCGCGCCGAACGCCCTCAATGCCTGATCGCCCGCCGGATGACCGAAGCTGTCGTTGATCGCCTTGAAATGGTCGAGGTCGATCATCAGCAGCGTCAGAGGCTGATCCAGCCGTGCCGCCCGTTTCATCTCCGCCCGCGCCGTTGAAAAGAAGCTCAGCCGGTTGGGCAATTTGGTCAGCGGATCGGTCGAGGCGAGCCACTCCAGGCCCATTTCCACCGCTTTATGTTCGGAGATGTCGATGATGCCGGCCACCAGGGCCTTGCCGCCCGTCAGGTCGATCAGGCTGGCCTTCACCATCACGGTACGCAACTTGCCATCGGCGCAGAGCGCCTGCGTTTCGAAATGATCGACCCGGCCGGTCCGGCGAAGTTCATCGCCGAGACGTTCCCGATCCTCAGGTTTTGCGTAATATTGGTGGAAGGATGTGACGCCGATCATTTCCGGCTTGATGCCGAACATAGCGCTGCAACTGTCGTTCACCTGCAATATGCGCCCGTCGGTGGCATAGGTGACGACCATCGGGACCGGGGCTGCGGCGAAAAGCTTGGCGAGCATCTCCCGACTGGCGAACAATTCGTCGGCGAACGCGCGGGAGGTTCGGGTGGCATGCCATTCCAGCCGTCGCAAACGGTTGGCGCGCGCCACCACCAGCATGAGGCAGACGTTCAGCGTCATCAGGGCGACGATCAGGCCGATCAGCGTTTCGCCGGGCTGCCTGCGCACCTCAAAACCGATCAATAACATCACGCTGACCGTCACGCCGCTGCAAGCCGACCAGCGAAACGGCAAGGGTACGCCCAGATAGACGATCATCGGCAGCAGCAGCAGCACGAACAGCGCCAACTCGCTATGCGAACTGACGAGCACCGCCACGCATAGGCCGGTTATCGCTACCCAGATGCCAAGCACCCGCTGCGCATTCGCGATCGACTGCACGAAGTGTAGCCGGGTATGACAGCCGAGCGACGTCAGGATGATAGCACTACGGCACAGAACCGCCGGCCAGAAATGGGTGGTGCCGGCGAAGCGCCAATCCGAGATGAGGAATAGCGCGTTCAATATTGCCGACGCGATCAACAGGCGCCGACAGTGCAACAGAAAGGCTGGAAGCTGGCCTGCTCCGAACACCCTTTCAAGGTCTCGGTCGCAAAATTCGCCGCTCCACCCCACCAGACGCTCGGTCGCGCGATCCGACGACTGCGATACCGGGCGATCGTTCGCATTCGGGGGCAGGAATGGCTCCATCGATTGGAAGAATTAGTCGGCACGCCTTGCCGTAACGTTAAGCCGACTTGGCGGCGTCGTTAAAGAGGGCTCGCTGGTCTCGAGCGCATATTGGCGCCATAATGGTGCCAAGCGAAGATTGCGGCGGCCCCGCGATGCGGACGCCACGCCTCTGCCAGCCGACGCGTTTCTTTTTCGCTCGGGCGCTCGGGCAGGCCAAGCAACCGGCCTACCTCTACCTGCACGGCCAGATCGCCCGCCGGCCAGATATCGGGCCGCCCCTCGGCGAACAGCAGATAAATTTCGGCGGACCACCGCCCGATGCCCTTGATGCGGATCAGCTCCGCGATGGCGGCCTCATCGTCGGCGGGAAGGGCATTCAGGTTCAAGCGGCCACTGATCACCTCGTCGGCGAGGCTGCGGGCATAGCCCGCCTTCTGACGCGAAAGCCCCGCCGCGCGCAGTGTTTCGTCGGTGGCGGCGGCGAGGCGGGCCGGATCGGTCGCCCCCCCGATCAGCTGATCCAGCCGGTTCCAATGCGCCTGCGCGGATGCGACGCTCACCTGCTGGCCGAGGATGGTGTGGAGGAGGGTCGCATATCCCCGATCGCGGATACGGGGCGGTGGGTAGCCGACACGCTCCAGCCCGGACGCGAACCCCGGTTCCCGGCGGGCGAGTTCCGATAGGGCCGCCGTCAGATCATCGACATTCAATCCCATACGCTGCCCTTGATTTCACCGCCCCGCGCGGACATAGGCCGCTGGATAACCCGGTCCGATATTGGGGGAAGGGAGCCATAATGCCCAAATTGATCGTCGTCACGCGTGAGGGTGTCGAATCCACCGTAGAGGCCGAAACCGGCCTGTCGGTGATGGAAGTGGTTCGCGACTCCGGTTTTGACGAGTTGCTGGCGCTGTGCGGCGGATGCTGCTCCTGCGCGACGTGCCACGTCTACGTGGATCCCGCCTTCGCCGACAAGCTGCCGCCGATGAGCGAGGACGAGAACGACCTGCTCGATAGTTCGGATCATCGCAACGAAACGTCCCGCCTCAGCTGTCAGGTGACGATGACGCCGGATCTGGACGGCATGCGCGTGACGATCGCGGCAGAGGATTGAGATAGGCATGGCCACCGCCCGCATCCATCAGGAAGGCAAGCACGCGATGCAGTCCGGCCGGGCGCGGGCGGGCCAATGGGTGCTTGAGTTCGAGCCCGGCGAGGCGAAGCGGGCCGACCCGCTGACCGGCTGGGCGGGATCGGGCGATACGCAGGGGCAGGTTCGCCTGCGCTTCCCGAGCCTGGAGGCGGCGCAGGCCTTCGCGGCCGGCCAAGGGCTGGATACGCATGTGGTGCCGGCCGCGACAAAGACGTTCCGCGTCCGCACCTATGCCGAGAATTTTCGTTAGGCGTGTCCGGTCGCGTCGGCCAGCAGGCCGGCGCCCAGCAACAACAGCAGCTTTACATCGATCGCCATGCCTTCGCCGCGACGATCGTTGATATAGTCCGTCACGCTCGCCACCGGCACGCGATGGACGCGGATATGCTCGCCTTCCACGCCCCCGCCATCGCCGACCTTTTCCAGCCCATGAGCAAGCAGTAGCGTAAAGCTCTCCGAAACCATGCCTGGCGAGGAAAAAAATCGGCCGGCGGACGTCATCCGCGAAGGCCGATAGCCGGTCTCCTCCTCCAGCTCGCGCGCGGCGGCGGTCTCGATCGCCTCGCACGCCGTCTCGTCCCCGACGAGCCCGGCCGGCAGTTCAAGGCAAGGGGCGCCGATCGGGACGCGATATTGCTCCACCAGCAGGATGTGGCCATCGTCCACCGCCACGATCACCGCCGCCTGAATATCCCGCGCGCGCCCGACATATTCCCACCGGCCACGCTTGCGGGCGACGATGAAGCGGCCCTCCCACATCGTTTCTTCGGGCAGGTCGCGATCGTCACTCATAATTCTATCAGCCTGTCGGGAAGCTCGTTGCGGTCCTGCGCCGTCTTGGGGAAATGGCGGGCGAGCACGATACCGATCTGCTCGACGGCGGCGGCCATGCCGTCCCCCGGCCGGCCTTCGCGCAGCGCCGCCACCAACGCCGCCATCGCGTCGCCCCAGCATTCGGGTGTGGTCGCGCCGTGAATGGCGGCATCGGCGACGATCTCCGCCTGCCGTTCGGCGAGCGACAGATAGAGCAGCACGCCGACGCGCGCCTCGGTGCGCCGTTCCGTGCCGACCGTGAAGAATGCGACGGCCCGCCGCCGCACCCTACGGCGCTTCGTCGCGCGCGGAGTAAGCGCCATGCGCAGCGGCATCCATGACAGGATCAGACGCCAGATCAGGAACACCGCCGCCAGCAGCATCAGCAGCAGGCTGAGGAGCGCGCCGCGATCATAATCGTGGCTCCAGCCGTCCGCGCGATCGAGCAGGCCGAGCACCGCATCGGGCGCGGTGGCGATCAGGGCGAGCGCCAGAAACATCGCGAGCAAGGCCCAATGCAACGCCACGTCATGATAGCTGTCGGACCGGTTGGCGACGATCGTGACGATTTCGCCATCCGTCGCGGCTTCGGCGGCCGTGACGGCCGCGGTCACTCGGGCATGATCGGCTTCGGTCAATCGCATCACCAGCCCCCCGAGGCGCCGCCGCCCCCGAACGATCCGCCGCCGCCACCGCCGAAGCCGCCACCCATCCAGCCGCCGCCACCGCTGCTGCCGCCGGACGATCCGCCGCCCCAACCACCGCCCATGCTTGGACCCCAAAGGATGACCGGCGGCACGATTCCACCGCCTGCGCGGTAGCGCCTGCCGCCACCCCCGCCGCCGCCGCCACTCCGCAGCATCGCGAGGATGACGAAACCGGCAACGAGACCCCAGAAGATGAGCCCGATGGGAAAGCCGCCCTCTTCCTGCGCGCGATCATGTTCGGCCACGGCGGTATCAAGCCGCGCCTTGGCTTGCGGATCGGGCAGGCTGAGCTGGGTGACCAGGTCGTCCACGCCTGCGCTGATGCCACCCGGCAGATCGCCGGCCTTGAAGGCGGGGAGGATTTTGTTCTGGATGAGCAACGTGGAATAAAGATCGGTCAATACCGGGGTCAGGCCGTAACCCACCTCGACGCGCACCTTACGCTCGTTGGGCGCCACAAGGAGGATCGCGCCATTGTCGAGCGCCTTCAGCCCGACGCCCCAGGCCCGCCCGAGCTGATAGCCATAATCCTCGATCGTGCGGCCCTGCAGACTGACGACGGTTGCCACCACAAGCTGGCGTCCGGTGGTCTTCTGCAGGTTGTCCAGCTTGGCGGCGATCGCCGCGGCCTGCGCCGGGGGCAAGACCTTCGCCTCATCCACCACGAAGCCGGTGAACTTCGGAAACGCCTGTGCCCACGCCGGCCCCGCCGCCAGCAACGCCAGCAGGATCAACAGCGCGCGCAAGGCCGCGGCGGCGGGCAGGGGGCGGGTCATCACCCGCCGTTCCTCAGAACTTGACCGTCGGGGCGACCTGCGCGTTGGCTGACACCGCCTCGAACGGGACCATCGGCTGCGCGCCGTGGAAGATCTTCGCGCCGATCGCATCGGGGAAGGTGCGGATGCGCGTATTATAGGCCTGCACCGCCGCATTATAATCGCGGCGGGCGACGCGGATCTGATTCTCCGTTCCTTCCAACTGGCCCTGAAGGCCGAGGTAATGCTGGTTGGTCTGA
>CAJYJW010000012.1 GCA_913775025.1 uncultured Sphingomonas sp. | reverse complement strand
CTCCGGTCCGTTCGGTGGCGGTGGCCAACTAGCCGATACCGTCACCCGAATGACGGTCTTCGACCGCTATGGCCGCGACTTCGCCCTGACTGGCACCGCCGGCCCACGGGTTCGGAGTTCGGGATTGCTGGCGGGTGCGATGCTGGGGACCATCGATCCGCCTTGGCTGGCCACTACGGCCAGCGACGCGAAGCTCGGTTTCGCCTCCGCCGCCACCGGTCCATGGGCCGCGGCGCAATCCCGCCGCCCGGCCGCCTTCGCCTTCTCGCCCGCTGCGGGGCAGACCATCAGCTTCAGCGCCAATGCAGCGATCGGGCAAGGCGCGGGAATCACTGGTTCTGCCCTGCGCGGTGTCGTCACTGGACCGGTCGGCACGTCATCGTCGTGGAGCGGCGGCGGCTGGTCGGCGGGCTTTGCTTCCGGCGCATCGCGCGATGGCCGGTTCGCCTTGCGCAGTGTCAGTTTCGCAACGCCGCTGGGGCTTGGCGTCGAGCTGTCGGATCTGACCGAACGCGGTCAGGTGCTGGGCCTGCGCGGCTCTGCAGGGTTTGCCCTATCCGGCAGCCGGACGACGCTGGCCACCCTGACCGCCAGCCGCAGCGTTGCAGGGGTGCTGCTATCGGCAAGGACCACGGCCGCCACCACCCGCGTCGCCGGTGGATCGGACCTGCTGCGCTTTATCGGGCCGATGACCGGGATGGCATTCGCGCTCGACGCGGCGCATCGCCTCGGCGGCGGTACCGTCACATTCGGACTGTCATCACCGCTCCGGCTGGACCGTGCCCATGCGGTGGTCGAGGCGCCCGTCGCCTATGACCTGATGACCGGCGCGCTCGCCACCCGCCTGACCAGCGTCGATCTGACACCGACGGCGCGTGAGATGGATGTCGAGCTCGGCTGGTCGACTGCGCTGTCGCCCGCCTCCTCGCTGCGGCTCGGCATCGCCCACGCCTTCGATGCCGGGCACGTCGCCGGCGCGCAGGACACCGCCGGCTTCCTCAGCCTGACCCTCCGCTGATCCAGTATCACCACAAGGACATAACCATGTACGACAGAATGATATTTGCGGCACTTGCAGCCGGACTGCTCACCTTCGCCGCACCCGCTTATGCCGCCGATCCGGCAGCCATGGACGTGGCCGGCATTCGGCTCGGCGACACGCCGCAGCAGGCGAAGGCGGCCCTGCAGCAGGCCGGATACAAGGTGAGCGAGACGCGCAAAACTGCGTCCTTCGCGCAGCGCGTCGCGGTGGAAGTGGCGAACCGCAAGGGCACGGCGGCACCCAATCCAACCTATGCCGGGATCGCCGAAATCATTGCCATGGGACCACACCAGGAGCGTGCCGACATCCAGTTCGCGCAAATCGCCGGCGGAGACAGCGTGTCGCGCGTTGAGGTCACCATCCCAGGCACCGCAATGGGCGAAGCCGCGATGAAGGCTCAGCTCACCGCCAAGTACGGCAAGCCCGATGCAGTGAAAGATCAGGGGCTTACCTGGCACTGGTGCGCGCCGCAGGCGGTAAAGATTTGCGGTATGACCTATACCGGCGGCGAGCTCGATACGGTGTGGCCGACGCTGCGGGGCAGCACCGGCATGGGCAGCAATTCCATCATCCTGGAAGCGGGCACCGATGCAGATCGCCGCCTCAAGCAGGCGTTCGAGGCCGCCGTACTGGCGCGGGCGCCCAAGACAGACCGGGCCGCGTTCTGACGATCGAACGGGGTGGCAGCGGCCACCCCGCCCATTGGATCAAAAGCCAAGTCGCACCGATTGGCCGGGTTTCATGGCTACCTCCGCTCGCAGCCGTTCCACCAATTCCAGCGCATCCGCCGCTGGCCAATGGCGCAACTGCCGCGCGACCACCGCGAAGTCGCCGGGCGTCAGCCCCTCTACCATGCCAAGGCATGCCGGGGCGGGCTCTCCGAAAAAACGCAGGAAGGCGGCGGCGGCGCGCTCTGCCCCGAGCGGTTTCAGCCGGAGTTTGAAGACGAACCGCCGCAATGTCGCCGGGTCCAGCCCCGCCTCATGGTTCGTCGCCGCGACCACCGGCAACGGATGCAGGTCGAGCCACGTCAGCAGTTCGTTGACCTGTCCCACTTCCCAACTGGTCCGCGCCGTACTGCGGTCGAATAGCAGCGAGTCCGCCTCGTCGAACAACAGCACGGCCTCCCGCCGCCGCGCCTCGGCAAAGGCGTCGGCGATCTGCGCCTCGGTCTCGCCGACCCATTTGGACAGAAGGTCGGATGCACGCTTGACCAGCAGCGGCCGGTCGAGCGCCCGTGCCAGATGATGCGCGAAGGCAGTCTTGCCGGTGCCCGGCGGACCCGTCAGTAGCAGCGACACGTCGCTTGCCCCGCCATCTGCCATGGCCGCGAATAGGCCATCGACCGGCCGATCGGTTTCAAACAGGTCGAGGTCGAACGCCGCCGGGCCGGGCGGTGGCAGCGTACCACCGCGTAGCGCCCGCACCAGCGCCTCGGCTGCGACGGTGCCGCCATCTTCCTCACCGGCCAGTTTACCCGCACGCGCCGCCATCCGCAGAACCGTCGCTGCCTCTGGTGCGGAATCGAGCAACGTGGCGAAGGCAGGGCCGGGCGACACCCGCTCCTCCCGCGCCACCCGGTCGAGCATCGCCGCCGCGGCCGCCCGCGACGGCAGGTCGAGCCGCAGTACGAAGCTCATCCGCCGCAGGATCGCCGCATCGACATTGCCGATCGCGTTGGTCGTCCAGATCACCGGCACCGGGTTGGCCTCCAGCAGCCGGTTGACGAAGACCTTGCTGCCCTCGCGACGACTGAACCAGTCGCCGCCCGCGGACGGACTGGCATCGCCGATCAGGTCTTCCATCTCGTCGAACAGCAGCACCGCTGGTCCCCGCCCGCCGAGCAGACGTTGTGCCAAGGCCAGCGCCGCGACGCGTTCCCAACGGCGGGGTTCCTCGCCGTCCTCGTCCGCCTCACCCACACCGTGCAGTACCGCGCCTGCTGCCGCTGCCAGCGTACGCGCGAGTTCGGTCTTGCCGGTGCCGGGCGGGCCGTAGATCAGGATATTAACCCCCGCCGCCGCCTCGCCCAGCGCACCGCGCAGCAGACGGATGAGAAAGTCGATCGGTTCGACATGCGCAAAGGCGTCGAGCCCCAGCGTGACCGCCTGCCGCCGACCGACCAGCGTATCGAGCATCGCCTCTTCGCTCGCCGGAGCCCGGTCGAGCAGACGTTGCAAGGTCCAGCGGATCTCGACATCCGCCTCACCCTCACGGGTTGCCGTGAAGCAGGCCAGGCCCAGCCGCGTGACCGCACCCCGCCGCGCCGCGCGATCCGCGTCCTCCGCACCCGCCCCGGCCATCTCGCCGAGGAGTTGCGGCAGGTCATGCCCGTGACGGCTGAGCAATCGCCCCAAGGCACCGACGCGCGGCAGTCTGTCGCACGCCACCATCACGCGCAGCAGCCCCGCATCGATCGACGACAATCCTAGCAACCGCGC
>CAJYJW010000011.1 GCA_913775025.1 uncultured Sphingomonas sp. | reverse complement strand
ATCTTGGTGACGACATAGTCGATCGTCGGCTCGAACGAGGCGGGCGTCGCGCCGGTGATGTCGTTGTCGATCTCGTCCAGCGTATAGCCCACCGCCAGCTTGGCGGCGACTTTGGCGATCGGGAAGCCGGTCGCCTTGGAGGCCAAGGCCGAAGACCGCGAGACGCGGGGGTTCATCTCGATCACGACGAGGCGGCCGTCCTTTGGATTGACCGCGAACTGTACGTTCGAACCCCCTGTTTCCACGCCGATTTCACGCAGCACCGCGATGCTCGCGTTGCGCATGATCTGATATTCCTTATCGGTCAGCGTCAGCGCCGGCGCGACGGTGATCGAGTCCCCCGTATGGATGCCCATCGGATCGACGTTTTCAATGGAGCAGATGATGATGCAGTTGTCGGCGCGATCGCGCACGACCTCCATCTCATACTCTTTCCAGCCGAGCAGCGACTCTTCGATCAGCACCTCGGTGGTGGGGCTGGCGTCCAGCCCCTTGGTGACGATGGAGACGAACTCCTCGCGGTTATAGGCGATGCCGCCGCCGGTGCCGCCCATGGTGAAGCTGGGGCGGATGATCGCGGGCAGGCCCGTCACCTCAAGTCCGGCGAGCGCCTCGTCCAGCGTGTGGGCGATGGTGGAGCGGGCGCTTTCCAGGCCGATGCGGTCCATCGCGTCGCGAAACTTCTGCCGGTCCTCCGCCTTGTCGATCGCCTCGGCGTCCGCGCCGATCATCTGGCAGCCGTACTTCGCAAGCGTCCCGTCGTTGAACAGGGCAAGCGCGGTGTTGAGCGCGGTCTGCCCCCCCATCGTCGGGAGGACGGCATCCGGCCGTTCCTTCTCGATGATCTTGGCGACGATCTCGGGTGTGATCGGCTCGACATAGGTGGCGTCGGCCATGTCCGGATCGGTCATGATCGTGGCGGGGTTCGAATTGACGAGGATGATGCGATAGCCTTCCTCGCGCAGCGCCTTGCACGCCTGCGTGCCCGAATAATCGAACTCGCACGCCTGCCCGATCACTATCGGCCCCGCGCCGATGATGAGGATGGAGGAGATGTCGGTGCGTTTGGGCATTAGAAATGCTTCCCTGCGAGCTTGGAGAGCTGTTCGAAAGCTTCCTGGGTTAAGCGGAGGGTCTGAGATTGTTTGCCCGCGAGCATGCGCTCGTCAGAACCATAAGTATCAATCTGAATGAATTTTTCACCGTCATGCTCAATCGCGGAAACGGTCGCAGAAACGTCCGTATGAGGTACAATCCGATGAAAGTCTCGCGGCGTGAAGGAGCGTATAGTAGCCACGTCAGCCGCCTACT
Source organism: uncultured Sphingomonas sp. (assembly GCA_913775025.1). Lineage (GTDB taxonomy): Bacteria > Pseudomonadota > Alphaproteobacteria > Sphingomonadales > Sphingomonadaceae > Alterirhizorhabdus. Next base: position 18,611 of record CAJYJW010000011.1, on the reverse strand, counting down.
CGCAGCCCATCCACGAACCGCTCAAACAGATAGTGACTGTCCTCCGGCCCCGGGCTGGCTTCCGGGTGGTACTGCACCGAAAATGCCTTGGCGTCCGTCAGCTCCAGCCCGGCGAGGGAGCCGTCGAACAGGGAGATGTGGGTGGGCCGCGCATTGGCGGGCAGCGTGTCCGCGTCCACCGCGAAGCCGTGGTTCATGCTGGTGATCTCGACGCGGCCGTCCGCCGTGCGCTTCACCGGGTGGTTCGCGCCGCGATGGCCCTGATGCATCTTGGACGTCCGCGCGCCAACCGCCAGGCCGAGCAGCTGATGGCCAAGACAGATGCCGAACAGCGGCGTGCCGACCTTCAGCAACTCCTGGATGACCGGCACGGCATAGGCGCCCGTCGCCGCCGGATCGCCGGGGCCGTTGGAGAGGAACACGCCGTCCGGCGCATGCGCCATCACCTCGTCGAAGGTGGCGGTGGCGGGCACCACCGTCACCCGCGCGCCGGCGGCGACAAGGTTGCGGAGGATGTTGCGCTTCAGGCCATAGTCGATCGCAACGACATGCGGCCCGTCAGGGTTGGCGGCGTGGGTGGCGTAGCCCTCGCCCAGCGTCCACAGACCGTCGTCCCACTTGTAGCTTTGGGTGGAGGAGACCTGGCGGGCGAGATCCATCCCCTCCAGCCCCGGCCACGCCCGTGCCTTGGCGATCAGCGCGGCGGTATCGAACACTCCGCTCGGCGCATGCGCGATCACGCCGTTGGGCGCGCCCTGAATGCGGATGGCGCGGGTGAGCGCGCGCGTATCGACGCCGGACAGGCCGATCCGGCCGTTATTCTTCAGCCACAGGTCGAGATGCTGGGTAGCGCGGAAATTCGATGGATCGGTCACATCCTCCCGCACGATCATGCCTAGGGCGTGGGGGTTGATCGCCTCGATATCCTCGGGGTTCGCACCGACATTGCCGATGTGGGGGAAGGTGAAGGTGATGATCTGGGCGGCATAGGAGGGATCGGTCATCACCTCCTGATAGCCGGTCATCGCGGTGTTGAAGCACACCTCGCCCACAGCCTCGCCTTCCGCGCCGAAGCCACGGCCCCAGATCAGCGAGCCGTCGGCCAGCGCCAATACGCCCGTGGCGCCTTCCGGCGCGCGCGTGGAAACTGGATCGGCCACTCGGCGGCGCTCCTTCATATTGTCGTCGGGCGGGTAAACGGCCGGGTAGGTAGGAGGGGCGGCAGGCCGGGTCAATCTATTAAACGCCGGCCCGTCGGGCTATGCTCCCGCCTTCCCGCAAGCGCGTAGCCGAGGCCCCATGATTCGAGACGACATCACATCGGCGCTGACCGCCGCGATGAAGGCGCGCGAGGGTGAGCGCGTGGCCGCGATGCGTCTGATCCAGGCGGCGCTGAAGAATCGCGACATAGAATTGCGCACCGCCTCCACCCGGCCGGACGACGATCTGCTGGTGACGGAAGTGCTGCAGAAGATGGCGAAGCAGCGCCGGGAATCGATCGAGATGTTCGAGGGTGGCGGACGCACCGAGCTGGCCGAGAAGGAAAAGGCCGAGCTGGCCGTGATCGAAAGCTTCCTGCCGCAGCAGATGGACGAGGCGGAGGCCAAGGCCGCGATCGCCGGCGTGGTGGCAGAGATCGGCGCGACGTCCGTGAAAGACATGGGCCGCGTGATGGCGGCCGTGAAGGAGCGGTTCGCCGGCAAGCTGGACATGGCGAAGGCCAGCGGCTTGGTGAAGGGCGTGCTGGCGGGCTGATCGCCCCCGGCCCCGCCCCGATGCGCTATTTCCTGGATACCGAGTTCGACGGCTTCGGCGGCTCGCTCATCAGCGTGGGGCTGGCAGCGGAGTCTGGGGAGGATTATTACGTCGTCCTCCAGCCCCTGCCCGATCCGACGACGGAGTGGGTCGGAAGGCATGTCGTGCCCTATCTGTATCAAGTGCCGCAGGCGCTGGACAACCGGCTGGATCGCATGGCGGCGGCGCACGATCTCGCCGCCTATCTGCGCAACGATCCCGATCCCTATATCGTGGCGGACTGGCCGGAAGACATCGCGCTCTTCTGCCGCCTGCTGCTGATCGGCACGACGGATATCGTCGATGTCGACAGGATTACCTTCGAGTTCCGCCGCACGCCGGGCTTCTCCACGGCGCGCAACAGCGTGGTGCCGCATAACGCCCTGCATGATGCGCGCGCCCTGCGTGACTTCGTGCTGGGGCAGGAAGACTAACCGCCCGCTGGCAAAAACCGGTGGAATGGTCTATCCGGTATAATCAAACGATGCCGTTCGCCGCTCGATTCGCCCACCCTGTGAGGGGTGCGGGCCGATGATGCTTTCCCCCTCGTTTCTCGACGAGCTGCGCGCGCGGACCTCGCTGTCGTCCTTGATCGGCCGCACCGTTAAGTTGACCAAGGCCGGGCGGGAATATCGCGGCTGTTGCCCCTTCCATCAGGAAAAGACGCCCAGCTTCTACGTCAATGACGAGAAGAGCTTCTACCATTGCTTCGGCTGCTCCGCCCATGGCGACGCCATCCGCTTCCTGACCGAGGCGCAGGGCCTGCCCTTCATGGAGGCGGTGAAGGAGCTGGCGCAGGCCGCCGGGCTGGACATGCCCGCCCCCGATCCGGCAGCACAGGCTCGCGCACAACGCGCCGCCACGCTGATCGACGTGACCGAAGCGTCCGCCGCCTGGTTTCGCGAGCAATTGGGCGGGCTCGACGGGGCGGCGGCGCGCGCCTATCTGGAACGGCGTGGCGTATCGCCCGCGCTGGCCGCCGCCTTCGGCATAGGCTTTGCACCGGATAGCAAAGGTCGCCTCAAGGCGGCGCTCGATCGTTTCGGCGTGCCGATGCTGGTCGAGGCTGGCATGCTGATCGCAGTGGAGGGGCGCGACCCCTACGATCGCTTCCGCGGCCGCCTGATGATACCCATCCGGGATGCGCGCGGACGCGCCATCGCATTCGGTGGGCGCATTCTGGATGTGGGCGAGCCAAAATACCTGAACTCGCCCGAAACGCCGCTCTTCGATAAGGGGCGGACGCTCTTCAACCTCGACCGTGCCGGCCCCGCCAGCCGCAGGACGAACCGGCTGTTCGTCGTCGAAGGCTATATGGACGTGATCGGCCTCGCCTCCGGGGGGATAGACGAGGCGGTGGCGCCTCTTGGCACCGCGCTGACCGAGGGGCAGATGGCGCGGCTGTGGCGGCTGGTCGATGTGCCGACGCTTTGCTTCGATGGCGACGCGGCGGGACAGCGCGCCGCGCTGCGGGCTGCCGAACGCGCGCTGCCCGTGCTTACAGTCGGTAAGTCGCTGCGGTTCGCCCGATTGCCCCAAGGGCAGGACCCGGACGATATCGTCAAGGCAGGCGGGGTTGCGGCCTGGGAGGCAGCGGTCGCCTCCCCCGCCCCGCTCGTGACGTTTCTTTTCGAGGCGGAAGCGGCGAAGATCGACGCGACCTCGCCCGAGGCGCGCGCGGGCTTGCGCCAGCGCCTGAACACATTGGCGGACAGCTGCGCCGATCGCCTGATGGCGGACGAATATCGCCGCTCGTTCAACAGCCTGTTCTTCGAGCGGTTCGGCTGGAAACGGCCGGAGCGCGGGCAATTGACGCAGGCCGTGCTGGATACCGGGCCGGCGGGCCGGCGAGAGCTTGCCGGCCTTTACATCCGATCCGTACTGTATGGGCTGACCCGATATCCGCGCGTGACCGTGGACCGGCTTGAGACGATCGGTAGCCTCCGGATCGAGCATGATGCGTTCCGACGGTGGCGCGACGTGCTGATGCGCGTCGCCATCACGCGACCGGATCTTGATACGGATGGCATCGAAGCCATATTGAGCTCGGAAGCTTTGACGGAAACCGCACGGCTGAACCTTATGTTCGACCTGCGTTTCCCGTTCAATCGTACTGACGTGAGCCCGGCCTACGCGATAGAACGTCTGATGGCGATGGTCGACATGATCGGCGAGGAGCGGGATCTGGATGATGAGATCGCGCAATTGAATGCCGCGGCTTTAACCGATACCGGGCTTAGTCGGTACGAGGCTATTGAAACGGCACGGCAGCGCGCAAGGGAACGCAAGCTGCGTTTGCGCGAACGAAGTTACGAATTGGGTTCCATCGACGAGACGCAGGCCGCGGAACTGGCGGCGGCATCGGCAGCGACTGGCGGGATGTAAATGGCGAAAACGAACATGGCGGAACCGGCGGACAAGACCGAGGGCGGCGATGCGCCCTTGATCGATCTGAACGAGGCGACGCTGAAGAAGCTCATAGCGCGTGCGAAGAAGCGCGGCTACATTACGGTCGACGACCTGAATTCCGTCGTCGGCGAGATGTCGACCGACCAGATCGAGGACGTGATGTCCGCCCTCAATGAGATGGGCGTGAACGTCGTCGAGAATGAGGAGGCGGGCGACGAGGAATCGAACGCGGACGACGGCGGCGATGAGGAAGTCGTCGGCGTCGACGAGGGCGAGGCGACTCCGGTTCTCACCACCGTCACCAAGAAAGAGACGGTCGATCGCACCGACGATCCCGTCCGCATGTACCTGCGCGAGATGGGCGCGGTCGAACTGCTGAGCCGTGAGGGCGAGATCGCCATCGCCAAGCGGATCGAGGCCGGGCGCGATACGATGATCCTCGGGCTTTGCGAGAGCCCGATCACCTTCAACGCGATCATCGACTGGTCAACCGCCCTCAACGAGGGCACGATGCAACTGCGCGAGATCCTCGATCTCGATGCGATGCTGTCCAAGGGTCCCTCCGCCGAGCAGGTCGAAGGCGCCGAGGAAGACGACAATGGCGAGATCAGCGCTTCCAGCACCGGCCCGACCTACAAAGAGGAAGAGGACGTCAAGGAGGAGTCGTCCGCCGATGAGGACGACGAACTGACCGAGCGTCGCGCGCCGCGCCCGTCCGACGACGAGGAGGAGGACAACACCCTCAGCCTTGCGCAGATGGAGGAACAGCTCAAGCCGATGGCGCTTGAGAAGTTCGCGACTATCACCTCGCTCTACAAGACCTTCTCGCAGGTCCAGGCTTCCCGGTTGGAGGCGTTGGGCGTGGGCGATGACTTCCCCATGGCGGAGGAGGCGCGCTATCAGAAGCTGCGCGAGGATCTCACCGCCGAGGTGGAAAGCGTCCAGTTTCATGGCGCCAAGATCGAATATCTCGTCGATCAGCTTTATGCGTTCAATCGTCGTCTGACGGCGCTTGGCGGGCAGATGCTGCGGCTGGCCGAACGCCATAAAGTGCCACGCAAGTCGTTTCTCGATGCCTATGTCGATCATGAGACGGAGGAAGGCTGGCTGCAACGCGTCGGCGCCCAGGATAAGAAGTGGGCTGCCTTCGCCGCCGCTGAGGCGGCACCCGTCGAGCGCATTCGCAGCGAGATTGCGGAGATCGCACAGGCCACCGGCATGGCGCTCACCGAGTTCCGCCGCATCGTCAACATGGTGCAGAAGGGGGAGCGCGAGGCACGGATCGCCAAGAAGGAAATGGTCGAGGCGAACCTCCGTCTCGTCATCTCGATTGCGAAAAAATATACGAACCGCGGCCTGCAATTCCTTGATCTCATTCAGGAAGGTAACATCGGCCTGATGAAGGCCGTGGATAAGTTCGAGTATCGCCGCGGTTATAAGTTCAGCACCTATGCGACCTGGTGGATCCGACAAGCGATTACCCGCTCGATCGCCGATCAGGCGCGGACGATCCGTATTCCCGTCCATATGATCGAGACGATCAACAAGCTCGTCCGCACCAGCCGCCAGATCCTTCACGAGATCGGACGCGAGCCGACGCCCGAGGAGCTGGCCGAGCGACTTTCTATGCCGCTCGAAAAGGTGCGCAAGGTGATGAAGATCGCCAAGGAGCCGATCAGCCTCGAAACGCCGATCGGCGATGAGGAAGACAGCCACCTGGGCGATTTCATCGAGGACAAGAATGCGATCATCCCGGTGGATGCTGCGATCCAAGCCAATCTGAAGGAGACGGTGACGCGTGTTCTCGCCAGCCTTACCCCGCGTGAGGAGCGTGTGCTGCGCATGCGGTTCGGTATCGGCATGAATACCGATCACACGCTGGAAGAAGTCGGTCAGCAATTCTCCGTCACGCGCGAGCGTATTCGTCAAATCGAAGCGAAGGCGTTGCGCAAGTTGAAGCACCCAAGCCGCAGCCGGAAAATGCGTAGCTTCCTTGATCAATAAGGGCAGCGACGTCCGCGGTAGCGGTGCCTTGCGCTACGGCGGATGTGATGAGAGATAGATAACTATCCGTTATGGATAGACTTTTCATCGCCGTGAACCGGCTGTTAAGGCGTTCCCGCTAGATCGTTGCAGATGATGAATGCGGGATTGTCCCGTTGTTCGAGGAGCGACGGATGGTCGGCGAGGCAGCGAAGTCGGGTTACCAGGCGGTGTCGAGCCGCCTCATGTCGCTTGTGCAGAGCGACAGCAGCGCCGGCCGAGCGGCGTTGACCGCCCGCCCTTATTATCCCGGCAACGAAACCGCGCGAAACTTCGCCGACGCCGCCAATTATCTCTGCCTCATTCATGGCCGCTCGCCCGGCGTGGTCGATCTGGCGGCGGCGCAGTATGTGCCGCCCTTCGCGCGGACATGGCTCGAGCAAGCGGTGACCGGGTTTGTCCGCGAGCGAGCGTATATCACCCGCCTCGCGGTGGCGGCCGGCCCGCAGCCCAGCACGCCGGGCCATGCCGCCTCAGAAGCGACGGTGCTCGGTCAGCGCCACGCCGCCGAGGTGCTGGCCCGATCGGAACGGAGCGGTTGTGCGCTGGGCGCCGCGATGGCGCTGGTGCTGGATTGGCGCGCGCTGCGCGAGGTGCTGGATATCGCGGCGATCCGTTTTGGGATGGAGCCACCCCCTCTGAGCCTGCCGACGATCGATGAGACCTACGACGTGGCCGCCGCCTTCGCCACCACGCCGGCGACTGAGCGTGCGATGCTGTTCGGGGCGGAGCAGATCATGGTGCAGCATCGCGCCTTGTGGGATCTGCTCGACGCCCGCCGCCTGGCCCGGCTGGACCAGTAGTCTTGCGCCACGCATCTGGCCTCCGTATCGCGGAACGGAATACCGACGCGAAAGGACATGCGGGTGCGTTTCGAAGGCACGCAGGATTATGTCGCCACCGATGACCTGAAGGTCGCGGTGAACGCCGCCATCACGTTGCGCCGGCCACTGCTGGTGAAAGGCGAACCCGGCACCGGGAAGACGGTGCTGGCGCATGAGGTCGCCCGCGCGGCGAATGCGCCGCTCATCCAGTGGCACGTCAAATCGACGACGAAGGCGCATCAGGGCCTGTACGAATATGATGCGGTGGCGCGTCTACGCGACGGGCAGCTCGGCGATCAGCGCGTCCATGACATCGCCAATTACATTCGCCGCGGAAAGCTGTGGGAAGCATTTACCTCCCCCACCCTGCCCGTGCTGCTGATCGACGAGATCGACAAGGCCGATATCGAGTTTCCGAACGACCTGTTGCAGGAACTCGATCGCATGGCGTTCGACGTGTATGAGACGGGTGAGACGGTCGCGGCACGGGAGCGACCGATCGTCGTCATCACGTCCAACAACGAGAAGGAGCTGCCCGACGCGTTCCTGCGACGTTGCTTCTTCCACTATATTAAGTTTCCCGATCGCGAGACGATGCAGTCGATCATCGACGTGCACTTCCCCGGCATCCAAAAATTGCTCGTCACCCGCGCGCTCGACATATTCTACGAGGTGCGTGAGGTGCCCGGGCTCAAGAAGAAGCCTTCCACCAGCGAATTGCTCGATTGGCTGAAGCTGTTGCTGTCAGAGGATATGCCGCTCGAAGTGCTGCAATCGAACGACAGCCGCAAGGCGATCCCCCCGCTCCATGGCGCGCTGCTGAAGAATGAGCAGGATGTCATGCTGTTCGAACGGCTCGCCTTTCTGTCCCGCAGACAGGGTTGATCGCCATGGGGCTCGCGACACTTGCGCAACTCGATGCGGCGCGGGATCGGGCGCGCAGCCTCGTTCATCGCCGGGCTTTGAAAGCAGCGGCGCGCGCCGCCGCCCCGTTCGGCTTCGGCCATGACGCGTTGGCCGATCTGATCGCTGACATACAGGCTGAATTTAGGTTGACGGAGGCGGAGAAGGCGCAGCTGGCGCCCCGGATACATAACAGCCTCTCCGATCTTATCGCAGCCTACGCTCCCGGGGCGCTGGGGGGCGAGGCCGTGGCCGGCATCGCCGCAAAGATGGCGTCCAATCCCGTCGCGCGGTTCGCCAGCCGGCGGGCGGGCGGACGCGTGCTTCGCAGAGTCGTCGCGGGGCGGGGGCCGCTCGGTGCATTGGCGCGCCGTGCCTGGCTCATTCCGGCCGCGCTTGGCGGCGGTGCCGCCGCCAGCTATGAGCTGCTCGGTCGCCGGGCGATCAACGTCTGCTACAACTTCTCCCGCGCGCAACTGAACGCGGCGGTCGACAAGGCCGGCTGATCCGATGCTGCTCAATCTGTTCGACGAGCTTCGCGCCGCCGGCATCAGGGTAAGCCTGAAGGAGCATCTCGTCCTGCTGGAGGCGCTGGACCGTGAGGTCATCGCGCAGGATCCGACCGAATTCTATTATCTCGCCCGCGCGACCTTCGTGAAGGACGAGGGGCTGCTGGATCGTTTCGACCAGGTCTTTGCGAAAGTCTTCCAAGGGCTGGAGGCACGTTATGGAACCGACAAGGCAGAGCTGCCGGAAGACTGGCTGAAGGCCATAGCCGAGAAATTCCTGTCTCCCGAGGAGATGGAAAAGATCAAGGCGCTCGGCTCATGGGATGAGATCATGGAGACGTTGAAGAAGCGTCTCGAGGAACAGAAGGGCCGGCATCAGGGCGGCAACAAGTGGATCGGCACCGGCGGCACCTCGCCCTTCGGCAATGGCGGCTACAATCCGGAAGGCGTGCGTATCGGCGGGGAAAGCCGGCACAAGCGTGCGATCAAGGTATGGGACAAGCGCGAGTTCCAGAACCTCGATAGCCAGAAGGAGCTGGGCACGCGGAATATGAAGGTGGCCCTCCGCCGCCTCCGCCGTTTCGCGCGGGATGGCGCCACGTGGGAACTGGATATCGACGCCACGATCGACGGCACGGCCCGCAAGGGCTGGCTGGATCTCGCGATGCGGCCGGAGCGGCGCAACGCCGTCAAGCTGCTGCTATTCCTCGATGTCGGCGGATCGATGGACCCCTATATCAAGCTTTGCGAGGAACTGTTTTCCGCTGCCCATTCCGAATTTAAGAACCTCGAATTCTTCTATTTTCACAATTGCATCTACGAAGGCGTCTGGAAGGACAATCGCCGCCGTTTCACCGAACGGACCCCCACATGGGATGTCCTCCACAAATATGGTCACGACTGGAAGCTGGTGATCGTGGGCGACGCGGCGATGAGCCCGTATGAGATTGCCCAACCGGGCGGGTCCGTCGAGCATATGAATCCGGAGGCCGGCAGCGTGTGGATGGAGCGGCTGACGACCACCTACCCGGCGGCGGTATGGCTCAACCCGGAGCGGCAGACGCACTGGGATTATACGCAGTCGAACCGCATGATACGCCAGCTGATGGGGGATCGCATGTATCCCCTGACGCTTGCCGGCCTGGATGATGCGATGCGAAGCCTCAGCCGAAAAGGCTGAGGCAAGCGACGAGGGGCGTCGATATCACGACGCCCGCTTTTGCGTCACCCCTTCTTGAGGTGACGCCGCCCCAGCAGTTCAGCGATCTGCACCGCATTCAGGGCAGCACCCTTGCGTAGATTGTCGGATACGCACCAGAGCGCAAGCCCGTTCTCCACGGTCGGATCCTCACGCACGCGGCTGACATAGGTCGCGAATTCGCCGACACATTCGATCGGCGTCACGTACCCACCGTTTTCACGCTTGTCGACGAGCATCACGCCGGGGGCCTCGCGCAGGATCTTCTGCGCGTCTTCGGCGGAAAGCTCACGCTCCATCTCGATATTGATCGCCTCGGAATGGCCGACGAACACCGGCACGCGCACGCAGGTGGCGGTCACCTTGATCTTGGGATCGAGGATCTTCTTGGTTTCGACCACCATCTTCCACTCTTCCTTGGTGTAGCCGTCATCCAGGAAGCTATCGATGTGGGGGATCACGTTGAAGGCGATCTGCTTGGTGAACTTCTTCGGCTCGGCCGGATCACCGACAAAGATGTTGCGGCTTTGCTCGAACAGCTCGTCCATCCCCGCCTTGCCGGCGCCCGAGACCGATTGATAGGTCGAGACGACGACGCGGGTGATCTTGCCCGCATCGTGCAGCGGCTTGAGGGCGACGACCATCTGCGCGGTCGAGCAGTTCGGATTGGCGATGATGTTGCGGGCGCGATAGCCATCGATCGCATCCGGGTTCACCTCCGGCACGATCAGCGGCACGTCTGGGTCCATCCGGTAGAGCGAGCTGTTGTCGATCACGGTGCAGCCCGCCGCGGCGAAACGGGGCGCGTGAACTTTGGTCGCGTCCGATCCGATGGCGAACAGCGCCATGTCCCAGCCTGTCGGGTCGAAATGCTCGATATTCTGGATCTTCAGCTTCTTGCCCGTCTCGCCGAAGTCGATCTCGTCGCCCTGGCTGCGCGACGAGGCGAGCACCGCCAGCTCGCTGATGGGAAACTCCCGCTCGGCGAGAATGTTAAGCATTTCCCGCCCGACATTGCCGGTGGCTCCCGCTACGACGACACGATAGGCCATTGGTCTTCCTTCCCTGCCCGCCGGTCAGGCGGGGCGATATGCGCTGAATAAGCAAACGGCCGGTCTCCCGTGGGAGCCGGCCGCCTGCGAGGTTGTGGTAGGGTGAGCCTTGATCAGGCTTCCTTGGCCTCGGCGGCCGGGCGGGGATCGCGCCGCTCCGCAATACGCGCCGATTTACCGGTGCGGCCACGCAGATAATAGAGCTTGGCGCGACGCACGACGCCGCGACGCACGACCTCGATCGCATCGATGTTCGGTGAATAGAGCGGGAATACGCGCTCCACGCCTTCGCCGAAGCTGATCTTGCGGACCGTGAAGGAGGAACCCATGCCCTTGTTGGCGCGTGCGATGCATACGCCTTCATAGGCCTGCACACGGGTCCGCTCGCCTTCGACCACGCGCACACCGACGCGCAGCGTATCGCCCGGGCGGAATTCCGGCAACGTCTTGTTCGCCTTGAACTTCTCGATGGCCTCGGCCTCGAGCGTCTGGATGAGATTCATGCTCACCGCTCCTTGTCTCGCCGCGCGCCAGAGGGCGACTGGACCCGAGCACCCTCATGGCGCTCCCAAAGATCCGGCCGCCTTAGCCGTGTATCATCCTCGGCACGGGCTTTACGCCATGCCGCGATCGCCGCATGATCCCCCGATCGCAGCACTTGCGGGATCGTGCGCCCTTCCCACTCACGCGGTCGGGTATAATGGGGATATTCGAGCAGCCCCGTCTCGAAGCTCTCGTCATCCCCGCTATGCGCCGCGCCCATTACGCCGGGCAGCAACCGGATGCAAGCGTCGAGCAGCGTTAGCGCCGCCATTTCCCCGCCTGACAGGATATAGTCGCCGATCGACACCGGCTCGATCTCGCGCGCTTCGAACAGACGCTCGTCGATCCCCTCGAAACGACCACATAGGATCGCGACCCCCGGCCCCGCCGCCAGCGAACGTACCCGTGCCTGATCGAGCGGGCGACCACGCGGGCTCATCGCCAGTAGCGGCACGTCCGGCCGATCGGCGATCACCGCGTCCACCGCCCGGCCCAATATGTCGGCGCGCATCACCATGCCGGCGCCACCACCTGCCGGCGTATCGTCCACCGTCCGGTGGCGGTCGGTGGCGTGATCGCGGATCTGGCGCGCGTCGCACCGCCAGCGCCCCTCCGCCAAGGCGCGGCCGGCAAGGCTGTGGCCTAGCGGACCCGGGAACATCTCCGGGTAAAGCGTCAGGATCGTCGCGGAGAAGGTCACTGCACACGCCCGGTCGAGAGAGCGAAGGCCCAATCCCGCCTGCCCTCGGCACGAGCCTTGGCGGCGGCGGCCGTAAAGTCATAATCGACCTCGATCAGATCGACCATGCCATCGACAACCAGCGCATATCGGGCGCGGGGTGATCCGGTCTCCATGGCGTGCCAATGCGGCAGCGGGTCGCTATAGGCGGGAAGGCCGACGCTGCCGGGATTGGCGGCAATGAAACCATCGCCCAGCCATAGCACGCGCGGCATGTGGCTATGCCCGCACAGGACCAGTTTCTCCGGCCTGCCCGCGAGCTTCCGTGTCACGGAGGGCGGCGGCGCGGGATAGGCGCCCTCAGGGCCGACCTCCTCCAGCAGATAGTCGGTGTCGCTTTTGGGCGTTCCGTGGCAGAGAAAAATGTCGTGCGTATAGGAGAGCGTCGCTGGAAGCGCGGCTAACCACGCCAGTTGCGCATCGCCGAGCCGCTCATAGGCGAACCGATCGGACGCGCCCATTCGCTCGGTGCCTCCGCATAAGAGCTGTCGCTCCTGATTGCCCGCCAGCGTGGGCCATGCCTCGCGCATCAGCAGGGAGGCCGTCTCTTTCGGCCAAAGGGGGCCGGATACGCTATCCCCCAGATTGACGAACGCATCCGCCCCCCGGCCCCGCGCATCCGCGATCACGGCCTCCAGCGCCGGCAGGTTGCCGTGAATGTCCGAGAGAACAGCAAGCCCCATGGCTGCGGGTCAGACCAGAAAAGCCGGATCGACCACCAAGCGCTTCTCGTTCCATTCGGGCACGGCGGCGGGGGTCATCGGCGCCATGGCGCGCTTGCCATCGGGGCGCTCGATCTCGATCACGTCACCCGCCCCGAAATTCTCGACCGCCACGATGCGGCCGAGCACGTCCCCATCGGGCGAGTGGCAATCAAGACCGATCAGATCGGCATGATAATATTCGCCGTCTTCGAGCGGTGGCAGATCGCTGCGCGCTACGCGCAGTGGAACACCCCGCAAACCCTCCGCTGCGGTTCGATCCCGTATCTCGGCAAAGCGGGCCACGGCGCCGTTCGGCCCGGGACGGATCGCCGTCAGGCTCAGGCTCCGGCCCGCCGCCTCGAACGCCGGATGCGCCCGCAGACCGGCGGGGTCATCCGTGAACAGCTTCAACCGAACCTCCCCCTGTACGCCATGCGCACCGGTGACGGCGGCGAGGGTAACGAAACCCCCGCCGCCATCCAATTCACTTCGGTGAGCCGGCATCGCCTTGGGGGGTGTCGTCCGCCCCTTCGGCTGGCGCTTGTGAGGAGCGGCCCTGTCCGCCGGCGGGGGCGTCTCCGGTCCGCTCATCCTTGCGCTCGCCTTCGGCTTGATCGGGCTGGGTCACGTTGGTCGACATAATGCACCTCCTGTGAGGGGGAACATGCGGTCAACGCCTTGGCAACCCGATCGTGCCTCACGCCTCCGCTTCGGCGTCAGCGGGTGCCGGTGCGGCGGCGGCTTCGGCAAGCGCCGCGGCCTTCTTCTCGCGCTCCTCGGCACGCTCGACGGCCTTCTCGCCAGGCTTGCCCTTGTTCGGGTTGTTACGCGCGCCACGCTCCTTCAGGCCGGCCGCATCCAGGAAGCGGGCGACGCGATCGGACGGCTGCGCGCCGACCGACAGCCAATGCTTCGCCCGATCGGCATCGAGCACGACGCGCTTCTCGTCATCCTTCGAGAGGAGCGGATTGTACGTGCCGATCTTCTCGATGAAGCGGCCATCGCGCGTGTTGCGCGCGTCCGTCACGACGATACGGTAATAGGGACGCTTCTTCGCACCACCACGGGCGAGACGGATCGAAACTGCCATTCTATAGTCCTTTCAACATGTTCGGTTATTTCTTGAGAAATCTTTCGAAGCCCGGCGGCAATCCGCCTGGCCCCTTGCCGGGCAGCCCCGGCAAGCCGGGCAGGCCACCGCCCGGCGGCACCTGCGGCATGTCGCCGAGCCCGCCACCGCCAAGGCCACCCAGCAGGCCGCCGAGCCCGCCGCCTTTGCCCAGCATCGCACCGAGGCCCTTCAATCCGCCCATCTTGCGGATTTTCTTCATGGCGTTCGCCATTTCCTGATGCATCTTGAGGAGCTTGTTGACCTCCTGCACCGTGGTGCCGCTGCCCTTCGCGATGCGGATCTTGCGCTTGGCGTTGAGCAGTTCGGGTTTCGACCGCTCCTTCGGCGTCATCGATCCGATGATCGCATCGAGATGGACGAGCATCTTGTCGTCCCCCGCCCCGTTCGCCATTGCCTGCTTCACCTGCTTGACGCCTGGCAGCATCCCCGCCAGCGCGCCGAGCCCGCCCATCCGCTTCATTTGTGCGAACTGGGCGCGCAGGTCGTTCATATCGAACTGGCCTTTGGCCATCTTGGCGGCAAGCGCCTCGGCTTCCTCGACCTGGATCGTCTCCGCCGCCTTCTCGACCAAGCTGACGACATCGCCCATGCCGAGAATGCGGCCGGCGACGCGACCCGGCTGAAACAACTCCAGCCCGTCCAGCTTCTCACCCGTGCCGACGAACTTGATCGGCTTGCCGGTGACGGCGCGCATCGACAGCGCCGCGCCGCCGCGCGCATCGCCGTCCATCCGCGTCAGCACGACGCCGGTGAGGGGTACCTGGCTGCTGAAATTGGTGGCGACGTTCACCGCGTCCTGCCCGGTCAACGCATCGACCACGAGCAGAATCTCGTTCGGCGCGGCGATTCCAGCCACCGCCTTCATCTCGTCCATCAGGGCCTGATCGACGTGGAGGCGACCGGCGGTGTCGAGGATCAGCACGTCGAAGCCCTGCAGCTTCGCCGATTGCAGGGCGCGGCGGGCGATGTCGACCGGCATCTGGCCCGCCACGATCGGCAGCGTCGCGACATTCGTCTGCGTGCCCAGCGTCGCCAGCTGCTCCTGCGCTGCCGGACGGTTGACGTCGAGCGACGCCATCATCACCCGCTTGCGGCCCTTCTCGGTCAGCCGCTTGGCGATCTTCGCGGTCGTCGTCGTCTTGCCCGAGCCTTGCAGGCCGACCATCATGACGACGGCGGGCGGGGTCACGTCCAGCTCCAGATCGGACGCCTCCGCGCCTAGCATCTCGACCAGCGCGTCATTGACGATCTTGACGACCTGCTGGCCCGGCGTGATCGACTTCAGGACGGATTGACCGATCGCCTTCTCGGTCACGCTATCGACGAACTGGCGCACCACCGGCAGGGCGACGTCGGCCTCCAGCAGCGCGATCCGCACCTCGCGCAATGCGGCGCGGACATCCGCCTCGTTGAGCGCGCCACGGCCGCGCAGACGGTCGAAAACGCCGCCAAGCCGATCGCTGAGACTCTCGAACATTGCCACACTCCCGACGCCGCCAGAGCGCCTAAAATCTTGCCGCACCGCCCCGAACGCATAAAACGCCGGCGGGCGAAACCTCGCCGGCCGGCGTGCGCCCTCGGGCGCTGCCTTCACGTTCTGGGGAGAACGATCTCCGTAGCCCTTACCCGCCTGCGCGCTGGATAGCAAGGATGGCGCGCCCGCATGGACTTGGCCCCGCGATGCCCCTAGATCGCGCGCATGGCGCTGTCCTTTCACAAGATGCACGGGCTCGGTAACGATTTCGTCGTGATCGACGCGCGTGCGGCGCCGGTCGGTCTGGATGCGGCTCGCGTGCAAAGGCTAGCGGACAGGCGCACCGGTATCGGCTGCGATCAACTCATCCTGATCGGGCCAGGCACCAGCACCGATGTCACTATGCGGATCTGGAACGCCGACGGGTCGGAGGTTGGGGCCTGCGGCAACGCCACCCGCTGCGTTCCCGTCCTCGTCGGGCGCGACTGCACGATAGAGACGATGGCGGGCGTCCTGACGGCACGCCTCGACGGGGACGGTGCAACCGTGAACATGGGGCAGCCGCGCTTCGACTGGGAGGCGATCCCCCTTGCCTATGCGATGGATACGCGACGGATGCCGGTCGGCTGGGGACCGCTCGACGCACCGGGCGCGGTCAATATGGGCAATCCGCATCTCGCCTTCTTCGTAAGTGATCCGTACGCGATCGACCTCGCAGCGATCGGCCCGGAGATCGAGACGGACCCGCTGTTTCCCGAACGGATCAACGTCAATGTCGCCGGCATTCACGCGCGGGATCACGTCGTCATGCGCACCTGGGAACGGGGGGCGGGGCTGACGCAGGCGTGCGGCACCGGGGCGTGCGCCACTTTCGCCGCCGGCCGCCGCCTCGGCCTGCTGGACCGGACGGTGCGGCTGGATCTTCCTGGCGGCGCGCTTACCCTGGCGGAGGATGATGACGGGCACCTGCTGATGAGCGGCCCCGCCACCCACGTGTTCGCCGGCGAGACCTCTCTATGAGCGGGCCGGACCTGATCACCCTCGGCTGCCGGCTGAACATCGCCGAGGGCGAGGCGATGCGCGCATTGGCCGCCGATCAGGACGATCTCGTCATCGTCCATAGCTGTGCGGTCACGGCCGAGGCGGTGCGACAGGCGAAGAAGGCGATCCGTCGCGCCGCCCGCGCGCGCCCGGATGCCCGCATCTTGGTGACGGGCTGCGCCGCGCAGATCGAGCCACAGACTTTCGCCGCCATGCCCGAGGTCGCGCGCGTGTTGGGCAACGCCGAAAAGCACGCACCCGCCGCCTTCCGCTTTCCGCGTGGGCCGGAGGCGGACGTGCGCGTCTCCGACATTTTCGCGGTCCGCCAGCATGCGCCGCAGATGGCCCACTCTTTCGCCGAACATGCCCGGGCGTTCGTCGAGGTGCAGACCGGATGCGATCACCGCTGCACCTTCTGCGTAATTCCCTATGGCCGTGGCGACAGCCGCTCCGCCCCCGCCGGCGCGGTGATCGATCGCATCGCCGCGCTGGTGGACGCGGGCCATGCGGAGGTGGTGCTGACCGGCGTGGATCTGACGAGCTACGGCGCGGATCTGCCCGGTACTCCCACACTTGGCGGCTTGGTGGAGCGTATCCTGCGCCACGTCCCGCGGCTGGCGCGCCTGCGCCTGTCCTCGCTCGATTCGATCGAGATCGACGACCGCCTGTTCGAGGTCGTGACGGGGGATGCACGGGTGATGCCGCATCTGCATCTCTCGCTGCAATCGGGGGACGACATGATCCTCAAGCGAATGAAGCGCCGTCATTCGCGGGCGCAGGCGGTGGCGATGGTCGCCCGCCTCAAGGCTTGCCGGCCCGATATCGCGATCGGCGCGGACCTTATCGCCGGCTTTCCGACCGAGACGGAAGCGATGGCGGCGAACACGTTTTCCCTGCTGGACGATTGCGACGTGGTGTTCGGCCACATCTTCCCCTTCTCGCCCCGCCCCGGCACGCCGGCCGCGCGCATGCCGCAGGTGCCACGCGAGACGATCCGTGCCCGCGCCGCCACCTTACGCGCCGCCGCCGACAGACGCCGCCGCCGCTGGCTGGAAAGCCTGATCGGCACCACCCATTCCGTGCTGGCGGAGCGGGACGGCATGAGCGGCCACGCCGCAAATTTCGCCCGTACCCGCCTGGCCGCGCCCGCCGTGCCGGGTGCGATCCGTTCCGTCCGCATCTCCCATGTCGAGGAAGACAGCTTGATCGGTCTGCCCCTATGAGCCAGCCCCCCACCCCCTGGCATCAGAAGATCGTCGGCGGCTTCCGCCGCACATCCGATAAGCTGGGCGAGAATCTCACCGGCCTCTTTACCAAGGCCACGCTCGATCGTGAGACGCTGGACGGGATCGAGGAGGCGCTGATCGCCTCGGATCTCGGCCCCGCCACCGCCGCCCGCGTGCGCGATCGCCTGTCCGACGAGCGCTACGAAAAGGGTATCGACGAGGCAGGCGTGCGCACCGTGATGGCGAACGAGATCGCCAGGATCCTCGCCCCCGTCGCCAAGCCGCTGGAGATCGAGGCCTTCCCCCGTCCGCAGGTGATCCTCGTCATCGGTGTAAACGGATCCGGCAAGACGACGACGATCGCCAAGCTGGCCCACCTGCTGCAGGAGCAGGACTATTCGGTGATGCTGGTCGCGGGCGACACGTTCCGCGCCGCCGCCATCGGCCAGCTCAAGGTCTGGGCGGAACGGATCGGCGTACCGATCATCTCCGGCAAGGAAGGGGGCGATGCCGCCTCGCTCGTGTTCGAGGGAGTGAAGCAGGGTACCGCGACCGGCATCGACGTACTGATCGTCGATACCGCCGGCAGGCTGCAGAACAAGGCGGGGCTGATGGACGAGCTATCGAAGATCCGCCGTGTCCTCGGCCGCCTCAATCCCGCCGCCCCGCACGACGTCGTGCTGGTGCTGGATGCCACCACCGGCCAGAACGGCCTCAACCAGATCGAGGTGTTTCGCGAAAGCGCGGGCGTAACCGGCCTCGTGATGACCAAGCTGGACGGCACCGCGCGTGGCGGCCTGCTGGTGGCGGCGGCCGAGAAGTTCGGCCTGCCCGTCCATGCGATCGGCGTTGGCGAGGGGGTGGACGATCTGCGCCCCTTCGATGCCGACGAGGTGGCGCGTGCGATCGCCGGGGTGCCGGAATGACCACGGATAGGACGAACCGCGAGGTCGGCGGCGTCACGCGGCTGCTGCTCGATCTCGGCCCCCTCCTCGCCTTCCTGATCGCCTATTGGACGAC
>CAJYJW010000010.1 GCA_913775025.1 uncultured Sphingomonas sp. | reverse complement strand
GCCGCCGCCCTGTCCGAAATCGGCGAGAGCGGGCTGGCGGACACCACGTTGCGCCATCAGGCCCGCATCGGCGCGATGCGGGACCATGAGGCGCTGCTGCATCTTGCCGCCCGCCTCAACCTGCCCTCGGCACAGATCTGGCTGGCGCAAAACGGCCCCGCCGGCACCCGCATGTCGGCGAACGCGCGCTATCCCGCCCCCTCCTGGACGCCGCGCAGCGGCTGGCGCGTCGATCGCTCGCTGGTGTTCGCCCATGCCTTGCAGGAATCGCAGTTCCGCACCGATGCGCTCAGCCCCGCCGGCGCGCGCGGGCTGCTGCAGGTTCTTCCGGGCACCGCCCAGCTGATCGACCGGCACCGCGGATCCAGCTTCGGCAGCAACCTGTCCGATCCCACCACCAACATCGAATATGGCCAGGCCTATATGGAGGAGCTGCGCGATGGCGGCGGCACCGGCGGCCTGCTGCCCAAGGTGATCGCCGCTTACAACGCCGGCCCCGGCAATGTGATGAAGTGGAACGACCGTCGGCGCGACGGCGGCGATCCGCTGCTGTTCGTCGAATCGATCCCGTTCGCCGAGACGCGCGGCTATGTCGCGATCGTGCTGCGGAACTACTGGATGTACCAGCAGCAGGCCGGCGTGAAGTCCGACAGCCTGCGCGCGATCGCGCAGGGCATGTGGCCGCGCTTCCCGGGCCTGCCCGGCCGCACCGCGATCCGCCTCGATTCGGTCGGCGGCATGGCCGCGGCCGACTGACCATGCCGATCGACGAGAGCCGCCCCTTCCTCCCCGTCCGCATAGCGGCGCTCACCGTCTCCGATACGCGCACCCTGGCGGACGACCGCTCGGGCGACACGCTGGCGCAACGGATCGAAGGGGCGGGCCACATCCTCGCCGCTCGCCAGATCGTGCGGGACGAGGTGGACGCGATCGTCGCCCGCCTGCACGCCTGGATCGACGACCCCGCAGTCGACTGCATCGTCACCACCGGCGGTACCGGCGTCACCGGACGCGACGTGACGCCCGAGGCCCTCGCCCGCGTGTGGGACAAAGAGATCCCTGGCTTCGGCGAACTGTTCCGCTGGCTCAGCTACGCCACGATCGGCACCTCGACCATCCAATCCCGCGCGACGGCCGGGGTGGCGCGCGGCACCTACATCTTCGCGCTGCCCGGATCGACCGGCGCGGTAAAGGACGCATGGGACGGCCTACTCGCGACCCAGCTCGACAGCCGCCATCGCCCCTGCAACTTCGTGGAGCTGATGCCCCGTTTGATGGAGCGTTAGCCCTTCGCCACCGGCTGCGGATGGTGCGGCACCAGAATCAGCGTCCGCCCCTCCACCCGCCACGATTGCAGGCGGGACAGGAAGTTCATCCCCAGCACGTTCGCGCCGCCGAATGCCGGCGATACGACCACCTCCAGATCACGCGCCACGATATTACCGATTCGCATTTCGTCCACCGTCGCGCTTTCGGCATTGATCGTGCCGTTGGCGGTGCGGATCAGCAGCGGGAAGGCATCCTGCCGCGGCTTCAGCCCGGCGGCGGAAGCCGTATCGGCGGAGAGCGCGGTGATGGTCGCGCCGCTATCGACCAGCAGGCGCTTTTCGGTACCACCGAAGCGGGCCATCACCCAGAAGTGCCCATCCTGCGCCATGCGGACGCGCAATTCCTTGCCGATCACCTCCTGCCGCTGCGGACGCAACCAATCCGCCACCGGCCCGAGATAAGGATCGAGCCGCGATCGCTGATCGATCGCCATGTACAAAGCGATGCCGATCAGGAGCCACGTTACCAAATTCACGAGCGGCCCGATCACCGGTATCCGCCGCAGCACCAACAAAGCCACCAGCGCCGCCGGGATCGCGAGAGTGAGCGGAATGTCGGCGAGCGTGTCGAGGATCATGCCACAGATGTGGGGATGCGATTCGGCTTCTCCAACAGCCCGCTTGCATATCAGTTCCTGTTATGTTCCTATGCTCAATGCCGATATTTCACGGTCGGGGGGCGACGGGGAACCGGACAAGCCAGCGGTTCGCACTGCCCCGACAGGAGCAGGACGGCGACTGGCTGGATATGGCGGAGGTGATCGACGGTGCGCAGCCCCCGTTGCGCACCACCGTCACGGTCGAACGTCCGCGCACCATCATCACCCGCAACCAATCCCCGGACATCGGTTTCGACCGATCGATCAACCCGTACCGGGGGTGCGAGCATGGCTGCGTCTATTGCTTCGCGCGGCCGACCCACGCCTACCTCGATCTGTCGCCTGGTCTCGATTTCGAATCGCGCCTGTTCGCCAAGCCGGATGCCGCCGCGCTGCTCCGTGCCGAACTCGCCAAACCGTCCTACCGGGTCGATCGCATCGCGCTCGGCACCAATACCGATCCCTACCAGCCGATCGAGGGGGACTGGTGGATCACCCGCGCCGTGCTGGAGGTACTGGCCGAAACCCGCCATCCGCTGACAATCACCACCAAATCCGATCGGGTGGTGCGCGATCTAGACATCCTCGCACCGATGGCGGCGGATCGGCTGGCGGCGGTCGTCATGTCCATCGGGACGCTCGATCCGCTAACGGCGCGCCGGCTGGAGCCGCGTGCGCCCCATCCCCGCCGCCGCCTCGCCGCCATCCGCGCGCTGGCGCAGGCTGGCGTGCCGACCTACGTGTCGCTCGCCCCGATCATCCCCGCGATCAACGATCATGAGATGGAGGCGATACTGGCCGCGGCGGCGGAGGCCGGTGCGCTGGGCGCCTTCTTCCTGCCTGTCCGCCTGCCGCATGAAGTCGCGCCGTTGTTCCGCGCATGGCTGGACGCGCATTATCCCGATCGCGCCGCCAAGGTGATGGCGACGATCCAATCAATGCGCGGTGGGCGAGATAACGATCCCGATTTCCACAGCCGGATGAAGGGTCGGGGGCCGTGGGCCGATCTGCTGCGAACGCGCTTCACGATCGCACGGCGGAAGGTGGGGCTCGGGAATATCGGCGTTCAGCTACGCTGCGATCTCTTCACGCCCCCTGCCCGGGATGGTCAGTTGCGCCTGCTCTGACAGGTTACGGTCAGCGCGCAGCCGTCACCGCCTGCGATGCCTGGGATAGGGTGGCGGGCGTTCCGGCCGCTGCCGGCTGCAGCGTCATTCCCTCATGCCGTTCGATGAACATGAGGAAAGCCAGCACCGCCAAGCCGAAGGCAAACAGAAACAATGATGTGCCGGCGGAGTCCGACGACCAGTCCGCATCGTCTTTCCTGAAACCGCGCATCGAAACTCCTCTAAACCCAGTCACCCACAAGATAGGCGGCAAGCTTTGCGTCTCTATCGATGCAAGGTTACGTTTTCTTGCTGCGTCGCAATATGCAAGACATTCGCGACGGGCCGTCCGGGACTTTAGGAAACGAGCGCCAGCCGCACCGGATCGGCCGCGCGTAGCGACGCCTCCA
>CAJYJW010000009.1 GCA_913775025.1 uncultured Sphingomonas sp. | reverse complement strand
TAGACGCGGGTGCAGACACCGCGCTTCTGCGGGTTCTTGTCCATCGCCGGACCCTTCGATTTCTCCTTCTGGAGAACGCGGCCGTGGCGCACTAGCTGATTGATCGTCGGCATGAAGCCCTTCACCTTTGGAGTTACTTTACCGATGCCCGAATTGCCCGACCGCCATCCGAATGATGGTACGTCGGATGCACAAAAGCCCCGGCAGCCGCCATAAGCGGCCCCCCGGGCCTTTTCACCGCACCGGCAATGTTCAAGCTCAGCCCGCAGGCGGCCCCCTCCCTATGGAAGAACGGCCTCCAGCCCTTGGACAGAGGCGCGCTATAGCCGCCGACTCACGAGCGGTCAACCGCGCGGGCCGCGAGCAGCGGTCGCCACGCCAGCGCCCAGGCAAGCCCCAGCCCCCAGCCCGCCAGCACGTCGCTGGGCCAGTGAACCGCGAGCATCACCCGTGATACGCCGATCGCCAGCGCCACGCACAAGGCGATCACGGTCGCCGCCCCCCTATAGCGGGGCGGCACCAGCCACGCCAGCGCAAGGCAGAGGATCATCGCGCCCGCCGCATGGCCGCTCGGGTAACTCGTGCTATGCACCCGATCGAGGTGCGGGAGCAAATCGGGCCGCGGCCGTGCGGCGATCGCCTTCACCAGGTTGTTCGCCCCCAGCCCGCCAAGCGTAACGATCACGAACACCAGCGCGCGATATGGCTGTCGCGCCGCGGTAAGGCCCGCCGCCGCCAGCGCGATCACGATCAGCCTACGCGACGTGTCGCCGATCCACGTCGCGGCAAGCGCGAGGCGAAGCATCACGCCCTTCGGCATCGCGTGCAGCAGGATCGACCGGTCGACCTCCATCAGCAGGCCGCAACGGATGATCCACCACAGCCCGACCAGCCCCGCCGCGCCTGCGACGAGGCACCGCCAGTCGGGCCGGGCCGGCGCGCGGATCAGTAGTGGATCGCCCGGCCGTAGGCGGCGAGCACGCTCTCATGCATCATTTCAGAGAGCGTCGGGTGGGCGAACACCGTCTGCATCAATTCCGTCTCGGTCGTCTCAAGCTGCCGCGCGACGACATAGCCCTGGATCAGCTCGGTCACCTCCGCACCCACCATGTGCGCGCCGAGCAGTTCGCCGGTCTTGGCGTCGAAGATCGTCTTGATGAAGCCTTCCGCCTCGCCAAGCGCGATCGCCTTGCCGTTGCCGATGAACGGGAATTTGCCCACTTTGAGCGCGTGCCCGGCTTCCTTCGCGCGCGCCTCGGTCATGCCTACGGAGGCGACCTGCGGACGGGCGTAGGTGCAGCCGGGGATGTTGCCCTTGTCCATCGGATGCGGGTGGACGTCCTTGTTGCCATTCTCCTGCGCGATCGCCTCGACAGCGGTTACGCCCTCGTGGCTGGCCTTGTGCGCCAGCCACGGCGCGCCCGCGACATCGCCGATCGCCCAGATACCGGGTACGTTGGTGCGGCCATAGGCGTCGATCAGGATCGCGCCGCGCTCGCTCTTCACGCCCACGGTCTCCAACCCGATATTCTCGATGTTCGAGATGATGCCGATGGCGACGATCACATGGCTATATTCGCCGGTCGTGCTTTTGCCGTCCTTGCCCTTGATCGTGGCGGTGACGCCGTTCGCGCCTGTCTCCAGCTTCTCGACGCCCGCGCCCGTCTGGATCGTGATGCCCTGCTTGGTCAGCGCCTTGAGCATGAAATCGGAGACTTCGGCATCCTCCACCGGCATGATCCGGTCGACCATCTCGACGATCGTCACCTCGGCGCCCATGTCGTTGTAGAAGCTGGCGAACTCGACGCCGATCGCGCCCGATCCGATGACGAGCAGCTTGGTCGGCATCGCGGGCGGCACCATCGCGTGGCGATAGGTCCTGATCCGCTCGCCGTCCGCCTTGGCGAAGGGGAGATCGCGCGCGCGCGCGCCGGTCGCGATGATGATGTTCTTCGCTTCCAGTTCGGTCGTCTTGTCACCCTGCTTGACCGACAGCTTGCCCTTGCCCGTGATCGCGCCGAACCCTTCCACGACCGTGATCTTGTTCTTCTTCATCAGCCCCTTCACGCCCGCGTTCAGCTGACCGGAAACCTTGCGGCTCCGCTCCACCACCTTGGCGAGATCGAAGGAGACGTTGTCCGCAGACAGGCCGTAGGCCTCGGCATTCTGCATGTAATGATAGATTTCGGACGAACGCAGCAGCGCCTTGGTCGGAATGCAGCCCCAGTTGAGGCAGATGCCGCCGAGCCGCTCCCGCTCGACGATGGCGACCTTCATGCCCAGCTGCGCGCCCCGGATGGCGGCGACATAGCCGCCGGGGCCGGAACCCAGGACGATGAGATCATATGTATCAGCCATCAGGTCACCCCATCCGAAAAGTCACGGCGCGCCTTGCCGAACGGACGCGCATCGTTGAAAACAGAGGCCGGTCAAAGCGCACGCCGCCGACCGTTACTCCACTGGCATAAGCACGAGGCGAAATCGCGCCGGCTTACGCCACCAGCCCCAGCGGGTTCTCCACCAGCCGCTTGAACGCCGCCATCAGCTGCGCGCCGTCCGCACCGTCGATCGCACGATGATCGAAGCTGCCGGTGGCGCTCATCACGGTCGCGACGTCCAGCTTGCCGTCGATCACATAGGGCCTCTGCTCGCCCGCGCCGATCGCCATGATCATCGCCTGCGGCGGATTGATGACCGCCTCGAACTGCTTGATGCCGAACATGCCCATGTTCGACAGGCTGGCGGTGCCGCCCTGATATTCATGCGGCTGAAGCTTGCCCGCCTTGGCGCGCGCCGCCAGATCCTTGATCTCCGTCGCGATTCCGGCGAGCCCCTTGTTGCCGGCATCCGCCACCACCGGGGTGATGAGCCCGCCGGGGATCGACACCGCCACCGAAATGTCCGCGCGGCTGAACGTCAGCAGCTGGTCTCCGGCGAACTGCACGTTGCAGCTCGGCACCTCCAGCAGCGAAAGCGCCAGCGCCTTGATGAGCATGTCGTTGACCGACAGCTTCACGCCGCGCGCCTCCAGCGCCGTATTCAGCTCGCCCCGCAGCTTGAGCAGCGCATCCAGGCGGATATCCACCGTGAGGTAGATATGCGGCACCTGCTGCTTGGATTCGGTGAGCCGCCGCGCGATCACCTTGCGCATGTTCGACAGCTTGGACGCCTCGTGCGGAATGTCGCTCGTCGCTGTGGGCGGGGGCGATGCCGGTGCCGCCTTGGCATCGGACGCCGGGGTTTTCGCGACCGGCGCCGCATCGGCCGGCTTCGCGGGGGCCGGCTCCGGCGCCTTCGCACCAGGCTTGGCATCCGCGAGATCCGCCTTCACCACCCGGCCGTTCGGGCCGGAGCCGGAAAGGCTTGCCAGATCCACCCCTTGCTGCTGCGCCAGCCGACGCGCGAGCGGACTTGCCTTGATCCGATCGCCCTCCGACGGCGCGGGTGCCGTATCGGCCTTCGCGAGAGCTTCCTGCTTCGGAGCTTCCTGCTTCGGAGCTTCCTGCGTCGGCGTTTCGGCCTTCGGCGCATCGGCCTGTTGCGGGGCGGGCGCGGCCTTGCTTTCTGCGGGCGCGGCGGCCTTCGCCGGGGCGGCGGCATCCTCGTCCTCGCCGATGATCGTCGCGATGGCCGTGCCGACCTTCACGCCCTCGCTGCCTTCGGCCACGAGAATCTCACCGATCGTGCCTTCGTCGACCGCCTCGAACTCCATCGTCGCCTTGTCGGTCTCGATCTCCGCCAGCAGATCGCCGGATCGCACGACGTCGCCTTCCTTCACCAGCCACTTCGCCAGCGTGCCTTCCTCCATCGTCGGCGACAGCGCAGGCATCTTGAGCTCGATCGGCATGGTGAAGGCCACTCCCGGCAGGTCTGGTAACGGGGCGTCTCTCGGCCAGGAACGCCCCATGGGTCAAGGCACAACGCTTGCGCCGGGGCGGCTTATACCGCACTTCCGGCCAAAAGGGGGATAGCCGATGCGCACCTATCTGGTGGTGGTGGACGAGGATGAGGCGGCCCGCGTGGCGCTGCGTTTCGCGGCGCGCCGCGCCGCCAGAACGGAGGGCTCGATCGAGATCCTCGCGATCGTGGCGCCGCCCGAGTTCGTCCAGTGGGGCGGCGTGCAGGCCGCGATGGACGAGGAGGCGCGGCTGCGCGTCGATGCGCTGGTATTGCAGGCGGCAGGCGAGCTGATCGACGAGGTCGGCCTTTCCCCGGCGATCACGGTGCGCCAGGGCGAGCCTGTGGCGGTGCTGCGGGAAACGCTGGCAGAACGCCCCGATACGGCGGCGCTGGTGATCGGCGCAAGCGCCTCGGGCGAGGGCGGGCCGCTACTCGACTATCTCACCGGGCCGGCGGCGGCGGCCATGCCCTGCCCGATCATGATCATCCCCGGCTCGCTGAGCGACGAGGCGATCGACCGGCTGAGTTGACCCGCCCCGTGGCGATCGCGACGGGGGCTTGCATAGACGGGGCGGACGGCCCAGCCTGCCGCCGATGAAAGCCCTCCTGCTCCTCGCCGCCCTCCCGCTCGCCACCGCGGCCGCACCGCCGGCGACCCCCGATCCCGCCGCGCTGCGCGCCACGATAGAACGGCTGGTCGGCTTCGGCACGCGCCACACCCTGTCCACCACCACCGATCCGAAACGCGGCATCGGTGCCGCCCGCCGATGGGGTGCGGCGCGCTTCGCCGCGATCGGCAAGGCATGCGGCGGCTGCCTGACAGTGGAGACGATCGCCGACCGCTTCACCGGCCCGCGCGCGCCGAACGGCGTGGAGGTGGCGGACGTGATCGCCATCCAGCGCGGCACCGGCGATCCGAACCGCGTCGTCATCG
>CAJYJW010000008.1 GCA_913775025.1 uncultured Sphingomonas sp. | reverse complement strand
CGTGCCCGCCAAGGAAGCTGCCCGCCTCATCGCTGAACAGGCCAAGCGAGGGACCGGACTCGCCATATAGCTTGTGCAGTCCGCCAAGGGTTGGCTCTCTCACCAGAAGCAGGGGGGCCAGCGGCGCAACCGGGGCTGGCCCGATTGCATCAAGCGCCGCTTTAGTCGCTGCATAATCGCCTTTGGCTTTCCCCATTGCCTTCTTTCGAGCGTCCTCCCAAGCTGCCTTCCCATTCTCATATCCGGGCTTCGCGCGGGCGTTCAGATCGCGCAGCGTCTCTTCGCGATCATAGATTGGCCCCAGCGCCTCACTATCGGCTGCGCTCTTGCGTTCGCCCGACGCGGCCACGGTCACAAGGAACAGCGACAGGGGGCGGGAGTGCCCGGTGGCAGGGATAATCACGTTGGCATGGGCTTGCGCTGCCAGCGAGGCCGCGCCCAAAACAGACTGAGCGGCAATAGCATCGGGGCATTGCACCCGATCCATGATCGCGCGGGCGGCGGCCTCCAGCGTTGGCCCGAGCGCGTCAAGGGGGAAGGCTTCGGCTAGCGGTAGCGGGCGACAGAGCGGCAGCGGTTCCGGTGCTGCGATCGGCTCGGCATCTGCCAGAGCGGTGGCGAAGGCACTCACTGCGCGATCCCGCGAAGCTGATTGTTCCAATCCTTGAAGGGTGGCTCGGGTCGCATGACGCGGACCGATCGCTCGCCGGTCGTGAATCGCTCCGCCGCGCGGATCGCTGCCGCTTCGCCCGCCGCGTCATTGTCCGCCGCAATTACGACGCGGGATACGCTGGGTGGCAGTTCCATGCTAGCGAGCATGCAGGCACCTGGGGCCGCCCAGACGATCGCAGCGGGCAATTCCTGCGCGAGGCTTAGGCCATCTTCCAACCCCTCGCACAGGATCAATTCGCCCACAGGCTCGCCTAGACGGATGGAGCCCCCGCGAACGCGCCCAAGCGACAGCTTTGGATCAGCGACAGGCAGCTTGCAGCCATCGGCTGTCAGGAACGTGCGCTGTATGCCCGTCACAGCCCCGTCAGGCCCGGTCACAGGCGCTATGATGGCGGGATGCGTTTCGGCATGCGGATAGCGCAGCGTGGCGGCTCTGAGGCCCGACCATGCCGGCCCCGGCTGTAGCCCCCGCTGGCGCAGGTAGGCTTCGGCCACGCCATCGATCGGCCGCGCGGCGGCATGGATGGCGCGGGCGCGGACGATGCGCTGTTCTTCGTCCGCATCAGGTTTAGCGGCTTTCGCAACAATAGCAGGCGACACCCTCGAAACGTGAAAAACGCC
Organism: uncultured Sphingomonas sp.; assembly: GCA_913775025.1. Lineage (GTDB taxonomy): Bacteria > Pseudomonadota > Alphaproteobacteria > Sphingomonadales > Sphingomonadaceae > Alterirhizorhabdus. The sequence continues at coordinate 5,554 of CAJYJW010000008.1, read as the reverse complement.
ACGGTCTAATTCACGCGCGGCGACGCCCTGCCGGCCATTCGTGAATAGGTAAGCGTAGAGCGATATGGGATCGCCACCCCGCTCGCCGGTCGCAAAGTCTGCCCAGCAGCCTGTCCGTGTGTTGACCCGGAACGAACCCAGTCGCCGGTCATGCCGACAGGGGTTGCGCGCAGTCCATTCAGCACCGCTCAGCCTACCCTCCGGCAGCCATTGCCGCGCCAGCGTCGGAAGCTGGGGCATCAGATAGGCGTTCAGCGTGTCGAAGCGCTCGCGAAGTTCGGACATCGGCCTATGCGTCCAGCAGCTTGGCGAGCGAAGCGGCCGGGATCACCGTCCGCTTGCCGATCTTACGCGTCTCCAGCCGGCCTTCCGCGATCAGCGAATAGACCTTGGATCGGCCGATGCTAACGGCAGCGGCGGCTTCTGGGATGCTATAGGCGAGCTTCGCTTGGCTCTTGGCGTCCAACACTGTCCATCCTTTGCATAGTGGATGGGCTCGTCATTCGCGAAAGCCGAAAAGAGCGGCAATAATAGCGTGTGCGGCTATCCCGCCGTCTTTTCTGCCGCCTTTCTGCGGAGCTGCTTCGGTCGACCCTTAGGCAATGTGCCGCTCACGAGCCGGCGCGCATGCTCGTTCCCGACGCTCTCAAAACCGGGAAGGGTTCGGATGCGCTTCGCGGCTTCGTCTCGCGAAAGGCCGGCGGCTTTCAGCTCATGCATCTTTGCTAGGATCACGTCATCCGGGGGCAGGTCGTCCGCAGATTGCTCGCCTTCTATCATCTGCGCTCCTTCCGGCTGGAGCAACGCCATCAGGCTCCGCCGCTCGACTTTCACATCCACATATTTGCGGGTCGTCGCCGGTAGCGCTCGGGCGAGGCTTGTTACGCCAGGATCGGTCCAATCCCAGCTCACGCCTGTGCCATAGCGCAGCCCGTCTAACGTTACATCGAACTGGCGGAAGTCCTCCAGCCGCTCGGGCTCAATCCGCGCCGTCAGCGCCGCGCCATAATCACCATGCATAGGCACAAACTTGCCAAGCATCGGAAGACCTCCAGTTCCGGCCGTGACAAGCCGATCAGTCGCTTGCTCCAGCCGGCGATGAGCGTCGGTACGGCTTGCCCCCAGCACACCGGCGCCGAGCGCAGAGGCGAGGTTTTGCCCGTCCAATGATATGCCGAACGCGAGCCAGGACAGAGCGTGAGCGAGCGTGACGTTCGGCCGGTCGGGCGGCTCTAGGTGAGTGACGTACGGAGGTCGGCTCGCCTCATCGTAGGCGGACGGCAGCTCCGGGAAGCTGGTCTGATCCGCAATTTCATCTGTGCCGAGCCAGCGCATGAACTCGGCTCGTTCGACTTGAACAGGCAACCAAGCCCAGCGCCTCACCTCTGGTGGAGCAAGCGGATGGAGAAAGTCGTTTCCCATGATCAACGCACGCCAATCGCCGCCCTGATCAGCCCACGCCCAACCCGGTATCTGCCAGCGTTCGCCGCCGTCAATGAACCAGCCACGCAGCGAACCGACCAACATCGCACGGAAGAACGTCGCATTGGCCCGCGCATAGACCGCCATTTGCCGGACGTTGGGCGTCTCGTTGTCGCCGGGCAACGCGGCAGGGCTCGCGACGTACCAAGGCGCAGGATCGATCCCGCTAGTAAGCTCATCGATCCGGGACCGGATCGCCAGCAAGCAATCGCGCGACTCTAGATATGCAGTGGCAGCGCTTTCCATCCCGCCTCCCAAGCGGCTCCCACGATGATCGGGGAAGCACGTGGGATGCGCGCTTGTCGGCTGGCCGGCCTATCCCCGGAGCCGAACATAGGTGGAACAGCGCGGCAGGCAACAGCCGCCATCGCGCCACTTTGTTCCCGACCCTCAACCGGCTACGCTCGCTCCCATGACGATCGCGACGCCTACATGCGCCTGAGCTGGCCTGAAATCCGCGCCAACGCCGCCCGCTTCAGCGAGGAATGGAAGGGCAAGGGCTATGAGAAGGGTCAGACGCAGACCTTCTATGACGAGTTCTTCGCTATCTTCGGCGTGCCCCGCAAGCAGGTGGCGGTCTACGAACAGCGGGTGAAGGCGCTCGACACGTCACGCACCGGCGGCTTTATCGACCTGTTCTGGCCCGGCACGCTGATCGTGGAGCAGAAAAGCGCCGGCCGCGACCTCACGCGCGCAATGTCTCAGGCGCTCGACTATTACGATTGGCTGCCGGAGGTGCAGCGCCCTCGCTACATGATGGTGTGCGACTTCCAGCGGTTCGAACTGGTAGACCTGGAGACGCGCCGCGAATGGCGTTTCCCGCTCGCTGACTTGAAGCGGCAGGTTGAGGCGTTCGGCTTTATCATCGGCGTGCAGCCGCGTCTGTTTCGCAACCAGTCGCCGGTCAACCGCAAGGCTTCGGAGCTGATGGGCAGGCTGCATAATGCGCTCGCCGCCGATGGCTACACCGGGCACAATCTGGAGCGACTGCTTGTCCGGCTGCTGTTCATCCTATTCGCGGACGATACCGGCATTTTCGAGCGCAAGGATATGTTCCTGACATGGCTCGAAGGGCAGACGACGCCCGACGGACGCGACCTTGGCGCTAAGCTCGGCATGCTGTTCCAGGTGTTAGATACGCCGCCGGAAAAGCGTCAGCGCGGGCTGGACGCGGACCTGTCCGAGTTCCCCTACATCAACGGCGAGCTGTTCCGCGAACGCATCGACATGCCTGCGTTCGACAACGCCATGCGTGACATGCTGCTGGACGCCAGCATGTTCAATTGGGGCGAGGTTTCGCCCGCCATCTTCGGATCGCTGTTCGAAAGCGTCATCGACAAGGTGACGCGGCGCAAGCAGGGAGCGCACTACACGCCCGAACAGGCCATCCTGAAGGTGATTGAGCCGCTGTTTCTTGATGACCTGCGCGCCGAGTTCGAGCGGCTGAAGTCACGCAAGAGTGGCCGGCGCAATGCGCTGCTGGACTTCCACGAGAAGATTGCCAGCTTGCGTTTCCTTGATCCGGCCTGCGGCGCAGGCAACTTCTTGGTGGTAGCCTATCGCGAGCTGCGTGAGCTCGAACGCGAGGTGATCAAGGAAATTTATCTCGCTCAAACGCTGGCTGCGTCGTTCGATTATCAAGGGAACGTCGGAGCCTTCACCCGCATCAACGTCGATTCATTCTTCGGGATCGAGATAGACGAGTTCCCGGCGATGATCGCGCAGGTCGCGCTCTGGATGACCGATCACATCGCCAACACGCGGCTGGCGGAGGATTTCGGCAAACCTTACGCGCGCATCCCGCTGGTGACAGCGCCGGGCATCCGCCATGCCGACGCGCTGGAGCTGGACTGGAACGCGGTATTGCCGGCGGAGCGGTGCAGCTTCGTGTTCGGCAACCCGCCGTTCGTAGGCGCCAAGTATCAGAGCGAGGCGCAGCGCGCGCAGGTGCGGCGGCTGGCGGCGCTACCGGGCAGCGGCGGCACGCTCGATTACGTCGCAGCATGGTTCATCAAGGCGGCTCGTTATGTAGCGGCGGGCGCGGCGCGGATCGGCTTCGTCTCGACCAACTCAATCGTGCAGGGTGAACAGGTGGCGCAGCTCTGGCCGGTGCTGTTCAAGGAGGGTGCGGAGATTGCCTTCGCGCACCGCACCTTCGTCTGGCCGGGCCGAGCGGCGGTGCATTGCGTCATTGTCGGGCTGGCGCCGCGCGGCAACGAGCCGGCGGAAAAGCGGCTGTTTAGCTATGCCGATGCGAAAGGCGAGCCGACCGAGACGCGACATGCGGCGCTAACGGCGTATCTGTTCGACGCGAAGGAGGCAGATCGGCACTTAGTCGTCAAGAAGGTGAGTAAGCCCGTCAACGGCGCCCCCAAGCTGAACGTAGGCTCAAAGCCAGTAGATGGCGGATACTTGATTTTCACAGCGGCCGAACGCGCAGCGCTGCTCCGCGTCGATCCCGCAGCGGAGGCATTCTTACGCCCCTATATCGGAGCGAAAGAATTTTTGAACGGTGGTGTTCGCTACATAATAGTAGCCCAATCTGCCTCCCCCTCTGAGCTTCGAACGCACCCGACGCTGATCGAACGCCTAAAGCTAGTCCGACGCTGGCGCTCCGGTGAAATACCGAAGCGGGCGAGCGATGAGGAAGATGAGGGTCGATCGGCAGAGAGCACTCGCTATCTTGCCGAAGCCCCAAGCGAGTTTCACGTGACAGTACTACCAACTCAGCCGTTCCTTGTGGTGCCTGAGAATGGATCGGAGACTCGGGAATACGTGCCAGCCGGATGGCTGACCCCACCAATCGTTCCGAGTAGTCTAGTCAGGATTTCTACAGCAGCATCGATTTGGCACTTCGCCTTGATTGCTAGTCACATGCACATGGTTTGGGTAAATAACATCGGCGGACGGCTCAAGAGCGATCCTCGCTACTCTATCAAGCTAGTCTATAACACCTTTCCTTGGCCCGACCCCACGCCTACGCAGCGCGCGCAGATCGAGGCGCTGGCGCAAGCCGTGCTCGACGCCCGCGCGCTGCCGAAGAACGCGACCTCCACGCTCGCCGACCTCTACGATCCCGATACCATGCCCGCCGAGCTGCGCCGCGCGCATCGCGAGCTAGATACGGCGGTGGACCGGCTTTATCGTCGTGCGCCCTTCGGATCCGATCGCGAGCGCGTGGAGCATCTGTTCACGCTCTACCAGCGGCTTGTCGATCCGCTCCAGAACGAAGGTGTCCGCCAGAACCGCCGCGTCGCCCGGCGGACGCGGGCAGCGGCGGCCAGTAACGAGGGAAGCGCACAGGATGGCTGAAGCTTGGGGTATCCACATTCCGGCAGTCGTCGGAAGCGACCCGGTGGAAGGAGGCTTCGTCAGCCTTGGCTGGCCGGCGCTTGGCGACATCTTCGCGCTGTCGCCCGATCGCGAGGTGTTTAAGCGTCTTGTGGCGCAGAGCTATCCTGAAAAGAAGCCGGGCGCGATCCCGGTGGACGCAGGAACGCTGTTCAAATTCGCTTTCGAGGTGAAGCCGGGCGACTTGATCGTCTACCCATCCAAGCACGATCGCATGATCCACATCGGCAGAGCGACGGGCAAAAAGTGGCACGATGCGACAGGAGCCGCTTGGCGTGCTGAATATCCCAACCACCAGGGCGTCGAGTGGCTGGCACACGAACCACGCGACGCCTTCAGCCAATCGGCGCTCTATGAGATTGGATCGTTCATCACCTTGTTCCGTATCCGCGAGCATGCCGCAGAGTTCGCGGCCAAGGCGACGCCGGGCCTCTCCTACACCGCACCGGCCGAGCCCGTCGAAGCGCCCCTGTCGGACGATTTGACGGCTCAGCAAGCATCGCAGGTTGCGGAAGAGACTACAGCCGACTTCATCGTGCGTCGGTTGCACGGGTTGCTCAGCGGATATGAATTCGAACATTTCACCGCGCACCTTCTGGAGTGCATGGGTTACTCGGCTCGCGTGTCGGAGAAGAGCGGCGACGGCGGCGTTGACGTGATCGCCCATACCGATCAGCTCGGCTTTCAGCCGCCGATCATCAAGGTCCAGTGCAAACGGCAG
>CAJYJW010000007.1 GCA_913775025.1 uncultured Sphingomonas sp. | reverse complement strand
CGACACCGCGCGGCGGCTGGGCGTACAAACGATTTTGCCCGAGGCCTATCGCCTTACCGCCCCCCTCTCCCCCCATCGCGCCGCCGAATTGGACGGGATAGTGATCGACCCCACGCGCCTTGCCTTGCCCGAGATGGAGGGGCCGCTGGTGGTGGAAGGCGCGGGCGGCGTGCTGGTGCCGGTGACGCGCGACATGCTCTATGCCGATCTGTTCGCCCGCTGGCGCGCGCCGGTGGTGCTGGTGGCGCGCACCGGGCTTGGCACGATCAACCACAGCCTGCTGTCGATCGAAGCGTTGCGCGCCCGTAAAGTACCGCTGCTGGGCATCGCCTTTTCGGGCGAGGCGAACGAGGACAATGAGGCGACGATCGCCGCGATCGGCGGTCTGCGCCGGCTCGGCCGCCTCCCCCGGCTGGATCCGCTGGATGCCGCCACGCTGGCCGCCGCCTTTCGGGATGGCTTCCACCTTGGGGATTTCATCGCATGACGAGCGCCGTCTGGCATCCCTTCACCCAGCATGGCCTGAATGAGCCCATCCCCCTCGTCACCCATGGCGAGGGCGCGGCGCTGTTCACCTCGGACGGGCGGCGGATCGTCGATGCCATTTCGAGCTGGTGGGTCACGACCCACGGCCACCGCCACCCGCGCATCACCGCCGCCATCGCCGCGCAGGCGGAAACACTCGATCAGATCATCTTCGCCGGCTACACCCATCCGCCCGCCGAGGATCTGGCGCACGCGCTGGTGCGGCTGACGGGGGGCGAGCTGCCGCACGTCTTCTACTCCGATTCGGGCTCCACGGCGGTCGAGGTCGCGCTGAAGATGGCGCTCGGTTACTGGCTGAACCGGGGCGAGCCGCGTCACCGCATTCTGACGCTGGAACATGGCTATCATGGCGATACCGTCGGCACGATGTCGGTGGGCGCGCGCGGCGTGTACAACCGTGCTTATGCCCCCTTGCTGTTCGATGTCGGCACGATCCCGTTTCCGCATGGCGACGGGCAGGCGACGCTGGACGCGCTGGAGGCCGCGTGCCGGGAAAAGCCCGCCGCGCTGATCCTGGAGCCTTTGGTGCTGGGGGCGGGCGGAATGCTGTTCTACCCGGCCAGCACGTTGGCCGCCATGCGGGAAATCTGTGCGACGCACGGCGTGCCGTTCATCGCGGACGAGGTGATGAGCGGCTGGGGCCGCACCGGCACGCTGCTTGCCTGCGATCAGGCGGGGGTGACGCCGGATATCCTATGCCTGTCCAAGGGGCTGACCGGCGGCGTCGTTCCGCTCGCCGCGACGCTGGCGACCGGCGCGATCTACGACGCGCATCTGTCGCGGAACCGCGCCGATATGCTGTTCCACTCCTCCAGTTACACCGCCAACCCGATCGCCTGCGCCGCCGCGCTTGCCAATATCGCGATATGGGACGAGGAGCCGGTGGGCGAGCGCATCGCCCTGCTGGCGGCCCGGCAACAGGCGCGGCTGGCGGCGCTGCCTGCCAGCACGCGCAACCGCCGCCGGCTCGGCACGATCGCCGCCTGCGATCTGGGGCCGACGGACGATGGCTATCTCTCCGCCCTCGCCCCCGCGTTGCTGGCCTTCTTTCGCGAGCGGGATCTGCTGCTCCGCCCGCTCGGTTCCACGGTCTATGTGATGCCGCCCTATTGCATCGACGAAGACGATCTCGATCATGTCTATGCGGCGATCGGCGAGGCGGCGGAGCGGTTCGCGAACGGCTTGTAAGCCGCCGTCACCGGGCCAGCGGCGACGTGTCGAGGTTCGCCAGCAGATCCGCCACGTCGCGATAGATCGCGATCGCGCCCGCATCGCGCAGCGCGGCCTCCGCGAACCCACCGGACAGGACGGCGACGCTTTGGCTTCCAGCCTTTCGCGCCGCGATCACGTCCCACGGCGTATCGCCGATCACGAGGGCTTCCACCGCCGCGACGCCCGCCGCCTGTCTGGCCGCCGCGAAGATATCCGGATCGGGCTTCGATCGGTCGGCGTCGTCGGTGCTGGTCGTCGCATCCAGCAGCGGCCCGGCATCGAGCAGATCGACATAGTGCGACACCTCCTCACCTCCTGCCGAGGAGGCGAGGAGCGTCTTATATCCGCGCGCCTTCACCGCCGCGATGAGAGCGCGGGCCTGTGGGAAAGGCCGCACTTTCTGTAGATGGTCGGCCTCGAACAGCGCGTCATGCCGCCCGCCCAATCGCTTTACCGTGGCGGCATCCGCGTGCGGCAGCAGCGCGGGCACGTAATTGTCCGCCCCCTTCCCGATCTGCGCATGCAGCGCCTCGCGAGGGATGTCGTACCCGGCCTCTTCCATCACCTGGCGCCACACGTCGACATGCCGCTCGTTGCTGTCTACCAAAGTGCCGTCGAGATCGAACAGTATCGCCTTGACCGTCATCGCCCCTATCCTTCCGAGATTAGTTGCCGTGAACGCGACGCGGGGCGGAAGGTCGCCTTAACCCGGCGCGGTGCATGGCGGATCGGGCGGGGCGGATGCGATGGCCGAGCGAGGGAGCGATGCGATGGGCGGGTTTGGGCGGCTGGCCGGGGTGGCGGGCAAGCTGATCGTCAGCGGTGTTCTGATCGCCGGCATCGTACACATGGCAAAGCCGGATCGCCCGCAGGCCAGCGTTTCTCAGGCGACGCCGAAAACGCAGCCGGCAAAGGCGGTAACCGCGACCCCCGTCGCCGCCCCTGCCCAAACAGTCGCGGCGGCCGATACGCCGTTCACGGTCAAGCGCATCCTCACGCTCGATGCGCCGCTGCGACATGGCGATTATGCGTGGGACGATACGGGCGTGCCTGCCGGCCCGATCGTCGTCACCGTCGATATCGCGGCCGAGACGATCTCCGTCTTTCGCGACGGCTATGAGATCGGCACCGCCGCGATCGTTTACGGCGCGGACGACAAGCCCACC
>CAJYJW010000006.1 GCA_913775025.1 uncultured Sphingomonas sp. | reverse complement strand
CGGCCCGGGCGGCGCTGGGAGCGGGCGCAGGCACGTTGTCACTGCCCATCGATGCACGCAGGATTCGTGAGGGATTGGCCGGCGGCTCGCCCCGCTCGATCAGATCGACATAGCCCATGCCGGAGATGACCCGCCCGACCGCGGTGTATCTCCCGTCGAGCTGGAGATTTGGCGACAGCATGATGAAGAACTGGCTGTTCGCGCTGTCCGGGTTTTCCGCGCGCGCCATGGACATTTCGCCGCGTACATGCGGCATGTCGTTGAATTCCGCCTTCAGGTCCGGCAGGTCCGATCCGCCCGAACCGTCGCCCTTCGGATCACCGCCCTGGGCCATGAAACCGTCGATCACGCGATGGAAGGTCAGGCCATTATAAAATCCGCGATGCACCAGCGTCTTGATCCGCTCGACGCTGCCGGGGGCCTTGTCCGGCCGCAGCAGGATCGAGACGCGACCGCCAGTGGAGAGATCGAGGTTCAGGATGTTGGCGGGATCGGGCGCCGGAGCCGGCGTCGCGGGAGCCGCAACCGATGCGGCCCCCTGCGCAAAGGCAGGCGACGCCGCGAGCAGCGAAAGGGCCAAGAGGCAGGCGATACGCATCACTACTCCTTCGCGAGGGGCGGCAGACCCCGGATCGGCTCAGCCTTGACGCATACCGCGTTCGTCGATCCGCGCCGCCACATCCTCCACCACCCGGGGCGGCACGAACTTGCCGATCGGCCCGCCATAGATGGCGATTTCCTTTACCAGTCGCGAGGCGATCGGCTGCAACGCCACGTCGGCCATCAGGAAGACGGTTTCGACGCGCTCGTTGATCTGCTGGTTCATCCCCGCCATCTGATACTCATACTCGAAATCGGAAACCGCGCGCAGCCCCCGCACGATCACCGAGGCGCCCTCGCGTTCGGCAAAATCCATCAACAGCGAATTGAACGCGACGACGATGATATCGCCCTCCAGCCCGGCGGTTTCCCGCATCACCATCGCCATTCGCTCGTCCAGCGAGAACATCGGAGACTTGGAAGCGTTGGTCGTGACGCCGATCACCAGCCGGTCCACCAGCCGCGCGGCGCGTGCGATGATGTCCATATGGCCGAGCGTGATCGGGTCGAAAGTGCCGGGATAGACGCCGATCCGCCTCATCTGTCCCTCTCCACTATATAGCGCGCGACGGCCCGCAGCAGATCCGCCTCCACGCCGAAACTGGCGAGGTGGGCGATCGCCTGATCGACCAGCATCGATGCCTGCTGCCGCGCCCGTTCGACCCCCAGCAGCGATACGAACGTCGCCTTGCCCGCCGCCGCATCCTTGTGGAGCGGCTTGCCGACCGCCGCCTCGTCCCCCTCGACATCGAGGAGATCGTCTGTGATCTGAAAGGCGAGGCCGATGTCGCGCGCATAGCCGCGCAGATGGGTGCGGCCCTCGGGCGGCACATGCCCCATGATCGCACCCGCCTCCAGGCAGAAGCCGATCAACGCGCCCGTCTTGAGCTGTTGGAGCCGGGTGACGGTCGGCAGATCGAATGCCTGATCCTCGGCGGCAAGATCCATCGCCTGCCCCCCCGCCATGCCCGCCGGGCCGCTGGCGCGGGCAAGCTCACGCACCAGCTCGATCCGGACGAAGGGGTCGGCGTGGGTCGCCTCGTCGGCGAGCAGGTCGAAGGCGAGCGCATGCAGCGAGTCGCCCGCCAGCACCGCCGTCGCCTCGTCATAGGCGACATGTACGGTCGGCCGCCCGCGACGCATATCGTCGTCGTCCATGCATGGCAGATCGTCATGCACCAGGGAATAGACGTGAATGCATTCGATCGCGGTCGCCACCCGCAGCGCGGCTTCCCGATCGACGTTGTAGATCTCGCACGCGGCGCACACCAGAAGCGGACGCATCCGCTTGCCACCACCGATCGCGGCATGCCGCATCGCCTCGAACAGGCGCGCGCGCGCGTCGTCCGGCACCGGCAGCAGGCTGGCGAACTGCCGATCGATATCGGCGGCGACGCGATCCAGCGCGGGGGCGAGCAACGCGAGCGAGGGCGACGTCATCGGGCGATCAGCCCGCGTCGAACGGTTGCGTACGCGCCGGGCGGCCATCCGCGCCAAGCGTGATCTTCTCGATCCGCGCCTGCGCCGAGGCCAGGCGTGCCTCGCATTGCGCGCGGAGGCGATCCCCTTCCGCGTAAAGCTCGATCGACTCATCGAGCGTCGCCTCGCCGCTTTCCAGCCGCTGCACGATCGCCTCCAGACGCTTCAGCGCGTCTTCGAACGAGAGTTCCGTGATACCGTCCTCTGCCATCGTGCGGCTATTGGCGGGCGGCGGGTTCCGGGTCAAGCGGGCGACGCGGCGGCGCGAGCGCGTTCTTCCGCCACCAGTTCCTTTCGGCTGAGCTTGCCGATCAGCGTCTTGGGCAGCGTCTGCCGCACCTCTACCCCGCACACCCGCTCATGCTTGCCGAGAAGCGGGTTGAGCCACGCCATCAGCACCGCACCGTCCGATCGCGCGCCGGCCGCCAGCGTGACGAAGGCCTTCGGGCTTTCGCCCAGATATGGATGCGGTACGCCGATCACCAACGCCTCACGCACATCGGGGTGACGGTGCAGCACCGCCTCTACCTGGCTGGGAAAAACCTTGAAGCCACCGACCGAGATCATGTCCTTCAGCCGATCGACGATGCGGACATAGCCATCCGCGTCGATCGTGCCGACATCGCCGGTCCGCAGCCAGCCATCGACGAAGCAATCCTCCGCCGCTTCCGGGTGGTTCCAGTAGCCGGACATGATCTGCGGGCCCTTCACTACCAGCTCGCCTGGCTCGCCGTGGGGCGCCGCCTGCGTCGGATCATCGCGGCTGACGAGGGCGAAGCGGGTGGCGGGCAGCGGCTGGCCGATGGTGCCGGTGCGCGCATCGCCCTCATAGGGGTTGACGGAGGTGATGCCGCCCTCCGTCAGACCATATCCCTCGATCAGCCGCGCGCCCGACACGCCTTCGAACCGCGCCTTCAGTTCCGCCGGCAGCGGCGCGCCGCCCGATACGCAGACCCGGAGCGAGGAAAGATCCGTCCGCGGCAGGCCGGGATGATCGAGCAGCGCCTGATACATGGTCGGCACGCCGGGCAGTGAGGTGGCGCGCGTGCGCGCCACGGCGGCGAGCACCTGCCCCGCATCGAAGCGCGGCAGCATCACGATCTGCCCGCCGGCCGAGACGGTGCGGTTCAGCACGGCGGCGTTGGCGAAGATATGGAACAACGGCAGCACGCCGACGATGCGATCGTCGTCGCCCGCGTGGGGATCGACGGCGGCAATTTGTCGGGCATTGGCGGACAGGGCCTGATGCGTCAGCATCGCCCCCTTCGGCACGCCGGTGGTTCCGCCAGTATATTGCAGGAGCGCGATGTCGGTTTCGGGGTCGATGTCCGGCGGGGCGCAGTCCCCGTCGTTCGCGATCAGGGCGGAGAACGCGGAGATGCGCGGATCATCGGGCCGGGCGGCCACCTCGCCCCCGCGAAACAGGCGATAGAAGAGGGATTTCGTCGCCGGGAGGGCTCCGGCGACGGAGCCGACGACCAGCCGCTCCAGCCCCGATCGCTCCATCACGGCAAGGGCGGTGGGCAGCAACGCCGTCGCCGAAAGCGTGAACAACAGGCGCGTGCCGGAATCGGCGACCTGCTGCGCCAGTTCCTCGATCGTGTAGAGGGGCGAGAAGTTG
>CAJYJW010000005.1 GCA_913775025.1 uncultured Sphingomonas sp. | reverse complement strand
AGTTCGTGCGCCAGCCGCCGATCCTCCATCGCATCGGGGGATAGCAGCAGATCGGTGCCGGCTGATGCGATCGCGCGCACCGGCTGGCGGATCGTCGTCAACGGCGGCCAGACGACCTGCGCCAGCGGCCCGTCGTCGAACCCCGCGACGGAAAGGTCGGCCGGTACCGCAATCCCCCGCCGGTGCGCCGCCACCAGCGCGCCCGCCGCCATATCGTCGCTGGAGGCGAAGATGGCGGTGGGCGGCGTGGGCAGATCGAGCAGTTGTTCGGCGGCGGCGAGGCCGGATGCGAAATCGAACCGGCCCTGCGCCACATAGCGCATGTCCACCTCGACATCCGCCTCCGCCAGCGCGCGGATATGGCCGGCGAGCCGCTGGTCGGAGGCGGCGTAGCTGCGTTCGCCGACGATGAAGCCGATGCGGCGGTGCCCGATGCCGAGCAGGTGGCGGGTCATGTCATATGCCGCCTGCTCATTGTCGATCAGCGCCACCGGGCGACCGTCGCCGATGCGCTGGCCCGGCTGCAATCGCACGAACGGAATGGCGCGGCGGGTCAGTTCGGCCAGCACGCGCATATCGTCGCAGGCGGGGGGTGCCAGCACCAGCCCGTCCGGATGCGCCTGATCGATCAGCGCGACGATATCGTCCAGCAAAGTGGGCGAGGACCGGTCATAGGGCTGGGCGATCATGCGCAGATTGTCCTGCCGGCACCGCTCCCGCACGCCGGCCTGCACCTCATAGACGTACCACGGGTTCGGATTGTCGCAGATGAGCGCGATCTGGTGCGATCGGTGGCCGGCGAGCGCGCGGGCGGCCTGGTTCGGCTGGAAGCCGATCTCCGCCATCACCTGCCGCACCCGCTCGCGCTTTTCGGCGCTGACATATTGTTCGTTGTTGATGACGCGCGAAACCGTCTTGATCGACACTTCGGCCAGACGGGATACGTCGCGGATGGTCGGCCGGCCGGCGGGGGGCGAAACGATGCTCATGTCCTACCCTCCATAAATGGCCGTGCGCGCCGCGCAACGGGGCGTATGCGGAGGCGGATCAGGCGGCGGGATCGCCCTCCACCACGCGGACGCCAGCGGCGGCGCAGGCGGCAGCGAGCGCGGGATCGATCCGGTCGGTCACGAGAAAGTCGATATCGCCAAGATCGCCCACCCGCACGGGGGCGGGGCGGGCCAGCTTGGATCCGTCCAGCCCAAGGATCACCTGCCGGGCGTGGGCGATGATCGCCTGCGATACGCGCACCTCATCCACGTCGAAATCGAGGAAGCTGCCGTCGGCCTCGATCGCGGACGCGCCGATCAGCGCGTAATCGACCTTGAAGCCGCGAATGAACTCCATCGTCAGCGCGCCCACCACCGCGCGATCATGCGGGCGCACCCGCCCGCCCGCCGCGATCACCTCGATGCCGGGGCGTCCGGCAAGAATGTCCACCACGTTGAGGTTGTTCGTGATGACCATCAGGTCGCTATGATCGACCAGCGCGCGGGCCATCGCCTCGGTGGTCGAACCGATGGTGAGGAACAGGCTCGCGCCGTTCGGCACCAGCGCCGCCGCCGCCGCACCGATCGCGGCCTTGGCGGGCGCCGCCACCAGCCGCCGCTCGGCATAAGCCAGATTGTCCGTCCCCGAGGTGACGACCGCCCCGCCATGCACGCGGGACAGCATCGCCGCCTTCGCGAGCAGGTTCAGGTCGCGGCGGATCGTCTGCGGGGTGACGGCCAGCCGTTCGGCCAGCGCCTCCACGCCGACGCTGCCGGTGTGGCGGGCGATCTCCAGGATCGCGCGATGCCGCTCCGCCACCGCCTCCGGCAGCGGCGGCATCATGCGGCGATGGCCTCGCGCGCCGCCAGCCATGCATCGAGCCGTTCGGCGGTGCCGGCAGGGACGTGCAAGCCAAGCTTGCTGCGACGGTAGAGAATGTCCTCCGCCGTCCGCGCCCACTCCCGCGAAACGAGATAGTCGACCTCGGCCGCATGCAGGCCGCCGCCCAGATCCTCGCCGAGATCGGCGGGCGTCGCCGCCTTGCCGAGCAACGCGCGGGTGCAGGTGCCATAGGCGCGCGCCAGCCGCCGCAATAAGGGTGCGGGAAGGGCGGGATAATCGCGTTCCAACCCACCCAGAAACGCCTCGAAATCGCCATCCGCGATATCGCCGCCGGGCAGCGCCGCGCCGCCTGTCCATGCCGCCCCGGCCCGCGGGAAGAAGGGGGCGAGTTCGCGCAGGGCATGTTCGGCCAGCTTGCGATAGGTGGTGATCTTGCCGCCGAAGATGCTGAGCAGCGGGGCCTTGCCCTCCCCCGCATCCAGATCGAGCACGTAGTCGCGGGTCACCGCCGCCGCACTCGCCGCCTTGTCGTCGTACAGCGGGCGGATGCCGGCGTAGCTCCATGCGATATCGTCACGGGTCACGGGCGTGTCGAAATAGCGGGCGATGGTGTCGAGCAGATAGGTCGTCTCGCCCTCGCCGATCGTCGCCTTGGCGGGGGCCTCGGTCCATGGCTCGTCGGTGGTGCCGACCAGGGTGAAGCGGCCCTCGTAAGGTATGGCGAAGACGATCCGGCGATCCGGGTTTTGCAGCATGAAGGCGTGATCGCCCGCATACAGTTTCGGCACGACGATGTGGCTGCCCTTCACCAGCCGCACGCCACGATCCGGCCGTTCGGCGGCGACGCGGCCCAGCACGTCGGCCACCCAGGGGCCGGCGGCGTTCACCATCGCCCGCGCGCGCACGGTGCGGCGCTTGCCGTCCTGCTCGATCGTGGCGGCCCACATCTCGCCCTGCCGGCGCGCGTCGATCAGCCGGGTACGGGTTTCGATCGCGGCGCCGCGATCCGCCGCATCGCGCGCGTTGAGCACGACGAGGCGACTGTCCTCTACCCAGCAGTCCGAGTAGATGAACGCCTTGCCACGGCGGTTCGACAGACCGTTGCCGACCGCCGATCGCGCCAGCGACACGGTACGCGTGCCGGGCAGCTTCTCCCGCCCGCCGAGGTGATCGTAGAGGAACAGGCCCAGACGCACCATCCACGCCGGGCGGGGGGACTGGGTTTGCGGCAGAACGAACGACAGCGGCCAGATGATGTGCGGGGCCATGCCCAACAGCCGCTCGCGCTCAATCAAGGCCTCTCGCACCAGCCGGAACTCGCCATATTCCAGATAGCGCAGGCCGCCGTGGATCAGCTTGGTGGACGCGGACGAGGTGTGGCTGGCCAGATCATCCTGCTCCACCAGCAGCACCGAAAGGCCGCGCCCGGCCGCGTCGCGCGCGATCCCCGCGCCGTTGATCCCGCCGCCGACGATCAGGAGATCGAGGGGGCCTTCGCTCGCTTGCGCCACGGATGTCTCCTGCTTCGTCATGCTCCGCATATAGCAATTCGAACATAAAACCGAAAGTCTTGACGTTCGGATGAAAACAAGTGACTTTCGTTTCGCAGAGAGGGAGCGGATTTTGGGCAAGGCGCATATTCTCGTCGTCGATCAGGGGACGACCTCCACGCGAAGCATCCTGTTCGACGATCAGGCCCGCCGCGTCGCCATCGCGCAGACCGAATTCGCGCAACATTACCCCGCCCCCGGCTGGGTTGAGCATGACCCTGAGGATATCTGGCGCGATACGCTCAAGGTCACGCGACAGGTGATTGCCGAAAGCGGCATCGCTTCGGGCGACATCGCCGCCATCGGCATCACCAACCAGCGCGAGACGGCGGTGGTGTGGGACCGCGCGACCGGCGAGGCGATTCATAACGCGATCGTCTGGCAGGATCGCCGCGGCGCGCCCCGCTGCGCCGAATTGAAGGCCGATGGCGCGGAGCCGTTCGTGACGGAGCGGACCGGCCTGCTGCTCGATCCCTATTTCTCCGCCACCAAGGTCGCCTGGATCCTCGACAACGTGGCCGGTGCGCGGGCGCGGGCGGAGCGCGGCGAACTGGCCTTCGGCACGATCGACAGCTTCCTCCTCTGGCGGCTGACCGGCGGTGCGGTGCATGCGACGGATGCGACCAACGCGGGCCGCACGCTGCTGTTCGACATCCACCGCAACCGCTGGGACGAAGAGCTGTGCCGCCTGCTGCGCGTGCCGATCGCGATGCTGCCGGAGGTGCATGACAACGCGCATTTGTTCGGCACCACCACGCCCGACCTGTTCGGCTTGACCATCCCGATCGCGGGGATGGCGGGCGATCAGCAGGCGGCGCTGTTCGGTCAGGCCTGCTTCACGCCCGGCATGGCGAAATCGACCTACGGCACCGGCTGCTTCATGCTGCTGAATACCGGCGACGAGGCGATCGCCTCGAAGAACCGGCTGCTCACCACCCCGGCCTATCGGCTGGAGGGGCGGACGACCTACGCGCTGGAGGGATCGATCTTCGTGGCGGGCGCGGCGATCAAGTGGCTGCGCGACGGCCTCGGCCTCATCACCCACGCCAGCCAGACCGACGACATGGCGACGCAGGTGCCCGACAGCCACGGCGTCTATATGGTGCCCGCCTTCGTCGGCCTCGGCGCGCCATATTGGGAGCCGGAGGCGCGCGCCGCGATCTTCGGCCTCACGCTCGGCGCTGGTGCGGCGCATCTGGCGCGCGCGGCGCTGGAATCGGTCGCCTATCAGACGATGGATCTGGCGCAGGCGATGGTGGCGGACGGCGGCAAGGCCCCGGCGATCCTGCGGGTGGACGGGGGCATGGCCGCCAACGACTGGCTGTGCCGCTTTCTGGCCGGGCTAATCGATACGCCGGTGGAGCGCCCCGCCGATCTGGAGACGACCGCGCGGGGGGCCGCCTTCCATGCCGGCCTCGCCACCGGCGTCTGGTCCGGTTTGGATGCGCTGGCGGAGCTGTGGTCCCGCGAACGTTGCTTCGAGCCCGATATGACGGAGGATGCCCGCGCGCCGTTGGTGGCCGGCTGGCAGGATGCGGTGCGACGCACCTTGGGCTGAGCGCGGCCGCCCCGAACGCTATAGCAGCTTTTCGATATCCTCGCGCAGCGCCTCCGGCTTCGTCGTGGGGGCATAGCGGGCGACGACACGGCCATCGCGATCGACGAGGAACTTGGTGAAGTTCCACTTGATCGCCTCGCTGCCGAGCAGCCCCTTCGCCGCATGCTTGAGATATTTGAACAGCGGGTGCGCGCCATCCCCGTTCACGTCGACCTTGGCGAACATCGGAAACTTCACGTCGTAGCGCAGCGTGCAGAAGCTCGCGATCTCGGCCGCATCGCCCGGTTCCTGCGCGCCGAACTGATTGCAGGGAAAGCCCAGCACCGCCAGGCCACGCGCGGCATAGTCCCGGTGCAGCATCTCCAGCCCCTCATATTGCGGGGTGAAGCCGCATTTGCTGGCGGTGTTGACGATCAGCCGCACCTTGCCGGCGTAATCACCGATCGTGGCTGGCTTGCCGTCGATCGTCTCCATTGCGAACCCGTCTATCTCGGCCATGCCCGTCCCCCCGTCCGTCAGCCGCGCAGGCCCTTTACCCGCGCACGTTCCTCTGGCGGGATCAGCCCTTCCAGCACCGTCCAGAATCCGGCGATCGATCCCTGGCCCGCCTCGGCATAGGCGCTCGCCATCCGCTCCCGCAATCCCTCGAACAGCGCGGCTTCCAGCGCCGCGCCGTCAGGCGTGAGGCGCAGCAGGCGTTGACGACGGTCTGTCGGCCCGGTGCGCATCTCCACCAGCCCCCGTGTGCTGAGATCGCCCAGCACCCGGCCGAGCGACTGCTTGGTGATGCCCAGCAGCCTGAGCAGCGCGCTCACCGTCAGCCCCGGCTGCCGCGCGATGAAATAGAGCGCGCGCTGATGGGCGCGGCCCAGCCCCTCCGCCGCCAGCGTATCATCGATCGCGCGGGTGAGGTGGCCGTAGCCGAAATAGAGCAGCTCCACCCCGCGACGGATTTCCTCCTCTCGCAGGAACAGCGGCGATGCGGACGGGGTGGCCATGCCCCGATGTGCCAGCCCCGCGCGCGCCGCGCCAGACCGGATTGTCGCGATGCTCGCTTATCGCGCGGTCATATCCCGTGGTAGCGGCGGAACCAGTCGATGAAGCGCGGCACGCCCTCGTCGATCGTCGTCGTCGGTTGGAAGCTTAGGTCGCGCTGGATCGCGCTGATGTCGGCGTAGGTCTCCTTGACGTCGCCTGCCTGCATCGGATGGTAATCGCGCACCGCCGGCTTGCCGCAGGCCGCCTCGATCAGGTCGATCAGCCGGCCCAGCTCCTCCGAGCGATTGTTGCCGATATTGTAGAGGCGATGGGGGGAGCGGCTGCCGCCGGCCTTGACCTGCCCGTCATCGGGCGGCGGATTGTCGAGTGCTGCCACGATGCCGGTCACGATATCGTCGATGTACGTAAAGTCGCGCCGCATATCGCCGTTGTTGAACACCCGGATCGGGCGATCCTGCAATATGGCGTCGGCGAACAGCCACATCGCCATGTCGGGCCGGCCCCATGGGCCGTAGACAGTGAAAAAGCGCAGCCCCGTCAGCGGCACGCGATAGAGATGCGCGTAGGTCTCGCTCATCAACTCGTCCGCCTTCTTGGTCGCGGCGTAGAGCGACAGCGGATGATCGACCCGATCCTCCACGCGGAACGGCGTGGTGTCGTTTCCGCCATAAACGGATGAGGAGGATGCATAGACCATCGGCGCGGAAAGGCCGCGCGCGACCTCCAGCAGGTTGAGATGGCCGACGAGATTCGCCTGCACGTAGGCGCGCGGGTTCTCGATCGAATAGCGCACCCCGGCCTGCGCGCCGAGATGGACGATGCGGCGGATGCTCTGCCCGGCCAACGCCCGATCCAGCGCCGCATGATCGGCGAAATCGACATGGGCGAAGGCGAAGGCGTCGCCATGGCCGGACAACTCGGCCAACCGGTCGCGCTTCAGCTGCGGGCTATAATAATCGTTGAGGCTGTCCACCCCCAGCACTTGCTCGCCCCGAGCGATCAGCCGTTGCGCGACGTGGAAGCCGATGAAACCGGCGGCGCCCGTTACCAGTGTGGTCATGCATTCTCCCTCAAGCGACGGCTTTCGTTCGCCTAGCGCGCCGATGCCTGATCGTCGAGGCTTCCCACCGGGCGATACACGGGATATGGGACCCGACCGCCCCCGCACGGGGGCCGCTGGGGCGTCGCCAAGTGGTAAGGCAGCGGCTTTTGGTGCCGCCATTCGCAGGTTCGAATCTTGCCGCCCCAGCCAGTTTCCTTCGATAGGCCCTGATCGTGCCAAGCGATCGGCGTGGCGCATGGAGCGGACCCGTGCTTCGCGCAATTCGTTCGGCTGCAATCAAGGACCAGCAGCAAGGATGATCCGCCATGAAGGCGATCCGTTTCCACGAATATGGCGGGCCTGACGTCTTGCGCTTCGAGGATGACGTGCCCGAGCCCGCCCTCGCGCCCGACGCGATCTTGGTTGCCGTGGAGGCGGCCAGCGTCAATCCAATCGATTGGAAGGTGCGTTCGGGCACGCGGCAGAAGGATTTCCCGCTACGGCTGCCCGCGATACCCGGGCGGGACGTGAGCGGCGTCGTACGCGCCGTAGGGTCGGACGTCGGCATGTTCGCGGTCGGCGATAGGGTGATCGCCTTGGCGAAAGCGACGTACGCCGAACTCGTCGCGATGCCTGCGGCATTGGCGACGCGCCTGCCCGAAGGGCTGGATCCGATCGATGCCGCGGCACTCCCTCTTGCCGTGCTGACGGGCGATCAGCTCGTCAGGCTGAGCGCTGGCGCGCAGGCCGGGCAGACCGTTCTCGTAAGCGGCGCCCTGGGCAGCGTCGGCCGCGCGGCCGTCCATGCGGCGAAACGGCTGGGCGCGCGGGTGATCGCGGGCGTGCGCGGGCGACAGGTGGCCGAGGCGGCGGAGCTTGGCGCCGCCGGCACGGTCGCGCTGGACGATGAGGATGCGATCCGCCGCCTGGGCCCGATCGATGCGGTTGCCGATACGGTGGGCGGCGATGTCGCCGCCCGCCTCTGCGCCTCGGTGCGACCGGGCGGACGCTTCGGCTATGCGTCCGTCTTGCCCGAGGGAACGATCGAGCGGCATCCCGACGTCACCGTCACGCGCGTTTTCGCCCAACCCGATCCGCAGACACTGCGCGCCTTCGCAGAGGATGCGCGGGATGGCCGCTTCGCCATCCCCGTCAGCCAGCGCCTTCCGCTGGAGGAAGCCGCCGAGGCGCAGCGCCGGATGGAGGCGGGCGGGGCCGGAAAGATCGTGCTCCTCATGCGCCCCGATGCGCTTGCAACCACCCCTTAGTGGTGGGATCGCGCACCCGCCCCCGCGGCATCGCCGCGCCAACCGTCATAAATGATCGGAGACCATGATGACCGACACCTATGTGCCGCCCGAAGTCTGGACCTGGGACAAGCAGAACGGCGGCCCCTTCGCCTCGATCAATCGCCCGATATCGGGGGCCACGCACGACAAGGCGCTTCCGGTCGGCAAACATCCGCTGCAACTCTATTCACTGGCCACGCCGAACGGCGTGAAGGTCACCATCATGCTTGAGGAGCTATTGGCGGCGGGGCATGCGGGGGCCGAATATGATGCCTGGTTGATCAAGATCAGCGATGGCGATCAGTTCGGCAGCGGCTTCGTCGCGGTCAATCCGAATTCCAAGATCCCCGCGCTCGTCGACCGAAGCGGGGCGGAACCGGTGCGGGTTTTCGAGTCGGGCTCGATCCTGCTCCATCTCGCGGAAAAGTTCGGTGCTTTCCTGCCGGCGTCCGGCCCCGCGCGTACGGAAACGCTGTCGTGGCTGTTCTGGCAGATGGGGGCGGGGCCGTTGCTGGGCGGCGGGTTCGGCCACTTCTACGCTTATGCGCCGGTGAAGATCGAATATGCGATCGACCGCTATGCGCTGGAGGTAAAGCGCCAACTCGACGTCCTCGACAAACGGCTCGCGGACAACGCGTTCATCGCCGGCGACGATTATACGATCGCCGATATGGCGATCTGGCCGTGGTACGGATCACTGGTGAAGGGCGAGGCCTATAACGCCGGCACCTTCCTGCAGGTGGAGGATTATCGCAACGTGCGGCGTTGGGCGGATACCGTGGGGGAGCGACCGGCGGTACGACGCGGCCGGATGGTCAACCGGATACAGGGCGACCCTTCCGAGCAATTGCACGAACGGCATGACGCCGCCGATTTCGACACGCGCGCACAGGACAAGCTTCAGGCATCCTGAGCCCGTCGATCGGCATGTTGCGGGCATGATCGGCGAGATCCTGAAAGGATTTCGCCGAAGTGCCGATGGCGAGGCCATGGCGAACGAAGCCGTATTACCTGCAACGCGCGGCCAATTTCAAATAGACAAGCTTTGCGTATTCCCTGACGGATGCGAACCGCACGACGCGGCGCGGGGGGAATGGTGCGGACATCCGGTACGATATTGGCGTGCACTCTGGCGTGCGTGGCGGCGACGGCCAAGGCCGAGAACAGCAACGCCGACCGTCTGTGCAGCGAGCGCCCCGGCCTGACCACCAGCGCCTGCATCACGGCACCCGGCCGTTTGCAGACCGAAACCGGCCTTGTCGACTGGACGCTCGATCGCCAGGCGGGCGAGCGCGAGGATACCGTGGTGATTGGCGATACGTTGGTCCGCTACGGCATCGGCGGAAAGACCGAGCTTCGCCTCGGCTGGACGCCCTACGGCATCGATCGCGATCGCGATGCGGCGGGCATGGTGAACCGTGCCCACCGCATCGGCGATGCCACCCTAGGCGTGAAGTCGTCGATCATAGAGCGCAAGGGCGACAACGGGCTGGCACTGTCCGGCATCGCCACGGCATCGCTTCCTGTCGGGCGGCGGCCGATCGGGGCGGGCGACTGGGGCGCGACGTTCCAGCTTCCGGCCACCTATCGGACATCGCAGGCCGTATCGTTTCAGCTGACCCCGATCGTTGCTGCCGAGGTGAACGACAGCGGGCATGGCCGGCACCTGCTGTATGGCAGCGCCGTCGAGCTGGAATATGCGCTGAGCGAAGCGGTGAAGGCCGATTTCAGCGCGCAGATGACGCGCGACGACGACCCCGATCGATCGGTGCGCGGCACGCCCGCCTTGGGGAGCGTCGCCGTTTCGTGGCAACCGGGCAACAACACGCAACTCGATCTGGGCACGATATTCGGACTGAACCGGGCCGCCTATGACGTTTCGGTTTTTGCAGGCATTTCCCATCGGTTCTAAGCGCGAGCAGGGGGCCTGCCGCCGCGATCAGCCCGGCGTTCGCCATCGAAAGAATTCGATAGTGTAGAGTTCCGGATCGTGAATCTTGAACTCCTCGGCGAACCCCCCGGCGCCGATGCTGATCGCCTGATCGCGGCCCACGGCCCCCCTCTGCATCAGGCTGCCCAGTCGCGCCTCCAGATCGTCGGTTTCGATGGAGAGCACCACGCCCTTGTTTGTCCCCGGAATGGCACGCTGGCTGCCATGCTCCTGGTCGATGAGCGCGAGGTAGCTGGTCGGGGTCAACCGGAAGACGGCGCCCGAGCCGATGGTCCGCACCTTCTCAAGCCCCAGGACGGCATCATACCATTCCACCGCCGCTGCGACGTCGGCATAATAGAATAGCGTGTAGGAGGCATCGGGACGGCGGTCGTCACCTGTCGTGCGATGACCCTCAACTGTCATGAATGGCGTCTTCGATCTTCTTCAACGAAGCCTTCAGAGCAAGGATCTGCTTGGCGGTCAGCCTCGACAGAGCATCCTTCTGCCGCCGCGTGGCGGACGGGCTGATCTCGTCGAAAATGGCATCCCCCTTGGCCGTCAGGGCGACATGCATGATCCGCAGATCATCCGGGGACGGGCTTTTGATGAGCAGGCCGTCGCGCTCCATCGCGCTGATCACGCGGCTCACCGTGGGTTGCTCCATCAACGTCTGCTCGATGATGGCGGTGATGCTTTGCGGCCCGAACGACCGGATGACGCTCAGCACGCGCCATTGCGACAGGCTGATCCCGCTGGAGGCCAGCCGCCCCTGCAAACGGGCGTTCATCAAGGCGCTGACCCGATAGATCTGATACGGAAGATAGCTGTCCAGCCATCCGTCACCCGTCGGATCGTTCCTGTCGTCGGCCAATGCGCACCCGCTCCCACACCCGAAAGGCAGTCACCGGGCTAGCCGGATATTGACCATAGTCATATGCATTCGTATGCAATCCGCATCGAATGCAGGAGCGAGCATGATCGATTCCAACCTATCGCCGGAGGGAAGCGATCGCAAGAGCGAGCGCTGGACCTCGCATGCGGCGTTCCTCTTCGCGACGGCGGCGGCGGCGATCGGCCTCGGCAGCCTCTGGCGCTTTCCCTATGTGGCGGGGGCGAACGGCGGCGGCGCCTTCGTGCTGCTGTATATGCTGTTCGTTCTGCTGCTGTGCGCGCCCCTGATGATCGCCGAGATGGCGATGGGGCGCAGCGGGCATGGCAGCGTCGTGGCGAGCGTGCGGCGGCTGATCCGCGCCGAGAATGCCTCGTCGATATGGGTGGTGGTCGGCTGGCTCAGCCTGCTGATTCCGTTCTTCGGCCTCAGTTACTATAGCGTCGTCGCGGGTTGGGCGATCGACTATGCGCGGCAGGCTGCTCTCGTCGGTTTCGATGGGCTGGGCGCGGCGCAGGCGCGGGATCTCTTCGGCGACCTTATCGGCTCGCCGTGGCGTCAGGTCGCGTTCCAGCTCGGCTTCATCTTCCTGGTCGCCCTCGTGGTGGCGCTTGGCGTGCAGCGCGGCATCGAGGTCGTGTCGCGG
>CAJYJW010000004.1 GCA_913775025.1 uncultured Sphingomonas sp. | reverse complement strand
TCAGACCCGTCGAGATCGCTCGCCTGTATCGTACGGCGCCGTTCGCCACGCCGCCCTCCCCCAATCGCCTGCGCTGGTCTCCGTTGCCGTGGCCGGATGGGCCGGCGGACTGGCTCGATGGTCTTGTGACCTATGGCGGTACCGGCGACGTGGCAGCGCAGACCGGCATCGGCATCCACCTCTACGCCGCGACCGCCGATATGGACCGCAGCTTCTTCTCGGCCGATGGCGAACTGCTGATCGTGCCGCAGGAGGGGCGGCTCGCCATCACGACCGAGCTTGGGCGGATCGACGTCGCGCCGTTGCAGGTCGCGCTGATCCCACGCGGGCTTCGCTTCCATATAGCGCTACCCGACGGGCGGGCGCGCGGCTATGTCGCGGAGAATTACGGCGCGCCCTTCCGCTTGCCCGATCTTGGCCCGATCGGCGCGAACGGCCTCGCCAATGCCCGCGATTTCGAGGCGCCTGTCGCCTGGTTCGAGGATCGCGACGGGCCGCACGAACTGGTGCAGAAATTCCAGGGCGGTTTCTGGGCGACGACGCTCGATCATTCCCCGTACGATGTGGTGGCGTGGCACGGCAATCTGGTCCCTTGGCGCTATGATCTCACCCGCTTCAACACGATCAATACGGTCAGCTTCGATCATCCCGATCCGTCGATCTTCACGGTGCTGACCAGCCCGTCCGACACCGCCGGCACGGCCAATTGCGACTTCGTGATCTTCCCGCCGCGCTGGATGGTGGCGGAAGGGACGTTCCGCCCGCCCTGGTTCCATCGCAACGTGATGAGCGAGTTCATGGGCCTGATCGAAGGGACCTATGACGCGAAGGAGGGCGGCGGCTTCACCCCCGGCGGCGCATCCCTCCACAATCAGATGAACGGCCATGGCCCCGACAAGGCGAGCTACGACAAGGCGGCGTCGGCGGATCTTCGCCCGCAGCGCATCGACGGCACGATGGCCTTCATGTTCGAGACGCGCACCGTGATCCGCACCACGCCGTGGGCGCTGGAAACGCCGACGATGCAGAGCGACTATGACGATGCCTGGCGCGGTTTCGCTAAGCCCACGGTCATTCGGGCCGATTTGTAGGACCGCCCTCTTCGAGCATTGCTATCCGCCGGAAGCCGCCATCCTCGCCACGTTCCACGCCTGCCCCGGCTGGACGGCACGAAACCGATCGGGGGCGATATGTCGCGCGGCCAGCGCCGCGCGAAGCCGGGCCGGGGCGTCGCCGATCGCTTCTTCCCCCAATTCGAACGTGCCCCAATGGACGGCAAGGGCATAGGCCGGCCTTATCGTCTCGAACGCGGCGACCGCGCCTGCGGGATCGATATGGTTGCCCGATTGCGGGTGCCCCACCTTGTACGGCGCGATCGGCAGCAGCGCCAGCCGAACCGGCGGGCCCGCCGCCGCCGCGCGCGCCCAGGCCATGTCGCCCGGGCCGGTATCACCGGCATAATAGATATCCCCGCCCGGCAGGCCGATACGGAAGCCGACCCAGAGCGTTCGGTCCTTATCGCCGAGCCGACGTTCGCTCCAATGATGCGCGCGCATGATACGGACGGGAAGGCCAGCGCGGGTCATGATCGTTTGCCCCCAGTCGCCCGCGACCGCGCCGATACCATCGCGTGCCAGCAGCGCATCGTTGCCGAGGCCAGTCACGACGGCGGGATGATCGCGCTCCTGCAGATACCGCAGGGCCGCAAGATCGAGATGATCGTAATGATCGTGGCTGATGACGATCAGGTCGATCGGCGGCAGATCCGCCAGCCGCACGCCGGGTTGCCGCACCCGCCGTGGCCCCGCGAAGCCGACGGGGGAGTCGCGATCCGCCCACATCGGGTCGAACAGGATATTGCGATCCCGCGTCTGCACCAGGGTGGTAGCATGGCCGATCCACGTCACCCGCATCGCATCGCCCGCCACCCGGCGCGGCGGCACCGTCTGTCGTACGGGTACGTTCGCGGGCCAGCCATGGTGGCCGGCCGTGCCCATGGCGATGCGCAGCAGCTTCCCGATCCCGTCACGTTGCGCGCCGCCCGTGCCGGACTGCCCCTCGGGGTTGAAGAAATGCCGGCCGTCGAAATGATCGCTGGCGGGGCCGCGATAATAGGTCGGCGGCATGGCGAGGCCTATCGCGGAGGCGACCACCCCCACCGCAAGCAATAGTCCGAATGTGCGGCGCGATCGCCATCCCTGTCCCATATCGCCAGCTTGCCATCGGCGGATCGCGATCCCAACCCTTATCCTCGGTTGTTGCCGGTATGATGGATAAGCGGTTACGCGATCCGGTGGTTTCTAACGACGGCGGCGGAATGCCCCCGGCATAGCTACGAGGATGACCGGCGGCGGAAGGGCCGTTAGAGGCCAGTAGGAGAATGAAAAGGCGGCGCGACCGGTTGCGGCGGACACGGGGAGAGGCAGTTCAGTGGATCGCGGACAATCTAGCGGGCAGGCCCAGTTACGGCGGGTCGTCGGCGCGTCGATGGCGGGCACCATCGTGGAGTGGTACGAGTTCTTCCTCTACGGAACGGCCGCCACCCTCGTTTTCGGAAAGCTCTTTTTCCCGGCGACGGGCAACGATCTCGATGGCATCATCGCCGCCTTCGCCACCTATGCGGTGGGGTTCATCGCCCGGCCGCTCGGCGGTGTCGTGTTCGGGCATATCGGCGATCGCATCGGGCGCAAATCGCTCCTCCAGTTCAGCCTCGTGCTGATCGGCGCTTCCACCTTTCTGATGGGGTGCCTGCCGTCCTTTCAGGCGATCGGCTATTGGGCGCCCGCCTTGCTCGTGCTCCTGCGTTTCATTCAGGGCTTTGCGCTGGGCGGCGAGTGGGGCGGCGCCGTACTGCTCGTGACCGAGCACAGCCCGCGCGAAAGCCGTGCCTTCTGGGGAAGCTTCCCTCAGGCGGGCGTGCCGCTCGGCAATCTGGTCGCCACCGTCGTGCTGCTGATCCTGTCCGCCGCGCTCTCGCCCCAGCAGTTCCTCGTCTGGGGCTGGCGGGTAGGTTTCTGGGCCTCGGTGGTGATCGTAATCATCGGCTACTACATCCGCACCAAGGTCAGCGATGCGCCGATCTTCGAGGCCGCCAAGGCGCGGCTCGCCCATTCGGATGCGGCCAGCTACGGCATCTCGGCCGTCTTCCGGCGCTATCCCCGCGCCGTCTTCACCGCGATGGGGCTGCGGGTCGGCGAGAATATCCTTTATTATATGGTCGTGACCTTTTCCATCACGTACCTCGCGCACCGCGGCATGGATACGAGCCGGATCCTGAGTCTGCTGTTCGTGGCGCATATCGTGCACGTGGTCGCCATCCCCGGCGTCGCGCGGATGGCGGATCGCATCGGCCGCAAGCCGATCTACGTCACGGGCGCGGCGCTGGCGATCGCCTGGCCGTTCGTTGCCTTCCCCATGTTCGACACGGGCGATTCCGCGACCATCCTGTTCGCCATAGCGCTGGGGCTGGCGGTGCACAGCCTGATGTACGGCGTGCAACCCGCCGTGCTGACCGAGATGTTCCCCACGCGGATGCGCTATTCGGGCGTCTCGCTGGGCTATCAGGTGACGGCGATCGTCGCGGGATCGTGGGCGCCGCTGGTGGGCGCGTTCCTCCTGCGGGCCTATGGCGACTGGTTCCCGATCGCCTGCTACATCGCCGCAGGCGCCGCGATCAGTCTGCTGGCGGCCTGCGTCATGCGGGAAAGCAAGGCGACCGATCTCAACGCGTTGGACGCATTGGACGAAGCCCGTCTGGCGGCGCGCTAGGAACAGGATCCGCATTCCGGAGGCCGAGGTTTGACCGGCCGCAAGACACCGGCGCATCGCGCGGCATCGCCGATCGGGCCATGCCGGTCGGGAAGGCCGCCAGCGCGCCGGACGACCCCACCACGATGATCGCGGTGCCGACGATCTCGACGATCCGCGTGACGAGATGCACCCATGCGATGTCGCCGGTCATGCCCTCTCCTCCGCCGATGCGCACGGCGCGGGGATGAGGCGAGCGCTCACACCGCCTGCGTCATCGCGAATATGCCCTGCGCATTGCCGCTGTCGAAACCGAGGTCCAGCGTGCCGGTGGCAGGATCGATCGAGCGTGAGATGAACTCGTAGAAGGATCCGGGCACCTGTCGGGTCGCTACCGCGCCCTCCCCATCGATGAAAGGGCGTGCGACGGCATCGGCCAGAAAGGCGGTCTGCCGTACGCGGCCGCTGCCCGAGATTTCCACCGCATCCTTGACCCGGCGGCCGATCGCGCGCTGCCGCTCCGCCAAGCCTTCCACATCCTCCACCCGATCGGTCGCATGATTGAAGGCGTTCCCCTCGGTCGCGATCCACGCGGCTTCGGCCGATTGCGCCAGCAGGGCCTGATAGTCCGCCAGAGCGGGCACCGGATGGTGGCGGCCGAAGGCGGCGACCAGATCGGGAAGCCCCGCCGCCGCCAGCGCGAAGGGCGCCGCCCCCGCGCGGTCAAGATGCGCGAGCAAAGCGACCGCATCGGCCCCCAGCGGATCGCGCGATCCGCCGAACACGCGCCGCGCCGCATCGCCGAACGGCGGATCGAACGCGTCGACATGCAATTCGCTGACGAAGAATTGCGGTATCGCCTCCGGCAGGTCGCGATGGCGGTAGGCCCTGCCGGTCATGCGAAGCTTCGGCAGCGGGTAGAGGCCGGCCACCGTATAGCCCAGCGGCCCCAGGATGCGCCGGAAGGCCGCCTCACCGGCCGGCAATGCCCCGGTCGGCCCATCGCCGAAGCAGATCGTGCGAAGCGCGCCGTGATCGAAGGCGATCCTGCCCCCCGCCGCCGTCACGTCCGCCACATAGGCCTCGGCCGACGGCACGCGACTTAGCAGGTCATCGAACAGGATGACGTTGAGCGCCATCGCGATCGTGCCCCGCGCAGGATCCCCGTCGCCTTCCTCCAGCATCGGATCGATCCGGATCCGGGCGACGGCCGTCAGGCCCGCCTCCACGCCGAGCACCGAGGCTACCAACCTGCCCACGCCACCGAGGCCCGCACCGATCATGACCGTCTCCATATCGCCCGTTCTTTGACCGATGCCCGGTCGGTGCGGTTGACATCGACCCGACGTAGCCGAGCGGGGCTTGCCTCCGCCCCTGCCGAACCGATCGTAACGGACGCTCGCCTGCCACGCCATCGCCATGTCGCAACAGACCATAGCGTGCTCTTGCCGATCGCCCGAATAATGGTCGCGAAGCGCTGCTACAGGTGACGACAGGGGGTGGAGGATCATGCTTCGTCGGGCGTGAGACGCGCGCCGCAGACCCGAGGAGCGGCATTTGCTCCCGGCGGGCGCGCGATCCCCGCTTACATCGCCTCGATCAGCGTGGCGTTGGCAATGCCGCCGCCTTCGCACATCGTGAGCAGGCCGCGCCGCTTGCCCTGCGCCCGCAACGCGTGGACCAGCGTCGCCACGAGCTTGGTACCCGTCGCCCCCAGCGGATGGCCCAGCGCGATCGCCCCGCCATTGACGTTGACCTTGGCGGGATCGGCACCCAGCGCCTTCAGCCACGCCATCGGAATCGATGCGAACGCCTCGTTCACCTCGAACAGATCGATATCGTCTAGGGTGAGGCCCGCCCGCTCCAGCACGCGGCGGGTGGCGTTGATCGGCTCTTCCAGCATGATGACGGGATCGCCCGCCGTCACCGCCATGCCGGTGATGCGGGCGAGCGGCGTCAGCCCGTACGCCTTCACCGCCGCCTCCGAGGCGACCAGGACGCCGCTCGCGCCGTCGCAGATCTGGCTCGCCGTCGCAGCGCTCAGCGTGCCGTTCTCGCTGAGCAGCTTCACCGAGCCGATCGACTCCAGGGTCGAATCACCCCGGATGCCCTCGTCCTGCGCGTGCATGACCTGCTCGCCCTCCTTGGTGGTGACGGGGAGCGGCAGGATCTCGGCATCGAAGGCGCCGGCCTCGGTCGCCGCCGCCGCTCTGCGGTGGCTCTCCAGAGCGTAGCGATCATGCTCCTCACGGGTGAAGCCATATTTATCGGCGACCATCTGCGCGCCGGTGAATTGGCTGAAGGTCTCGACGCCGAACCGCTTCTGGATCGCATCGGAAAACGGAATATGGCCGATCCCGCCCGATTGGGCGAGCGTCGTGGTCGATCCCATCGGCACGCGGGACATGCTCTCCACCCCGCCCGCAATGACGAGATCCTGCACGCCCGACATCACCGCCTGCGCGGCGAAATGCAGCGCCTGCTGGGATGAGCCGCATTGCCGGTCGATCGTCACCGCCGGAACGCTTTCCGGCAGGCTTGAGGCCAGCACCACGTTACGGCCGAAGGCGAAGGTCTGCTCGCCCATCTGGGTGACGCAGCCGATGATCACATCGTCGATCTTCGCCGGATCGACGCCGCTGTCGGCGATGAGCGCATCGATCACCGCCGCGCCGAGATCGGCCGGGTGCCAACCGGAGAGACGACCGTTGCGGCGGCCGCCGGCGGTGCGGCGGGCGGCGACGATATAGGCTTCAGGCATGACATTCTTCCTCTCAAAGACGTTCAATGGCCGACTGCGGCCCCGACGGCGATCGTAAGCCATTACCATGACGCCGCCGGAAACCGACCAGACACAGCTGCCCAGATAGCGTGCCAGGGTGATCTGTGTATCGGCCAATACGATAGGCGGCGGCAAAAGCCTGGCCCCCGGCGATTATCTGGGCGGGATCGCCCGGACCCTGTCGCGCGGCTGTCCGGTCGCCTGCATGACCCCAGGCACCTGCGGCAGGCGGGTAAATGCTGGCCGGCCTGGCGGGGGCGGAGAAGCGCGCTCCGGTCAGCCTAGCGGCCGTCATGCGCCGCGCGGGACAGATCCTCGCGAAAGTCGGGATGGGCCAGACCGATCAGCGCGGCGGCGCGCTCCGATACGCTTTTGCCCTTCATGTCGGCCCAGCCATATTCGGTGACGACGATATGCGTGTCGTTGCGCGGCGTCGTCACCGGCCCGGTCAGCGTCGGCACGATGCGCGAGACGGTGCCCTTCGCCGCCGTCGAATGACATGCGATGATCGATCGGCCCCCGCGCGAGGCGAATGCGCCCCGCACGAAATCCAGCTGCCCGCCGGACGCGCTATACTGCCGACCGTTCACATGTTCGGAATTGCACGCCCCGTGCAGATCCATCTGCAACGTCGCATTGACCGACAGCACCTTATCGTTGCGGGCGATCACGCAAGGGTCGTTTACGTGATTGACCGGGTGCGCTTCGATCAGCGGGTTGTCGTCGAGGAAATCATAGAGCGCGCGATCGCCCAGCGCGAAGGTGAACACGCTCTTGCCGGTATCGATCTGCTTGCGACTGTTGTCGACCACGCCCGCACGAATCAGCCGGGCAAGCCCGTTCGTCATCATTTCGGTATGGACGCCCAGGTTGCGGTGCCCCTGCAACGCCGCGCAGACGGCATCCGGCAGGGCGCCGATGCCCATCTGCAGGCAGGCGCCGTCCTCCACCAACCCGGCGATGATCGCGCCGATGGCGTCATCCGTGGGCGTGGGCGCGGCGGGCGGCAGTTCGATCAGCGGCGCGTCATGCTCGACCAGCGCCGTCACCTGCGAGACGTGGATCCGGCAATTCCCGCGCACGCGCGGCATTTGCGGATTGACCTCCAGCAACAGCCGCACGCCGGGCAGGCGTGATACGGCGTGCGCATAATCGGTGCTGGTGCCTAGGCTGAAGGTGCCGTCCTCATCCATCGGGGACACGGTGGCGATCAGGGTATCCACGCCGATCTGTTCGCACATCAGGCGCGGCACCTGATGAAAGTGCGCCGGCACGATCTCGACCGATGACATTCCCCGCGCATGAAGCCCCTGATCCAGAGCCCTCTCCACTGCCCCGTGGAAAAAACTCATCGGGATCAGCCGATCGGTAAGCGCCGCATCGAAGATGCTTTGCCCGGCCACCGCCGTGGACAGGAGATAGTAGAGCCTTACATCCGCGACCGCCGCCGCCCGCGCCCGATCGGCAAGGGCGGCCATGATGGCGGGTGGCGCGCCGGCGGCGAGCGCCATCGCAATCCGCGCGCCGGAGGGTATCGTGGCCACCGCCTCCGCCGCCGTGCACAGCTTTTCCCGATAAACCTGCGCGTTTGCCATTCACCCCCCCCCCGGCACGCCGCCCGCCTGCACGGGTCAGGGAGCGAGCCGCTCGTCCGAATTATCCTCCAGCTCTTAATAGGTGGAAACCTGCGCCCATGTCATGCGGAGGAACACGCAATCGTCCTGCCGTACCCAGAGATCGGCCGCCGGCCAATCCGATCGCCAGCGCAGGCGGTATAGAGGAAGCCGTAGATCTCGCTGTAGCTGCGCAGGCCGAAATAACGGGAGACGCAATAGGCGATCACGTCATATTCGATGCCGGGCGCGAACCCGATCAGGAAGATGGCGACGGCCGCGGTGGAATAAGCAAGTGCACTTCCCGTCAGCAGCCAGCAGGACAGGCCCGGCAGACTGAGGGTCACGAAAGCCACCGCCAGCACCCAGATGCGTCGATTGCGGAACGCCGCCCTCAGTGTCAGCCCGCCCGGCGTATTCGCCACGGCGATCCTGGCCTCCCCTCCGCCGGGCGTCCCCGAAGGAAAGTGAAGGCGACTGGGTGGATAGCGCCAGCGCCATGAAGGCGAGGCCGAACAGCAGCAGCGTGGTCAGCGCGATCCGATGGCACGCACCACCGCCATGCAACGCGACGCGATCGCATGATCCGCCCAGCGGATATGCCGGGAGGGCTTGACCGCGTGGCGTGGACGTCCTTTATATGTTATAGACATAGGTCAAATGACGCGCAGCCGGCGCGGATGGATGACGCCACAGCCATGCATACCGACGCGATCGATCGACCCAATTCGCAGGCAGCGCAGCTGAAACAGGCGTTCGCCGCCATCGTCGGCGCGGAAAACGTCCGCGATGACGAGACGAGCCTGCGCCTGCACAGCGAGGACGTGTTCGAGGCATCGGAAAAGGTCGCGATGCTGATCGTTGCCCCCACCTCCGTCGAGCAGACGAGTGCCGTCGTGAAGGCGGCGCGCGCGGCGGGAGCCGGCATCGCCCCGCGCGGCGCGGGTATGAGCTACACGGCATCCTATCTGCCGACCACGGATACCACCGTGTCGCTCGACATGAGCCGAATGAATCGCATCCTGTCGATCAACCCGGACGACATGACCGTGACCGTGGAGGCCGGCTGCACCTGGCTCGCGCTCAACGAGGCGCTGAAGCCGCACGGGTTGCGCACGCCGTTCTGGGGGCCGATGTCGGGCATCTATTCCACGATCGGCGGCGGCCTGTCGCAGGGCAACGCGATGTTCGGCGCGGGACACTATGGCACCTCGATCGAGAGCATGATCGCGCTGACGATGGTGCTGGGCGACGGATCGGTCCTGCGCACCGGCGCACGCGGGCGGGATGGCGACAGCCCCTTCTATCGCTTTCACGGCCCCGATCTCGCCGGCATCTTCTGCGGCGACAGCGGCACGCTTGGCATCAAGGCGGAGGTCACGCTGCGCCTGATCCGCATCCCCGCGCAT
>CAJYJW010000003.1 GCA_913775025.1 uncultured Sphingomonas sp. | reverse complement strand
GAAGCCGGGATCGCGCGAATTGAGGCGCAGCGGGCCGCTCACGCCGCCGCCCGCCCGCCCACCGCATGGCGGAAGGCATCGACCAGCGGCACCACCGTATCGGCGCGCGTCTTGAAGGCGGCGCGGTTGACGATCAGCCGGGCGGACACCTGGTGGATGATCTCCACCTCGACCAGCCCGTTCTGCTTCAGCGTCTGGCCGGAGGAGACGAGATCGACGATGCGGTCGGCCAGCCCCAGCACGGGGGCGATCTCCATCGCGCCGTTCAGCTTCACGCATTCCGCCTGCACGCCGCGCCTGGCAAAATGGCGCGCGGTGAGGTTGGGATATTTGGTCGCGACGCGCACGTGGCTCCACTCGCGCGGATCGTCCTGCGCGGCCATGGCGGCGGGTTCGGCGACGGAGAGGCGGCAATGGCCGATGTTCAGGTCCACCGGCGCGTACAGCTCGGAATAGTCGAACTCGTCCAGCACGTCGGACCCGACGATGCCGATCTGCGCCGCGCCATGGGCCACGAACGTCGCCACGTCGAACGCGCGCACGCGGATCAGGCCGATGTCGGCGCGATTGGTGGCGAAGCGGAGGGCGCGGCTTTCCCCGTCGGAAAAGGCCGGTTCCGGCACGATGCCCACCGCCGCCAGCAGCGGCAGCGTTTCGGTGAGGATGCGCCCCTTCGGGATCGCGAGAATGATCGGCTCTGCCATGATGGGCGCGACTTAGGCGAGCGGAGGCGGCACCGCAAGGAAGCGCCGCCCCCGGCGCTTATGGGTAGCTGACGGTCAGCGGCACCTCGGGCAGCGGGATATGCTCGGCCTCGTCGCCGGGGACCGTGGGGAAGCGGCCGGCGGTCCAGTCCGCTTTCGCCTGACGGATCCGATCTCGCGAGGAGGAGACGAAATTCCACCAGACATGCCGCTTCGTCGCAGAGGCGCCGCCGCCCGCCAACATTACCCGCCCGCCCGTGGCCGAACGCAGGGTCGCGGCATGGCCGGGGCGTAGCACGTAAAGCGTCATGGCTTTCAGTGGCAGGCCGTCCAGCGTCGCCTCGCCATCCGCCACATAGAGCGCGCGCTCGTCCGCTTGCGCATCGATCGGGATGGCCGCGCCGGGGGCAAGCGCGATGTCGGCGTAGATCGTCGGCGCATGGGCGGTAACGGGGGAGGTTTCACCCCAAAGCGACCCCATGATGACACGCGCGGTCGCCCCGCCGCTCTCTATCACCGGCAGCGCGCCCGCTGCGACATGTTCGAACGCGGGGTCGATCTCCTCGCGACCGTCGGGCAGCGCCAGCCATGTCTGAATACCGGAAAGCACGGGACCGTCCGGGCGCAGCGAAGCGGGGCTGCGTTCGGAATGGACGATGCCGCTCCCCGCCGTCATCAGATTCACCGCCCCCGGCGTGATCGTGGCGCAGGTGCCGAGCGAATCGCGATGGTCGATCGCACCGTCGAACAGATAGGTGACGGTGGCGAGGTTGATATGGGGGTGCGGCCGCACGTCGATGCCGTTGCCTGCCGGCAGCCTGGCCGGCCCCATCTGGTCGTAGAAGATGAACGGTCCCACCATCGTCCGTTCGCGCGCCGGCAGCGTGCGGTGCACCTTGAACCCGCCAAGATCGTGGGTGACGGGCTCCAGCGTCTGCAGGAAGGGATCGTCGGTCATGCGGGGCGCTCCGTCAGGACGAGAAGGTCGGCAAGGTCGACAGGATAGACGGCCTCGTCATGGGCCGCCAGTTCGGCGGGCGTGAACCAGCGCCACTCCCGCATCACCTGGCGCTCAAGCTCGGTATGGCCGGCGGGATCGACCTCGCACACATCCACGTCGACGCGAAAATAGCGTTCGTCCGCCGCCACCGGCTCCCCTTCCACCGATACGAACTCCACCTCGCGCCGCGCCACCTGTGGTCCGCAATCGAGATCGAGGCCGACCTCCTCGCGCAGTTCGCGGCGCGCGGCGGCAGGATAATCCTCGCCCGGATCGAGCGCGCCGCCCGGCGTCACCCAGAAGGGCGGGCGGCCGGGCACGTCGAAGCGGAACAGCAGCACCCGTCCCTGCCCGTCCACCAGCAGGATGCGCGCGGCGGGGCGGGCGCGCCTCATGCCGCGTCCGGCCCGGAAAAGAGGCGGACGATCTGGTCGCCCAGTTCGGGCAGACAGGTCAGCACCGGATGCACGGCGGAAAGATCGAGGCGGTCATGTGCGCTACAGTCCTTCCGACGGCGCGCGCGCCTTGATCGCCAGGGCATGAACGCGCGCAACCAGCAGATCGGCCAACGCCCTGTTCACCGCGCGCTGCCGCTGGACGCGGCTTTGCCCCTCGAACGCCTCGCTGACGATCTCGACGGTAAAGTGGCTCTCGCCCGAACCATCATGGCCGGCATGGCCGCGATGCTTCTCGCTGTCGTCCGTCACGACGAGGCGGGCGGGCGAGAGAGCGGCGACGAGCCGTTCGGTGATGGCGGCGGCTACCGGGCCGGATGCGGTGGGATCAGCGTTCATGCCCCCTATATAGACCGTTTCACGAACGAGAGGCAGCCTTGGCGGACGCGGAACCGAGAGACAGGAAACGAAGCGAGCGGTTTCACGGACGGGTGGGCAATGGCGCGCGGCCATGCGAGCATCCGGGCTGCCCCGAGCCGGGCGAGTTTCGCGCGCCGCCACGGGAGGGCCGCGCGTCGGGCGACGGCCCGGGCGCGTGGCGCTGGTTCTGCCTGGATCATGTCCGCGCCTTCAACGGCGGCTATAATTTCTTCGAGGGGATGAGCGCCGAGGAGATCGAGGCGCAGCAACGCCCCTTCGCCGGGTGGGAGCGGGAGACGCGTGCTTTTTCCGCCAATGCCGATGCGGTGCCGCGCTGGGCCGATTTCATCGATCCGCTGGATGCGATCGGCGCGAAATATGCCCGCGAAAACCCCCGCGCGGCCAACGGCCACCCGTTTCGCGAGAACGAGCGGAAGGCGCTGAAGGTGCTCGGCCTCGAACCGGGGACGGATCGCAGGGCGTTGCGGCGGCGTTATGCCGATCTGCTGCGCCGCTACCATCCCGATCGCAACGGCGGCGATCGCACCCAAGAGAAGGCATTGCAGGACGTGATCGCCGCCTATACCGCCCTCAAAGCCTCGCCCGCATTCGCCTGAAGGATCAGATCATCACCATGGCCGACCTCGCCAACACCCAGCCAGACAGCCGCGCCGAGACCGTGCTCGCCGCCCCCGACCGGATGGTCAAGGTGCGCGAGGCCTTCGGCATCGACAGCGACATGGAGGTGCCGGCCTTCTCCGAAGCGGACGAGCGGGTGCCCGATCTCGACCCCGCCTACGTGTTCGACCCCGACACCACGCTCGCGATCTGCGCGGGCTTCGCTTTCAACCGGCGGGTGATGGTGCAGGGCTATCACGGCACCGGCAAATCCACGCATATCGAGCAGGTGGCCGCCCACCTGAAATGGCCGTGCATCCGCATCAACCTCGATGCGCACATCAGCCGCATCGACCTGATCGGCCGCGACGCGATCGTGCTGCGCGACGGCCAGCAGGTGACGGAGTTCCGCGAGGGGCTGCTCCCCTGGGCGCTCCAGACCCCGACCGCCCTGGTGTTCGACGAGTATGACGCGGGCCGCCCCGACGTGATGTTCGTGATCCAGCGCGTGCTGGAGACGGAGGGCAAGCTGACCCTTCTCGACCAGAATCGCGTGCTGCGGCCGAACCCCTATTTCCGCCTGTTCGCCACCGCCAACACGGTGGGCTTGGGCGACACGACCGGGCTCTATCACGGCACCCAGCAGATCAATCAGGGCCAGATGGATCGCTGGAATCTGGTCGTCACGCTCAACTATCTGCCTGCCGCCACCGAGGCGCGGATCGTGCTCGCTAAGTCCGGCGAGTATGACAAGCCGGAGGGCAAGAAGACCGTCGAGAATATGGTGAAGGTGGCCGATCTCACCCGCGCCGGCTTCGTCTCAGGTGATATTTCCACGGTGATGAGCCCGCGCACGGTGATCTCGTGGGCGCAGAACGCGTTGATCTTCGGCGACGTCGGCATGGCCTTCCGCCTCAGCTTCCTCAACAAGTGCGACGAGGCGGAGCGCGCGCTCGTGGCGGAATATTATCAGCGCGTGTTCGGCAAGGATCTGCCGGAAAGCATCGCCGCGCCCAAGGCGAAGTAACGTCCGGTGGCCGAGCAGACCCCACTCGATGCGCTGAAGGCAGTGCTCGGCGGCGCGGCCC
Organism: uncultured Sphingomonas sp.; assembly: GCA_913775025.1. GTDB lineage: Bacteria > Pseudomonadota > Alphaproteobacteria > Sphingomonadales > Sphingomonadaceae > Alterirhizorhabdus. Next base: position 2,112 of record CAJYJW010000003.1, on the reverse strand, counting down.
GCGCGATGGCGCAGGAGCCGGAGCTTGAGCTGAGCTATACGTCCGAGGCGCCGTCGCTGCTCGGCAAGACGGTGCGAGTGCCGATGCCGTCGCGCAGCCTGCCCGCCGATCAGGTGGCCGAGGCACGTGGCTTCGCCGATGGCTATGCGCTTCGGATGCGCCACCATGACGGCGCGCTCCATGCCCGCACCGCGCCGGCCGAGGCGGTGGCGCGCGCGGTCTATGACGCGGTGGAGCAGGCACGCGTCGAGGCGATCGGATCGCGCGGCATGGCCGGCGTCTCCGCCAACCTCACCCATGCGCTTGAAATGCGGATGAAGTCCGATCCGCTTGTCCGCGCGCGGTCTCGCGACGAGGTGCCGCTCTCCACCGCTGTCGGCCTGCTGGTGCGGGAGCGGCTGACCGGCGCCGCCCCGCCGGCCGCCACGCTGCACGGCCTGTCGCTGGTGCGCGACTGGATCGAGGAGAAGGCAGGGCGCGGCCTGGACGGTCTGGAGCTGGTGCTCGACGATCAGCGCGCCTTCGGCAAGCTCGCCTCGCGCCTGCTGGAGGACCTGCAACTCGTCGAAGGCGAGCAGTTGCCCGAGCAGGACGAGGAAGCCGGCGAGGAAGGCGAGGGCGAGGAGCAGGAACAGTCCGACGAAGGCGAGGACGGCGAGGATCAGGACGCCGGCGGCCAGACCGACAGCGAGGCGCGCGCCGAATCGAGCGACGAGGAGTCGGGCGAGGACGGCGAGACCCGCCAGATGGACGAGGATGACGCGGCCGAAGGTGAGTCGGACATGGGGGACGATGGCGAGGAGGGCATGATGCCCGTCCGCCCCAACCGCCCGCCCGCCGACCTGTCGCCCTCCTTCGACTATCGCCCGTTCACCACTGTGTTTGACGAGGTGATTGAGGCGACCGAGCTGTGCGACGAGGAGGAGCTGACCCGCCTGCGCGCCTATCTCGACCAGCAGCTGATCCACTTGCAGGGGGCCGTCACCAAGCTGGCCAACCGTTTGCAGCGACGGCTGATGGCGCAGCAGAACCGGTCATGGGATTTCGATCAGGAGGAAGGGTTGCTCGATGCCGCGCGGCTGGCGCGCGTCGTCGTCAGCCCCGGCCATTCGCTCAGCTACAAGATGGAGCGGGATACCGAATTCCGCGACACGATGGTCACGCTGTTGATCGACAACTCCGGCTCGATGCGCGGGCGCCCCATCTCGATCGCCGCGATCTGCGCCGACATCATGGCGCGCACGCTGGAACGGTGCGGGGTCAAGACCGAGATCCTCGGCTTCACCACCCGCGCGTGGAAGGGCGGACAATCGCGCGAGAAATGGCTGGGCCAGGGCCGCCCGCCCGCCCCCGGCCGCCTCAACGACCTGCGCCACATCATCTACAAGCGCGCCGACGAGCCGTGGCGCCATGCCCGCCGCAACCTTGGCTTGATGATGCGCGAGGGGCTGTTGAAGGAGAATATCGACGGCGAGGCGCTGCTATGGGCGCACAACCGCATGATCGCGCGTTCGGAGGAGCGGAAGATCCTGATGGTCATCTCCGATGGCGCGCCGGTGGACGACAGCACGCTGTCGGTGAACTCCGGAAGCTATCTGGAAAAGCATCTGCGGCAGGTGATCGCCTGGGTGGAGGCGAAATCGCCGGTCGAGTTGATCGCCATCGGTATCGGCCATGATGTGACGCGCTATTACCAGAAAGCCGTCACCATCATGGATGTGGAGCAGCTGGGCGGCACGATGGTGGAGCAACTCGCCGGCCTGTTCGAGGGCGAGGGGCGGTAACCCCGCCCCGGCGCTCTAGAAATATCGCTCACCGATGCGGATGGTGTCGCCGGGCAGCACGTAGGCGGTGTTGCGGGAAACGTCGATCTGCCGCTCCACCGTATCGTCCGCCCGCTTGACGAAGATGCGTTTCTGATTGGCGCGATAGGAGAAGCCTCCGGCCACCGCCACCGCCTGGGTGACGGTAAGGCCGGTCTGATAAGGATATTGGCCGGGCTTTCCGATCTCGCCCAGCATGTAATAGGGGCGGAAATTCACGACCTCCAGCGTGACCTTCGGATCGCGGACGTAGCCGTTGGCGAGGCTCGATTGCAGCAGCGCCTGCGCC
>CAJYJW010000002.1 GCA_913775025.1 uncultured Sphingomonas sp. | reverse complement strand
CGCCCGCCCCGCCCGCCGTGCCGGGGGCGTATGATTTCGCGCGGGTCGCATGGTTCAAGAGGCTTGGCGCGACGGGGCGGGCGGCATCAGCCGCGCTCGAACCGCGACCCGCGCGCCGATCGCGAGGTTTTGAGGCAGGGTTTCCTGTTTCGCGTTTACCCGGATGCGCGGCGGCAGGCCGCTCCCCGCGTCGGTAGCCAGGGTGAAGCGGGTGAGCCCGCGCGCGGGTTGCGGCTCGATGGTCTCGATCCGCCCGGTCAAGCGCGCGACTTGTGGGCGGGCCAGGATCGGCGCGCGTACCTGTTCCGCACGGAGCCAGGCGATGCCGCATCCCAGCGCCAGCGCGAGCGCCAGCCACAGGCCCGCGCGGGGCAGCCGCCCGCCGGCCGGCATCATCGCGCAGAGGCAGGCGGCCGCCATGCTGAAGGACAGGAATCCGGCCCACGCCCCCCCGCCCGGCAAAAGTAACCAGACGGTGATGCCCCCACCGATCGCGACCGGCAGCCATAGCGGCAGCTGATCGCGCTCGGCCTCCAGCCACGTCTCCATCGCGGGGATGACGTTGCGGAATGGCCATGAACGCCCGGTTTGTTCGAGGCGGGGGGCCATGCTAGGGGCGGTGCCGAACAGGCCGGGCATCCGGTATCCGTAAAGCGATTTCCGGGGGAACGGAACCGTTGCGCGGTGGAAATCGAAGACCTTGCCTCGCCGGCGCGATCGTGCCGGCCGAGCAAGGGTGTCAGGATGGAGTGAGGCGAGTTGGTCGCAGCGGCGGAAACGGAAGCACGCAAGGCGGTGGTGACGCGGTTCGCTCCCTCGCCGACCGGTTTCCTGCACATCGGCGGCGCGCGCACCGCCTTGTTCAACTGGCTCTACGCCAAGGCGAACGGCGGTAAGTTCCTGCTGCGGATCGAGGATACCGATCGCGCACGATCCACCCAGCCGGCGATAGACGCGATCCTCGACGGGATGCGCTGGCTCGGGCTGGATTGGGATGGCGAGGCGGTGTTCCAGTTCGCGCGCGCCGATCGCCATGCCGAGGTCGCCCATAGGCTGCTGGCGAACGGCCACGCCTATAAGTGCTTCGCTACCGCGGAGGAGCTGGAGGCGATGCGCGCCGAGCAGAAGGCGAGAAAGCAGCCGCTCCGCTACGATGGCCGCTGGCGCGATCGCGATCCGGCGGAGGCGCCGGAGGGGGCGCCCTATGTCGTGCGCCTCAAGGCCCCGCGCGAGGGCGCCGTGACGATCGAGGATCGCGTGCAAGGGCCGGTGACCGTACAGAATGCCGAGCTGGACGACATGGTGCTGCTCCGCTCCGATGGAACGCCTACCTACATGCTGGCGGTGGTGGTTGACGATCACGACATGGGCGTGACGCATGTCATTCGCGGCGACGATCATCTCAACAACGCCTTTCGCCAGTTGGCGTTGATTCGGGCGATGGATGCGGTGGAGGGGGGATGGCCTGATCCGGTCTACGCCCATGTGCCGCTGATCCACGGGGCGGACGGAGCGAAGCTGTCCAAGCGCCATGGCGCACTCGGCGTGGAGGCCTATCGCGACGAGATGGGCATATTGCCCGAGGCGCTGAACAACTATCTGCTGCGGCTGGGCTGGGGCCACGGCGATGACGAGATCATCACGCGGACCCAGGCGATCCAATGGTTCGACCTGGCTGATATCGGCCGGTCCCCATCGCGGTTCGATACGAAGAAGCTGGAAAACCTGAACGGCCACTACATTCGCGAGGCGGCCGATGAGCGGCTGGCGGATCTTGTGGCGCCCGCCGTGGCGGCGGGGGCGGGGCGCGTGCTCGGCGATGGCGACATGGATCTGCTGCGCCGCGCCATGCCGTTTCTCAAGCCTCGCGCCAAGGATCTGCGCGATCTGGCGGAGGCGGCCGGCTTTCTGTTTCGCACCCGCCCATTGGACATGGACGAGCGCGCGGCTTCGCTGCTAGACCCGGCTGGCCTGGACCTGCTGGCATCGGCGCAGCGGGCGATGGCCGGCGTGGACGACTGGAACGCGAATGCGCTCGAGGTGGCCGTGCGGGGGGTTGCGGACGAAGCGGGGCTTGGTCTCGGCAAGGTGGCGCAACCGCTTCGCGCGGCGCTGACCGGGCGGACGACTTCACCCGGGATATTCGATGTATTGGCTCTCCTCGGCCGCGAGGAAAGCCTTGGGCGGCTGGCCGACAGGCTTGCCGCAACGGTTTGACGGAACGGGGGTTTCACCCCGGAGCAATTCGATCCTCATCGCAATGGAAGGAAGTCATATGGGGGAAAGCGCCAAAGTCGAGATCGGCGGCAAAGGCACCGATTACGCGGTTCGTTCCGGCACCGTCGGCCCGGATGTGATCGATATCCGCAAGCTTTACGCGAACACCGGCGCCTTCACCTTCGACCCCGGCTTTACCTCCACCGCGTCGTGTGAATCCGAGATCACGTATATCGACGGCGACCAGGGCATCCTGCTGCACCGCGGTTATCCGATCGACCAGCTCGCCGAACATTCGAGCTTCATGGAAGTCTCCTACCTGCTGCTGAACGGCGAATTGCCGAGCAAGTCGGAGCTTGAGACGTTCACCCACACCATCAGCCGCCACACGATGGTGCATGAGCAGCTGACGACCTTCTACCGTGGCTTCCGCCGCGATGCGCATCCGATGGCGATCATGTGCGGCGTGGTGGGCGCGCTTTCGGCCTTCTACCACGACTCGACCGATATCGCCGATCCGCACCAGCGGATGGTCGCAAGCCACCGGCTGATCGCGAAGATGCCGACGATCGCGGCGATGGCGTATAAATATTCGATCGGCCAGCCGTTCCTCTATCCGCGCAACGACCTGAGCTACACCGGCAACTTCCTGCGCATGACGTTCGGCGTGCCGGCCGAGGAATATGTCGTCGATCCGGTGATCGAGGATGCGATGGACAAGATCTTCATCCTCCACGCCGATCACGAGCAGAATGCCTCGACCTCCACGGTGCGTCTCGCGGGCTCGTCGGGCGCAAACCCGTTCGCCTGCATCGCGGCGGGCATCGCCTGCCTGTGGGGCCCGGCGCACGGCGGCGCGAACGAAGCGGCGCTCAACATGCTGCGTGAGATCGGCACGCCCGACCGGATCCCGGAATATATCGCCCGCGCCAAGAACAAGGACGACCCGTTCCGCCTGATGGGCTTCGGCCATCGCGTGTACAAGAATTTCGATCCGCGCGCGAAGGTGCTGTCGAAAGCGGCATCGGACGTGCTCGATCGCCTCGGCATCAGCGATCCCGTGCTCGATACCGCGCGCGAGCTGGAGCGGATCGCGCTGTCCGACCCCTATTTCATCGACAAGAAGCTTTACCCGAACGTCGATTTCTACTCGGGCGTGATCCTGTCGGCGATCGGCTTCCCGACGACGATGTTCACCGTGCTGTTCGCGCTGGCCCGCACCGTCGGCTGGGTGGCGCAATGGAACGAGATGATTTCCGACCCCGAGCAGAAGATCGGCCGCCCGCGCCAGCTCTACACCGGCGCCGCGCAGCGCGACTATGTGGCGGTCGACAAGCGCTGACGGATGTCGGCCTTCGGGCAGGCGAAGAAGCGCGAGGCCCCGGTCCCTTTAGGATCGGGGCCTCGCGTTTTCAGCGCGTGGGCAATGTCAGGGTGAAGCGCGCCCCTTCACCCACGCTGCTTTCGACACTCAGGTCGCCGCCCATGGCGCGCGCCAGCCGGCGGGCGATGTAGAGCCCAAGGCCGCTGCCGCCCGTTTCCCGCGGATCCACCCGCTCGAACTTGTCGAAGATGCGGGCCTGATCCGCCGCCGCGATGCCCCGGCCATGATCCTCGATCGTCACGACGGCATTCCCGCCATGCGCTTCGCATCGGACGGACACCGTGCCTTCGGGTGGCGAGTAGCGGATCGCATTGCCGATCAGGTTCACCAATATTTGCAAAACGCGCCGGAAATCGCCGGTCGCCATCGTCGTTTCCGTCTCCGCCGGACGCTCTATGCGCACGCCCCGATCGGACGCCCGCACCCCCAGCAGCCCCGCCGCCCGCCGCGCCACGTCCGCCAGATCGAGCGGTTCAGGCGCGATGGTGAAATCGGGGCGCTCGATCGCCTGGAGATCGACGAGATCACCGACCAGCGCCAGCAGATGCCGGCCGGCGGTGGCGATATCGGCGGCATAGCCCGTATAGTCCCGACGCAACGGGCCATCCGCCTGCGCGCGAATCGTCTCGGCGCTGGCGACGATGCGATCCAGCGGCGCACGCAATGCGGCGTCGAGCCGTTGGCCGAAAGCGCCGGTATCGATCGCCGGGGCGGCGGGGGCTGACGGGGGACTGATTACCCGCACGGCATTGCCGCGAAAGCCGGCGAAGCGGCGGTCACCGTCGATCAGCGGCACGCCTGACAGCCGCACGCGGGTGCCATTCCCCTCGATCGTCGCCGGCTGATCATGGAAGGGGCGATGCGCGGCCAGTGCCTCCAGCAACGGCATGACGCCATCGTCATCGGGTTCGAGCGCGAAGAGTCGGCTCAGCGGATCGCCGCGGACGGCGGGTCCGGGGGGCGATAGGGCAGTCAGGCGCAGCGTGGCGTCGGTCGCCCAGATCCAGTCGGCCCCGACGTGCAGATACTCCTGTTCCCGCACGGACTCGGGTGCGGCGGGTGGCGGGGCCGGGCGGGAAATCCACCCCGCGATGGCCAGCCGTACGCCTGCCTGATCGGGCGTCGCGCGAACCCACAGGTCAAGATCGCCTTCTTCGCCGGCCACCACCGCCTCGCGCGTGACGGGCAGGTTGAGACGCCGGGCCAGGCGTACGATCGCGGACACGCGGGGCAGGGCGAGCACGCCGCCTTCCTCGCCGCCGGCCTGCCGTTGCAGCATCGCCAGCGCCGGATCAGCCGACACCAGCCGTCCCTGGCTGTCCACCACCCCTGTCGCCACAGGGCCGTTCATGCGGCCCGCCCGAGGCCGAGGGCGACGATCGACTCGCGGTACGCGGGATCGCACCGCCACAACGCGATCGCAGCGATCGCGCCTTCCGGCGGCAGGCTCGCATACCGTTCCACACGCCCGGCCAGCGCCTCGTCATCCGTTCCAAGGTCCAGTCGCAGGGCGATGGCAGCGGCTTCCGGCGGCGGCAGATCGGCGGCGCGGCAAAGCAGCATCAGGCGGGCGGGATCGATCATCATCTCCCACGCGGCGGAAAGCTCGATGCCCGCCCGCACCGCCAACGCGGCGACGGCGAGCATGACGTCACCGGATGCCAGCGCCCGGTCGGCCAGGGCATCGTCCAGCCGACCGGAGGCGCGCAGAACAATGGCGAGCGCGCGTGCCTGGGCCGCAGGCGCCATCGCCTCGTCATACCCGGCCAGCGCCCTTTCGGTATCGGCCGCGATGCGGAGGTCCACGGTCGCGGCGGGCATGGCATGTGGCCCGGTCAGATAGTCGCGCAGCGCCGCCGCGATTCGCCATACCAGCCGATGATGCAGTTCCGCGGAGAGCATAAGCGCCCCCTCGCTGATCAGGCAGGCACGGGCGGCAGTGGCGATGGCGACATCCGCGTCGGCGGCAAGCCATTCGAGAGGGGAGCCGGCGCTATCCGGTTCCAGCGACCGGGTGAGATCGCGATGATGACGCAGGCGCGACGCCAGACGCTCGCGCGCGACGTGGCTCGCGAGTTCGGCGACCAGCGCGGCATCCGCCAGCACGCCCGCACGGTCGAGGATCGGGCGGGCGATTGCGATATCCGTCGTCGCGAGGGCCGCCGCCGCTGCGGGATGATCGGCGAAGGACTGCGCCAGACGGCCCCGCAAGGCCTGTTCCGCATCGTCGATCAACGTGGCCAGCGTGGCCGCCATCGCGGCGCGATCGTCGTCACGCAGACGGGCGTCGTCGGGCAGGAACAGGTCGCTCATAGTAAACATATGGTGCGCCTGTCGCGCGAATAGTATCGCGGCGGGGTCTGGTGCGGACCAGTCCTTTGTCGGGGAGTAGCCGTCGGCCGAGTACATGCCGTCGTGTTAAACGAACCCCGTTAACAGCCCGCTAAACGAAACTCTCGCGCAACGCGCGCATTACGCGATGCTGGACGAGGGCGAACGAGGCCGCGGCATAGCTTGCGGCCAAGGCGACGCCGCCCTCCCAATATCCCAGGATGGCAGCCGGAAGAAACGCCCAGATCAAGCCGTCCGGGCTTGCGATCCACGGGGGCGAAACGCCCTCTAGCCTCGCTAGATTATCGCCCTCACGAGCCAGCGCGGCCATCAACGGCAGCACCAGCATCGCCAGAAACAACCATCCCCAGCCGCCCGTCTGCGCGAGGTCCGCGCCCAGTAGTGACAGGGCAAGCCCCGCCGCGCCGGTGCGGGCCCGCGCCAGCAGCCGGCCGCGCCGGACTGGCGCCAGCCGCACCGCCGCGAGCCGCCCGGCGATGGCGAGGAGCGGCCCTGAGAGCAGCAGGAGGGCCAGCGCCGGCCAGCGCAGCCCGTACAGCGCGAAGGGCAGCGAGAGCAGCGCGCTACCTGCCGCCGACGCCGCCAGCCAGTGGGGTTCCGCCCCGCGCCGCGCCAGCATCAATGCGGCGAGGTCGACGATCGGGGGGAACAGATAGCGCGCCGGCCAATCCGCCGCCGGCCCCCGCGCGGCCGCGATCACCGCGCGGTCGAGCGATTCGAGATCGGCCGCCCCGCGCGCTATGGCGACGAGCGCCGCGCCCTCCTCATAGGCTGGGATGCGGACGGCACCCTCCTGCACCGCGCGCCGCAATATGGTGGATTCCAGATCCCATTCGCCGAGCATCGCCGCCGTCTGCCGCAGGCGCGCGCCGTCGGTCAGCAGCAGGCCGCCCCAGCGTACGACGGCGTCGATCCGCTCGAACGGGGCATGATCCGCATCGTCGGGCACGGTGAGGATGGCAGGCACGCCGGCATCCGCGATCCGCTGGACCACGGATGGATCGGTGATGCAGCCGTCCGCCAGCATCAGCAGCGATTCGTCCGGATGGATGCGATCGACCGCATCGGAAAGGCCACGGGCAATCTCGACGCGCAGGCCCTCGCGGCGCAACCGGTCGACAGCGGCGGTGAGGGCGGCGGGCAGGCGCTCCACCAGGATGACGACGGCCCCGGCGCCCGCCGCCACCGCCAGCCGCGCCTGATGCTCCACCAGCGTGCCCCCGGCGAGCGGCAGGGTGGCGCGCAAGGCGTCGCCCGTTTCGTCCACCGCCTGCATGGCGGAAATCAGCGCGGCCAGCGCCATGACGCACCTTTCATGAGCATGGCGATAGGCCGGAGCGGGGCGGCTTGCAAAGCCGTCGCTCAGGTTTGGCCTGTAGATGCTATCCTGTGGCTCTGCGTCGAACGGTTGGCTGGCCCCTTCCGCGCGAGGGCAAAGCTGCTATGCCCTGATGCCATGACGACGGGGGCACGATCGACCGAGCAATGGCGCGAGCATCGCGCGCTGCTGGAAGCTATTCAGCGCGGCGCACCGCCGCTCGGGTCCCAACCCGCGCAGGCACCGCCCCCGGCGGCGGTGCCTGACCCGGAACCCGTCCCGGCGCCGCCCGGCCAGCGCATTGCGGCGATCGTCTGCATCGTACTGGCGCTTCTGTGGCTGGCGGCGGTCGTTACCGGCCTTCAGGCGGAGGCGCAGCCGGTGGCGGCGCTGGCGGCGCAGGTCTCGCTTGCCAGCGGTCCGCTGGCGCTGATCGGCATCGCCTACCTGCTGGTCCAGCGCACCAGCCGGCGGGAGGCGCAACGATTCGGCCAGACGGCGGCGGCGATGCGCGCGGAGGCGAACGCGCTGGAAGCGACCGTCGCGAGGCTCGCCGCGCGGATCGAGGACGATCGCAAGGCGGTCGCCGAGCAGGCGCATTCGCTCGTCACGCTAGGCGAGGATGCGTCGCTGCGGCTGGCCGAGATCGGCGCGACGATGCAGCGCGAGACGCAGGCACTGGCCAAACAGTCCGAGCGGCTGGAGGAGAGCGCCTCCGGCCTGTTCTCCGATCTCGGCGTCGTCATCACCGATCTGCCCAAGCTGGAGGCGCAGGTCGAGACGCTGGCGGCACGGATCGGCGATACCGGCCGCGATGCCGAACAGCGGGTCGCGGCGCTTTCGGGCGAACTCTCCCGTCTGACGACCGAGGCGCGCGACGCGGACGAGGTGGCTGGCGGGGCGGCACAGCGGCTCGGCGCGCACCTCGCCCGGCTCGAAAGCCTGAGCGGCGCCGCGGGCGAGCGGATCGACGCGGCGGCCGATGGCATCGCACGCACCGTCGATACGGCACTCGGCCGGACGAACGAGGCGGTGGAGGCGACGCGGGCGAGCGTGGAGGCGCAGGCCGCGCGTCTGCTCGATATCGTCGAACAGGGCCGCGTCGCCTTCGATCGCGTCGGCGCGGACGCCGGCGCGGCGATCGAGGCGCGTATCGAGGCCGCCCGCACCGCCGCCGACATATTGGGCAGCCGGCTGGCCGAGCATGACGCGACGGGGCAGGCCCTCGTCGATTCGATCAAGGGCCGCGTCGCCGCGTTCGACGAGGCGTTCGCCGGGATCAACCATCAGGGGCAGAGCGGTGCCGAGCGGTTGGGCGAGACGCTGCGCGCCCTGGGCGAGGAGGCGCGCGCGGTCAGCG
>CAJYJW010000001.1 GCA_913775025.1 uncultured Sphingomonas sp. | reverse complement strand
GATCATCCGGCGATCGCCGCGATCATCCGGCCCGTGATCCATGCGGGCGCCACCTCCGCGCTGGACCCGGCGAGGGATGCGGCGACGGCGGTGGCCTATTGGACCGGCCCGGATCGCGAGACCTTCGTCGCCGGGTCCAGCGCGTAGGTGGCGCCCGCATGGATCACGGGCAGGATGATCGCGGCGATCGCCGGATGATCGGCGTTGGTGGCGGGGCGGATCTGCATCGGGTGGGGGTAATCATAGTTTGGTCCCCGGCCAAGCCTTGCCCGTTCAATGGAAGTCGCGCGATTTCTGACGGATCACGTCCTCCGGATCCGCCCCGTCGGCGAAGGCGCGGTGGAAGCTGTCGAACACCTTGGGCGTCCATCCCGGATCGCCGCGATCGGGCGCGCCGGGGTGCGTTGCGCCGTCACCCGGGCCGGGGCGGTGCGGGAAGTCCATCTCGCCCACCGTGCGGAGAAGCGGGGTGTAATCCACCACCTTGTCCGTGATGATGTGGATCACCTGCCCCTCGCGCTGAACGCGCCCGCGCAGGCCGACCATCGCGGAGGCGAGCACGGTGCGGCGTTGCGCCTCGAACCGGTCGGGCCAGAGGATGCCGTTGGCGATGCCGGTCTCGTCCTCGACCGTGATGAACAGTACGCCCTTTGCCGAACCTGGTTTCTGGCGGACGAGGATGATGCCCGCCACCTCCACATGACGGCCATCCCTGATCCCTTCCAGCGCCTTGGCCGTCACGATGCCGCGCCGCGCGAGATCGCCGCGCAGGAAGGCAAGCGGATGCGCGCGCAGCGAAAGCTGCACCGCGCGATAATCCTCCACCACCTCGCGCCCCTCCGTCATCTCGCGGAGCGGTACGTCTGGTTCGCCCGCCTGCTCGCGCGCGTCGGCGGCGGCGAACAGGGGCAGCGGGGCGGGGGCGAGGCCGCGCACCTTCCACAACGCCTGCCGCCGCGAAAGCTTGATCGCGCCGAATGCATCGGCATCGGCCAGCTTTTCCATTGCGGCGGGGGATATGCCGCTGCGCGCCCACAGATCCTCCGGCGTGACATAGGGCAGATCCCCCCGCGCGCTCGCGATCTTCGCGCCATCCGCGTTGGAAAGGCCGCGCACCATCCGCAGGCCCAGCCGCACCGCGCGCCAGCAGCCGGTCTGTTCCTCTATCGTGCAATCCCAGCGGCTGGCGTTGACGTCGACGGGGCGTACCACCACGCCATGCTCGCGCGCGTCGCGCACGATCTGCGCGGGCGCATAGAAACCCATCGGCTGCGCGTTCAGCAGCGCTGCGCAGAAGATGTCGGGATGGTGGCACTTCATCCACGAGGAGGCGTAGGCGATCTTGGCGAAGCTGGCGGCATGGCTTTCGGGAAAGCCGTAGCTGCCGAACCCCTCGATCTGGCGGAAGGTTCGCTCCGCGAAGTCAGGCGCATATCCGTTGGCGATCATGCCATCGATCATCTTGGTGCGGAAATGGCCGACGCCGCCGGTGAACTTGAACGTCGCCATCGCGCGGCGCAGCTGATCCGCCTCGGCCGGAGTGAAGCCCGCGCCGACGATCGCCACCTTCATCGCCTGTTCCTGGAACAGCGGCACGCCATAGGTGCGCTTCAGCACCGCTTCCAGTTCGGGTTTGGGATATTCGGGCTGCTCCTTGCCTTCGCGGCGGCGGAGATAGGGGTGCACCATGTCGCCCTGGATCGGCCCCGGCCGCACGATCGCGACCTGGATGACGATATCGTAGAACTCCTTGGGCTTCAGCCGCGGCAGCATCGACATCTGCGCCCGGCTTTCGATCTGGAAGACGCCGAGCGTATCGGCCTTCGCGATCATGTCGAAGGTTTCCGGGCAGTCTTTTTGCATCTGCTCAGAGGCAAGATCTAGCCTCAAGCCCTTGTGATCCGATAGAAGATCGAACGCGCGCCGCATGCAGCCGAGCATCCCCAGGCCAAGGATATCGACCTTCATGAAACCCAGCGCCTCGATATCCTCCTTCTCCCACTCGATTACGCGGCGATCCACCATCGCCGCCGGCTCGATCGGCACCAGCTCGTCCAGCCGTGCGCGCGTAAGAACGAAGCCGCCGGGGTGTTGCGACAGATGGCGGGGCGTGCCGATCAGTTGCTTCGCCAGTTCGAGCGTCAACGCAAGGCGTGGATCGGCGGCGTTGAGGTGAAGCTGCTCGACATGCCGTTCGCCCACGCCCTCGGTGGACCAGCCCCATACCTGCCCGGCGAGCGCCCCGGTCATATCCTCCGGCAGGCCCAGCGCCTTGCCCACCTCGCGCACCGCCCCCCGCGCACGAAAGCGGCTGACGACGGCGGTGAGCGCGGCATGATCGTGGCCATAGGTGTCGTAGATCCACTGGATCACCTCCTCGCGCCGTTCATGCTCGAAATCGACGTCGATGTCGGGCGGCTCCTTCCTCTCACCGGATATGAAGCGCTCGAACAGCAGCTTATGCTCGACCGGATCAATGGAGGTGATGCCGAGCACGTAGCAGATCATGGAATTGGCAGCACTTCCACGGCCTTGGCACAGGATGCCCTGGCTACGTGCGAACTGCACGATCGAGTTAACGGTGAGGAAATAGGGCGCGTAGCCGAACTGGCCGACCAGCCCCAGCTCATGCTTCAACAGGGCGGCATAGTCGGGGGTCGCATCGGGGAAGCGATGCGTCAGCGCGCTTGCGGTTAGCCTCTCCAGCGCATCCTGCGGATCGCGGCCGGTCATCACCAGCTCGTCGGGATATTGGTAGTCGAGCTGGGTGAGCGCGAAGGTGCAGCGTTCGGTTATCGCCGCCGTCGCCGCCACCGCCTCGGGCCAGCGGGCGAAGCGGCGCGCCATCTCGCCCGGTCCCTTCAGGTGGCGATCGGCATGGCGTTCGCGCGCGAAGCCGAGATCGTCGATCGTGCATTTGTTGCGGATCGCCGTCACCACATCCTGCAGCATCCGCTTGTCCGGCGTGTGATAGAGTATGTCGCCGGTCGCCAGCGGCGTGACGCCATGGGCGCGTCCCAACATATCCAGGCGGTGGAGGCGCAATGCATCGCCCGGGCGGCGGCGGTGGGTGAGGGCGACATGCGCACGATCGCCGAAGATGTCGCGCATCAGCGCGAGGCTGCCCTCGCACGTCTGGTCCGGCAGATCGGGAACGAGTGCTGCGACGAGGCCCGCGCTCCACCCCGCCACGTCCTCCCAATGGAGGAAACACTGGCCCTTCTCGCCATGCCTGCGTTCCGCCCGCGCTTTGCCGATGGTGAGGAGGCGGGTGAGGCGGCTCCACCCGCCACGATCCTCGGGCCAGACGAGCAGCGATGCGCCGCAGACGAGATCGAGGCGGCAGCCCGCCACCATCCGCATTCCCGTATCGCGCGCCGCCGCCATCGCGCGCACCACCCCCGCCACCGAATTGCGATCGACGATGCCGAGCGCCGGCAGGCCCAGCAGCTTCGCCGCCGCGAACAGTTCGTCGCAGGAGGAGACGCCGCGCAGGAAGCTGTAATGCGTCGTGACCTGTAGCTCGCAATAGGTCATCGCTGGCGACCGGATGGGGCAATGTTCCGCATCATCCGAACACGCCGTGCAGATGCCAACTGAGGTCGCCCGTGCGTGGATCGAGGCCGTCGCCGCGCCGATAGAGCCAGAAGCGGGCACCCGCCTCATCCTCCACCTGAAAATAGTCGCGCACCGCATCCGCTTCGCCGGAACGACGCCACCATTCGCCGTGGATGCGTTCCGGCCCGTCCCCCCGCAGCACGACATGAGGGACGCCGCGCCAGGTGAACCGCTTCGGCGGCTGGTCGGGCAGCTCGGCCATCACATGCTCCAGCCGTTCGGGCCGGGCGAGCAGCCGCGCCGGCCGCGCCCAGCCGAGCGGCCATTCCGCCACGGTGGCAAGGGGCGGGGCGGGGCGGACGCACCGCTCCGGCACGTCGCTTTCCACGGCGCCGATGCGATAGAGCCTGCCCGCGCCGATGCGGCCGGCGATGCGATCGACCAGCGGGGCGAGATCGGGCGATGGCGGATCCCCGCCCAGCCCGCCGTCGATCGCCTGCGCCCCGAGCGGTTCGGTGCGGATGGCGGTGAGGCGGACCGCTTCTATGCCGAAGCCGGGCTCGATCGTTTCGATCCGCATGGTCAGCAGGCGCAGCAGGTGATCGGCTTCGCGCGTGGCGCGGGCGGTGCCGGCGTCGATCGCCTGTTCCGCGCCGTCCACCCGCAGGCAGGCGAGCCGCATCATCCGCGCGCCCAGCCCGCGCGCCGCCAGCTCCGCCACCAGCCGCGCCATCGCATGGCCGAGCGCGGTGGCGATCGCTTCCGCCGTGGCGATCGGCTCGACGAAGCGCAGCAGCACGCTTGGCGCGGCGAAGATGGCGATCGGCTCGATCGGTTCGCCTTGCCGTCCGATCGCCTGATCGATGCGGGTCAACAGGCTCGCCCCGAACCGCCGCCCGAGCGGCGCGCGGGGCGAGGCGATCAGCGCGCCGATGGTGTCGAGGCCCAGCCGGCGGGCGGCATCCACCTGACGCGGTTCCAGCCGCAGCGCGGCCGGCGGCAGCGGGGCCAGCGCCTCCGCCTCGCGGCCGGACGGACAGAGGGTGAGCGGTCCCGGCCGATAGCGCGCCAGCGCATGCGCCGCCCCGGTGGTGCCCGCCACCGCGATGCGCGCGGTATAGCCGGCACGCATGCAGACGCGCAGGATGCGCCGCGCCATCACTGCCTCTCCGCCGAATAGATGGGCGACGCCGGTGATGTCCAACCACAGCCCGTCCCGCCCCTGCGATACGGCGGCGGTGGGCGTCCACCGCCGTATCGCACGCTGCGCCAGCCGTTCCAGCAGCGCCATGTCGCCCGCCGGATCCGCGTCCCGCACATCCAGCCCCGGCACCAGCGCCCGTGCCTGCGCTAACGCCATGCCGGGCGCGAGGCCGAGCGCGGCGGCGGCGGGGCAGGCGGCCGCTACCGTCATCCGCTGCCCGCGCCGCTCCGCCGTGACGAGGGGGGCAGGGGTATTTTCCAATGCGCCGGGGGGGTGGGGCATATCGTCGGGCGGATGTCGCATGCGCTTATGCTTGGACCGCGGCGCCACAGGGTTGGAAGGATGCCTTCCCCCGGACAAACGGGGAAGAGACCATCGCGCGGACAAGGCATGACCGCTGCCGGCATCGGGTGCGGCCGTTCCGTCCGATCCCGCGTCCAGTCGGGCAGATACGCCCGCCGCATGCGATGCGGACGTTGCATCGCTTATTCGGACGACCTTGATGTGGCGAAACCCAATGTTTTCTCGCACTACATTGGCGGCGGGAATGTGGCCGATCCGCCCCGCCGCCTGTTCCTGTTCAACGACCGCAATCGTGGAGTCGGGAAGCGATGGGCAGGCAGAATCCGACCCCCGGTTCATGGAGCGCATGGTTGCGGCATCGCATGGCTGACGTGCGATCACGCCTGCATATACCGATGTATAGGGTGAAGAATGATGCGATGCGGGGCTAGGCCGTCTGAAACCACCGCATCGGGACTTCCCCTCCTCCTCGGTTATGGAAGGCTGGCAGGCGATGTTTGCGAGGCCGCTGCACATGACGGCAGACGGATCCCGCTCGGGCAAGATGCATGTTCGAGCAGGATCGGCCAGCGGCATATCGATGCCGGGGTTTACCAGCATCAGTCTCGCAGGGCGGTGCGGGGATGCGTGCCCTTCGGGCGATCGGGCGATCGGGCAACGGGCCAAACCCTGGGTTGCGGGCTGACTTTCCATGAGTTTCTGCGGGAGAGCGACGTTTCGTAAAGATGCGTCGACAGGCGCTGACACGACGACGCATGGTGCCGTATCGACATGGCATGACCCCGCCGTCGATAGCGTCCGGCCAAGTGCCGGGCCATGTCCGCCTCCAGTGAACCGGCCGGATGCCGCATGATCAAAGCCGGATACAGGACGGAGACAATCGGCGTCCGTCCCCCTCATCAGCACGCCCTGGTCACCCCCCGCGCCTGGCGGCATGGGGTGACAGGGCAAGGCTTCAGGCGGCAGGGTGCGGAAAGGGTTGTCGGCCGCCTCGCTCCGGCGGCCGAGTTCGCGCATCGGCGGGCGCTGATGCAGCGGCAGTTCCGCGATCTCGCTTGCGAGGGCGGCGTGCGCCTGCGCCTTGCGGCGGCGATAGGCCAGCCACGCATCGCCCTCCGCCGCAGCCTCCTCCTCGCGCGCCCAGCGCGCACCGGGCCGCCAGCCGCCGCCGCGGGGGACGGAGCATGCGGTCGGGTCGTCCTGCGGATCGGGAACGGGATCGGCCACGGGCGGCGGGGCGGGGGGGATGATACCCCCCGGTGCCTTACGCCGCGCGGCGCGATCCGCGATCCGCAAACGGTCGATCGCCAGATTCGGCAGGTAGAGCGAGGCGACCCTTGGCATCGCATCCTCCCATCACGCAGGAAAAGGGCTCGCCACCGCGTTGGCGGACGAGATCGAGCCGCCAGCGCGCGCGCCCGATCCCCTCGACCGGCAGCGGCTCGGAGGGCAAGGAGGCGATACGCCAGCGGGTAAGCGCGGCCGAGGGTTCGGCCAGCGGGTCGGCATGGCCACGCCGCCAGCGGCGCAGCAGCAAGGCGATGGTGCCGCCCTCCTCGGCGGCGAGCTGGAGGCGGCGGGTGGCGGTCATGCCGATACGGCCGACCTCGCCGATCACCGCGCGCAGGCCGCCGTGGCGCAGCCCCTCCTCCATCACCGCCAATATATCGGAATCACGCCCCGCCTCGGCATGGATCAGGCGGTTGGGGCCGAGCCCGGCCTGCGCCAGGCCGGGAGCGAACAGATCGCGCGTGCCGAACGCCCAGAGCATATTGGCCTGCCGCCCGCCGGCACGCGCGGCGATGCCGGCGATGAACAGGGTGGCGGCCACATCGTCGGAGATGTTGCAGGTGGCGCCGCTGATCTCATGCAGGCCGGTGGTGCACAGCCCCTTGTCGGCCAGCCTGTCGTCGATCTCGGCCACCCCGAACGGCAGCACCGGCCGACCGCGCCGCGTGGTGGCGGAAATCGCCTGTACCTGCTCGCGCAACGCGGAAAGGCGATCGGGAAAAGCCAAGGAGGTCATAAGGGGGACGACTCTTTTGTTCTCCTTATGTTCCCAACATCTCCCCCGGTCGTCAAGCCTCGTGCGATAAGCCGTGCCTATGCTTCAGAGCAGGCTCGGCTGGCGTGGGAGTGTGGCGGCGGCTTGTCCCGCCCCGTCCCGGCGGGCGATCTCATGATTGGCGGAGAAGCGGATATCCTCATCCCGATCGCCGGAAAAGCGGGTAAGGGTCGCCATGTCTAGATCGCGCCAGGGCTTGCCCCGGTCCGGTCCGGCAGGCACTCGCGCCAGCAGCCCCGGCTCGGCGCTCCAGGCAAGCAGCTGCCCCACGCTTGCGGCGGCGAGCATGTCGCGCAGGTGATGCGCGGTCACATAGGCATCGGGGAAGGCGCGATGGGCGGGCAGTCCCGTCTCATGATCGAGCCCGCGCGGCCGCCGCCAGTAGCGCAACACCTGATTGGAGAAGGACGGGCTGTCCGGCCACAGCCGGAGCGCGCACTTCCAGGTACAGATCCATTGCGCCCCGCCGGTCAGCGGTGGCGTGCAGAAACGCTGCTCGAAGGTGGCGCGATGCGCGGCAAGCGCGATCGGACGATCGCTTGGCCGGAGGATGCTAGGGGCGATATCGCGCCAATAAGGGGCGTCCGCCACATCCTCGTCGCGAATATGATGCACGGCCTGCGTGACGGGCGGGATGGCGCGGCCGGGATGCACGAAGCGAGCGCCGCGGCTGTCGGTGATTTCCCAGCGACCTACGGGCGTTAATGCCACATCCTGCCAGCCAATCTCACATACGTCATGTGCAGGGGGGCGCGATCCCGTGGTTTCAAGATCGACGACGCGGATGAAATTATTGGCCATTCCGGGAATATGGGGCCGCCCGTGCATCCTGCCAGCCGCGATTGAAAGCCCGGTGCCGGCCCTTATCTCCTGTCCGACATAAAGGAGATTGGAATGGCGCAGGAAATAGCGACGTTCGCCGGTGGCTGCTTCTGGTGCACCGAGGCGGTGTTCAACGATATCGAGGGCGTTTCACACGTAGAGAGCGGGTATATCGGCGGCACCGTGGCCAACCCTACCTACAAGCAGGTGTGCGGCGGCGGCACCGGCCATGCCGAGGCGATCCGCATCACCTTCGATCCCGACGTGATCGGCTACGACGAACTGCTCGACATCTTCTTCCACACGCATGATCCGACGACGCTGAACCGTCAGGGTAATGATGTCGGAACGCAATATCGTTCCGCCATCTTCCCCCATTCGCCCGATCAGGAAGCAGCCGCCGCCAAGGCGATCGAGCGGGCGTCCGCCGCGCATCCGCGCCCGATCGTAACGACGATCGAGCCATTGGCCGAATGGTATCCGGCTGAGGATTATCATCAGGAATATTGGCAGGGCGAAGGGCAGTCCAACCCCTATTGCCTCGCGGTGATCCCGCCGAAGCTGCAAAAGCTGAGGAAGGGTTATGCGGATCGCCTGAAGGCCACCGCCTGACATCTCCTCCGCGCCGCCGGCACTCCGCGGCGGTGCGGAACGTCACCGGGGTGCGGCGGCGCGTTGCAGCCGGTCGTTGATCGCGATCCCCAGCCCCGATCGTGGCACCGGCGCCACCGCAATGCCTGTACGCGCCGATCCATCCGCCTCATGCAGAGCGGCGAACAGATTGGCGGCCGCCTCCGCGAGATCCCCGGTCCGCGAAAGGGTCGCATCCCCCTGTACCGAGGCGAAACCAATCAGCCATTCACCCGGCATGGCGTGGGTCGCGTTGAGGCGGACGGGCTGGCGCGGCGCATAGTGGCTCGCCAACTGGCCCGGCGCCACGATGTGGCTGTCATCGGGCAGGGTGCAGGGCAGGCCGCCCGCCTGTTCCAACGCCTCCGCCGTGATCGGGCCCGGGCGCAGTACTATAAGCCGTCTGTCCTCCACTTTGACGATGGTGGACTCCAGCCCGTGACCAGTCCGTCCGCTATTCAGGATCAGCGGGATGCGGCCATCGAGCGAGCGGGCGACGTGCGCGGCGGTCGTCGGGCTGATCGTGCCGCTGGCATTCGCCGACGGCGCCGCCAGCGGAACTTCACATGCTGTGATAAGATCGCGCATCGCGGCGTGCGCCGGCACGCGTAGCGCCACCGTGGACAAGCCCGCCGTCACCAGCGATGCGATGCCCGCATGCGCGCGCAAGGGCAAAACGAGGGTGAGCGGACCGGGCCAGAAAGCGGCGGCGAGACGATCCGCCACGCTATCGAATACTGCGATGCTGGCTGCCTCGTCCCGTGAAAGAATGTGCACGATCAGGGGGTTGAAGGAGGGCCTTCCCTTGGCTGCATAGATACTCGCGACGGCGGTCCCGTTCGTCGCGTCGGCGGCGAGGCCGTAGACCGTCTCGCTCGCCACCGCGACCGGCAGGCCGTTAGCGATCAGCGCGGCGGCTTCGCGGACGGCGTTCGCATCGTGATATAGGGTCTGAGTCTTCACGCGCGGGCCTCCCCCTCTCTCGATCGATATGCAGGGGTGGTGCGCGTCTAGCCGGGATATGGGTCAGCGGGAAGCCGGCTCAGTCCGCCGCCACCTGCTCCATGAGATCGGCGAGATCGAGATCGAGCCGGCGGATATGGCTGACGATCTGCGGCCAATATACGTCGAGAAACATTCGTCGCTCGCTCACCCGCAGTCGGGCGGTGGCACCGTCCGCCACGAACATGCCGACCCCCCGCCGCACGGTGACGAGGCCGTCGTCCTGAAAGCTCTGGTACGCCTTGGCCACCGTCAGCGGATTCGCGCCATGCTCGGCGGCGAAGCTGCGGACGGATGGCAGCGGATCCCCATCCCGATAACGCCCCTCCAGGATCGCGGCGGCGATGATATCTCGCAGGGAGAGATAGACGGGGCGGTCGGGGCCGATCACGGTGCCATACTGTTATAAGGCGGTACGTCGCGTCAAGCCGCGCCTGGCCCCTCCCACGCGCTGACGATCGCCGTCATGTCCGGGCGGGGTCGTTCGTCCAGCGGGCGGGCGGGCGTGCCGATGAACATGAAGCCGGCGATCCGCCCGTCCATGATGCCGAGGCCTTCCGCCACATGGCGGGAATAGGCCGCCCAGCCGGTCAGCCAGCCGCTTACGAAGCCGAGCGCATGCGCCGCATGCTCCAGATTCATGCATACCGCGCCGGCGGAAAGCTCCTGCTCCCAGATCGGAATGTGGCTGGCGTGTGCCGGCTGCGAGATCACGACGACGATCGTGGGAGCCTGGGTGGCGAACTGGTCGACGGCCTCCAGTTCGAGCCGGCCCGCTTCGGGCTTGCCGGCCAGATACGCCTCCCGCAGCAATGCGGCAAAGGCGACGCGCCGGTCATCGGGAATGACGAGGAACCGCCATGGCGCAAGCTTGCCGTGATCCGGCGTGCGCGCGGCGATGGTGAGAATGTCGGCCAGCTGGGCGGGGTTCGGCCCCGGCGCCACCATGTCGCGCGGTTTGCCCGAACGGCGCGTGGCGAGATAGGCGGCAGGCGATTGGAGATCGTTGAACATGGGCGGGGGGGTAGCACCGGTCATGCCCGCGCAACAATCTTCTTCACAGCGCGCGGCCAGCCGCTAGTCTGCGCGGCAATAGGGCCGGCGTCGCCGGTGCATGACCTTTCCGGAGCCTGCCGTTCATGGCCACGACCGTATCCGCCGCGGGAGGGCGGGCCGAACTGTTCGGCCACCCCCGCGGCCTCGCCATCCTGTTCCTCACCGAAATGTGGGAGCGTTTCTCCTTCTACGGCATGCGCGCGCTGCTGGTGCTGTACCTGACGCAGCATTTCCTGTTCGGGGACGAGGAGGCGCAGGGGCTCTATGCCGCTTATGCCTCCCTGGTGTATCTGGCCCCCGTGCTGGGCGGCCTTGTCGCGGATCGCTGGCTGGGCAGCCGCAAGGCGGTGACGATCGGTGCGCTGCTGCTGGTGGCCGGCCATTTCGGCATGGCGTTCGAAGGGGCGGGATCGAAGCAATATATCGATGTCGCCGGCCGCAGCTATGAGGTGACGGCGGACGGACGCGGGGCGGAACGCAAGCTCGCGATCATCGCCCCCGGCGGCGCATCGCTGCCGCTCGCCTCGAAAGGCGGCGCGGTGGAGATCGCGGGCGGGGCTGCGGCGGGCCTGCCGAACCGGATCGAGGCGGGGGGCTATGCCTTTCGCACCGAACAGCAGCCCGTGTACGTGCAGATCCTGTTCTTCTCCCTGTCGCTGATCATCGTCGGCGTCGGCTTTCTGAAAGCGAATATCTCCACCATCGTCGGCGCGCTGTACGCCAAGGACGATCCCCGGCGGGACGGCGCCTTCACCATCTTCTACATGGGCATCAACGTCGGCTCGGTCCTGTCCACCGCCGCCTGCGGCTATCTCGCGGTCAAATATGGCTGGTCGTGGGGCTTTGGTCTGGCGGGCGTGGGCATGCTGCTGGGGCTCATCACCTTCCTGTGGGGCCAGAAATATCTGATGGGCCATGCCGAGCCGCCGGAGCCGGCGGCGCTGCGGCGCAAGGTGGCGGGGCCGCTGAATCTGGAGTGGCTGATCTACGTCGGCGGGTTCATTCTGCTGCTGCCGGCGTGGTTCCTCGTCCAGCGCGACGATATCGTGACGGACGCGCTGACGATCGGCGCGCCGGCGATCTTCCTCGCCATGATCATATGGTCGGTGGCGGCGGTGCGCGGGGTCGAGCGATCGCGGATGATCGTGGCGCTGGTGTTGACGATCTTTTCCGTGCTTTTCTGGACCTTGTTCGAGCAGGCCGGCTCCTCGCTGACCCTTTACGCCGACCGTAATACCGACCTGACGGTGGCGGGCGGCTTCGCGATCAACGCGGCGCAGACGCAGTTCTTCAATCCTGCCTTCATCGTCCTGTTCGCGCCGGTGTTCGCCGCCGGATGGACGTGGCTGGGGAGGCGGGGGCTGGAGCCTTCCACCCCGGTCAAGTTCGCCCTGGGGCTGATTCAGGTTGGGCTCGGTTTCCTCGTCCTCGTGCTGGGTATCTCCCATTTCGCGGGGGCGGATTATCGCGTGCCGCTGATCTGGCTGACGCTTGCCTATTTGCTGCACACCACGGGGGAGATCTGTATCTCGCCCGTCGGCCTGTCGATGATCACCCGCTTGTCCGTCCCCCGCGTAGTGGGGCTGATGATGGGGGTGTGGTTCATGTCCTCGGCCCTCGCCCATACCCTGGCCGGCCTGATCGCCAAGGCGACATCGGGCGCGACCGTGGGCGGCGTGGTGGTCGATCCGCGCGCGCAGCTGGATACCTATGCCGATATCTTCGGCAAGATCGGCTGGGTGGGCGTGGCGATCGGTGTACTGCTTCTGCTGCTCTCGCCGTTGCTGAGGCGGGGGATGCACATGGACCCGGCCAACGCCGATCATGCGCTGGCGGGCGAGGGCGCGATCGGGGAACAGGCGGCGATTGGCGCGCCCGCCTCCGAAGGTGCCACGCGGCGCGAAACATTGTAGCGCGCCCTTAACCTTGCAGCGGGCAAAAGCCCCGCGACGGCGCGACCACGGGAACGGACATGGCACGCAGATATTTCGGAACGGACGGCATTCGCGGGCGCACCAACCAGTCGCCAATGACGGCGGGCATGGCGATGCGCGTGGGGCAGGCGGCGGGCGCGCATTTCGCGCGCGGGCAGCATCGCCACAGGGTCGTGATCGGCAAGGACACGCGGCTTTCCGGGTACATGGTGGAGTCGGCGTTGGTCGCCGGCTTCACCTCGGTTGGCATGGATGTGGTGATGGTCGGTCCGATGCCGACCCCGGCCGTCGCCATGCTCACCCGATCGATGCGGGCCGATATCGGCGTGATGATCTCCGCCAGTCACAACCCCTTCGCCGACAATGGCATCAAACTGTTCGGGCCGGACGGATACAAGCTCTCGGATACGGATGAGCTGGCGATCGAGGCGTTGATCGACGCCGGCCCGCCCCCCGTCGCCGCCGAGGCGATCGGCCGCGCCCGCCGGGTGGAGGATGCGCGCGGCCGCTACATCCACGCCGCGAAATCGGCCTTTCCCGAACATCTGACGCTGGATGGCCTGCGCGTTGTGATCGACTGCGCGAACGGTGCCGCCTATCAGGTCGCGCCCGCCGCGCTATGGGAACTGGGGGCGGAGGTGATCTCCCTCGGCGTGTCGCCGGACGGCACCAACATCAACGCGCATTGCGGATCGACCGACCCGGCGGCATTGCAGGCCAAGGTTATCGAGGTGCGCGCCGACATCGGCATCGCGCTGGACGGTGACGCCGACCGCCTGATCGTGGTGGACGAGAAGGGCCGTATCGTCGACGGCGACCAGCTGATGGCGCTGATCGGCGGGGCGTGGGGCAGGCGGGGGCTGCTGAAGGGCGGCGGGATCGTGGCCACCGTCATGTCCAATCTGGGGCTGGAACGGTATCTGGGCGGGCAGGGCCTGTCTCTCCGCCGCACGGCCGTGGGTGATCGCTACGTGGTGGAGGCGATGCGCGCCGAAGGATTCAACATCGGCGGCGAGCAATCGGGCCACATCATCCTGTCCGATCATGGCACCACTGGCGACGGCCTCGTCGCCGCGCTGCAGGTGCTGGCCGAACTGGTTGAGAGCGGCCGGCGCGCGAGCGAGTTATGCCATCTGTTCGATCCGTTGCCGCAGATCCTGAAGAACGTCCGCTTCGCCGGCGGCGCGCCGCTGGAGCAGGAGCGGGTGAAGGCCGTGATCGCCGAGGCCGAAGCGCGGCTGGATCGCACCGGCCGCCTCGTCATCCGCAAATCCGGCACCGAGCCGCTGATCCGCGTGATGGCGGAGGGCGAGGACGCCGCGCTGGTGAATCAGGTGGTGGACGACATCTGCGGCGCGGTGAAGGCGGCGGCGTGAGCGCCGTCCCGCGCGTCCTGATCATCGCGGGGTCCGATTCGGGCGGCGGGGCCGGGATACAAGCCGACATCAAGACGGTGACGATGCTGGGCGGCCACGCGATGACCGCCATCACGGCCGTCACCGCGCAGAATACGCTCGGCGTCACGGGCGTCTGGCCGCTGCCCGCAAAAGCGGTGATCGCGCAGATCGATGCGGTGGTCTCCGACCTGGGCGTCGATGCGGTGAAGATCGGCATGATCGGATCGGCTGACGTGGCCGAGGCGGTGGCGGATCGACTGGCGCAGCCCGATCTGGCGGGCGTGCCCGTGGTGTTCGATCCGGTGATGATCGCCACCAGCGGATCGGTGCTGGCGGACGAGGCGACGATCGCCGCTTTCGATCGGTTGATCCGGCTCGCGACGATCATCACGCCGAACCTGCCCGAATTGGCCGCACTGGTGCCTGGCGCATCGACGGCTGACTCGACCGGGATCGCTGGCGCGGCGCTGTCGCTCGCCCCCGGTGCCGCGACGGCCGTTCTCGTGAAGGGCGGACACGCGCCGGGCGATATCGTCACGGATCGGCTGTTTGACGGGGACGGCGGCATTGCCGAATGGAGCGACCCACGGATCGAGACGCGTCACAGCCACGGCACCGGCTGCACGCTGTCGAGCGGTATCGCCGCCGGGCTTGGCGCGGGCTTGCCCCTTGTCGAGGCGATCACCCGCGCCCGGCTATATGTGCGGGCGGCGCTGGTCGCCGCGCCCGGCTATGGCGCGGGCCATGGGCCGATGGGCCACGCGCTGGGGCGCGCGCCGTTCGACCGGTGACGGCCGGTCATCCTGGCCGGAGCCCGAAGACAGGCGGCTAGCGGGCATCAGGGCTTGCGGCTAGGAGCAGCCGATGCCCGGCCCCAGCTTCGATCTCGAACATCCCCACCCCCTGCCGCTTGTCGGGGTGGACGAGGCGGGGCGGGGGCCCCTCGCCGGGCCGGTGGTGGCGGCGGCGGTGGTGCTGGATCGTGGACGCGTGCCGAAAGGCATCAACGATTCGAAAAAGTTGGGCGCCACCGCGCGCGCCGATCTGGCCGCCGAAATCCGTACGGTGGCGGTGGTCGGCGTAGGCGTGGCGGACGTAGGCGAGATCGACAGCCTCAATATCCTTTGGGCGACGATGCTGGCGATGGAGCGCGCGGTGGACGCACTGGTCGTGACCGGCATCGTGCCAGCGATGGTTCTGGTGGACGGCAATCGCTGCCCACGCTGGCGGCATCCCTCGCAGGCGATCGTCTCGGGCGATGCGCTGTGCCTGTCGATCGCCGCCGCCTCGATCGTCGCCAAGCACGAGCGCGACCGGATGATGCTGGAGCAGGACGCGATCCACCCCGGTTACGGCTGGGCACGCAACAAGGGTTATGGCACCGCCGATCATCGCGAGGCATTGACCCGGCTTGGGCCGACCCCCCTCCATCGGCGCAGTTTCGCGCCGGTCGCGCAGCTTTTTCTCGGCCTGTGAGTCCGCGCCGCCACACCACCATCGGTTGAGTCCGGTCGATCGAAAGACCTCAATACCTTGCGTCCCTTATGTGTGGGTGCACCTTTCAAACGGTGGCGACTCGGCAGGAATCCGTGGTTTTTGCTTGACGGCGGACTCCCGAGGACTCACCCCTGCTTCCTGACCGAGCAGGATATGACGATGGCCGCGACCCAACCGATCGACACTCTGAAAAGCACGCGTACGCGGCCCCGCCCGAAGCTCGTGGTGTCCGTGCCGCATGATCTGCCGGTCAACACGATCATTCAGGACGATTGCATCGCGGCGATGGCGCGACTGCCGGACAAGTCGGTCGACATGATCTTTGCCGATCCCCCCTACAATCTTCAGCTCGGCGGCGATCTCTACCGACCCGAGGGCGGCCGGGTGGATGCGGTGGACGATCATTGGGACAAGTTCGACACCTTCGCCGCCTATGATCGCTTCACCCGCGACTGGCTGCGCGAGGCGCATCGTATCTTGAAGGATGACGGCACGATCTGGGTGATCGGCAGCTATCACAACATCTTCCGTGTCGGCGCCAGCCTGCAGGATGCCGGCTGGTGGATCCTGAACGACATCGTCTGGCGCAAGACCAACCCGATGCCCAATTTCAAGGGCACCCGCTTCACCAACGCGCACGAAACGATGATCTGGTGCAGCAAGAGCGAAAAGGCGCGCTACCGCTTCAACTATCGCGTGATGAAGGCGCTGAACGACGATCTCCAGATGCGGTCGGACTGGTCGCTGCCGATCTGCTCGGGCGGGGAGCGGCTGAAGGACGACGACGGCCACAAGGCGCACCCGACACAGAAGCCTGAGGCGCTGCTCTATCGCGTGCTGCTGGCCTGCACCCGGCCGGGGGACGTGGTGCTCGATCCGTTCTTCGGCACGGGCACAACCGGGGCGGTCGCCCGGCGGCTGCGGCGGCGCTGGATCGGGATCGAGCGGGAGGACAAATATGTCGCCGTGGCGCAGGCACGGATCGATTCCACCCTACCGCTGGATGAAAGCGCGATGATGCTGATGCCGGAAAAGCGCGCCGCCCCGCGCGTCGCCTTCGGCACGATCGTGGAGCTTGGGATGCTCGCCCCCGGTACGATGCTGACCGACATCAAGCGTCGCTTCGTGGCCGAGGTGCGCGCGGACGGATCGATCGCCTGCGCGGATGCCAACGGATCGATCCACAAGATCGGGGCGACCATGCAGGGGGCGCCATCGTGCAACGGCTGGACCTTCTGGCATTATGAGGAGGCGGGTGCGCTCACCCCGATCGATGCGTTGCGCCAGCGCCATCTGACCGCCATCGGGGCATGATTGCCGAGGCGGCGGCGCGCCATCCGGACGCGCGGCTCTATCTGCGGCCGACCGGCTTCGTCGATGCGCCGTTCGGGCTGGACGGGCAGGTGCTGCGGCTGGCGGGCGGGCTGCTGTGGTTCTCCGCGGTCGAGGCGATATTGGTCGCCGATGGCCGGCGGGCCGGGACGGATCTCGTGCCGGTCGCGGCCTTGCCGATGTTCGTGGAGGCGTTGCCCGAGACGCAGCGCCTGGTCGCCAAGCGGATCGTGGCGCGGATCGCCGCCGCCCGCCCGCCGCTTATGCTGGGGGAACGCACCGTTCGGCTCGATCAGCCGCAGGTGATGGCGATCCTCAACATGACGCCGGACAGCTTTTCCGATGGCGGCCGTTTCGAAACCGATCCGGCGGGGGCGGCGGAGGCTGCCGTCGCGATGGCGGCGGCCGGGGCCGCGATCATCGACGTCGGCGGCGAATCCACTCGCCCCCGTAGCGCGACGGTGTGGGAAGGCGACGAGATCGCCCGCACCGTTCCGGTG